>CAIPTD010000029.1 GCA_903867885.1 uncultured Ferrovum sp. | reverse complement strand
GAGCTGAGATTCGACTTGCGAGTCAGGGAGGAGATCAAGGCTTAAAGCCTCGCCTGGATTCCAATAACTAGAAATTTGTAAAATACCTGGTCCGCTCAAACCGCGATGGGTAAATAAAAGATCTTCATCAAACTGAGGCCGTGTTTTCCCTGAACCTATTGCCACCCTAACGGGTAACGAAATCCCCGCAAGGGCAGCAAATGTTTCCCATTGCGCATTGGGAAAGGTAAGAGGAACTAAAGCGGGTCTTGGCTCTACGAGGGAGTGCCCAAATTGTTTGGCGATGCGATATCCAAAGTCTGTTGCGCCAATTTTTGGGATAGATAAACCGCCCGTTGCAATGACTAATTTGTGGGTTGTGACACACCCATTTGAGGTGTCCAATTCAAAGCCTGAACGGGAAGAGTTGTGTTGACTCAAATCATTAAGCAGACGAATCGCTTCTACGTTGCACGGTTGCCATCGCTGAACGCCTCCCGCAGCGCATTCATCCATCAGCATATCAATAATGACATGACTGCCTTCATCACAGAATAATTGCCCTTTATGTTTTTCATGGAACCCAATGTGATACTGAGTGAGCAAACGGGTGAAGTCTTGAGGGGTATAACGACTCAATGCGCTCCGACAATATGAAGGGTTTTCGCTAATAAAATGCCGATGCGCTGAGCGAGCATCCAGATCGCGATTGGTGAAATTACATCTTCCTCCTCCCGAGATGCGGATCTTTTCAGCAATCACAGTGCTGTGATCAATGAGCAATACTTTCAGGCCTCTTTGGCCTGCAATACCGGCACAAAATAAGCCTGCGGCGCCTGCCCCGATAATGATGACATCCCAATCCAATCTAAAATCCTCTAGTACATTTAACAATACGATGCGATTTATAAAGCGCTGAGTGTTACAGTCATAGCATATGTATGGTTTAAATTATTTAATAGGTCTTCCTGAATGAGGCCCCCCTTATTATTTGTGCATGGAGCCTCATGTGATGCCAGAGTGTGGCGGCATGGGTTTCAGCAGTACTTCGAAAAGCAAGGCTGGAAGTGTGAAAGTATGCACTTGCCCGGGCATGGAGGGGGGGTTACTGATCCTAATCTGCATGTCTTAGGCCTAGACGATTATGCAGAAGCGCTCGATAGGCAGATCAATACTTACACTTTAGCGCCTGTCATTATTGGGCATTCTATGGGTGGGTATTTGGCTCAACGCCATGTTATCGAGGGCAAAGTAGCAGCAGGAATAGTTCTGCTTGCCTCGGTGCCCCCTCATGGCATGGCATGGGAAATGTTGCACTTCATGATGCACCACCCCATGCTCGCTTTGCGCATGGAAGTGACCCCGGGGATTGGGGGCTTAGACGACCGCATAGTCCGCGCAAGAGATATGCTAATGACGCAAGATACTCCTGAGGAAATAGTGCGCTTAGTTGCCGATATTTTGCAGCCGGAATCAGCTAGAGCTCTGCGCGATATGGGTTTGCATTCTCTGGCACGCGCAGAGATCCCTGTCCCATTGATGGTTGCGCTGGGCGCTAAAGACCAATTGATACGCATTGAATCAGGTATTACGATGGCAGAAGATTATGGCGTTAAAGCCCATCAATATGCTGAGATGGCACATATGCTGCAAATGGAACAAGGGTGGGAGGCAGTCGCTTTCGATGTCTTGCGATTCCTAGAGGAACATTATTAAGTTCTCAATCTATGAGAAGCTAGCTTAAGATGCGCTGAAAGAGGCCGATATTCTTATATGGATACACACAGAGATCCCGCTAGCCGAGTCAGAGGGCTACCCGCTTTACCCGCCTCCTTAGAGGCCTGGGAGCGCTATTTTACTGGGATGGATATTCCGGTTTTAAAGCGAACAGTGCTCAACTTTGAGGAGATGGCTGAACACATCGATACTTTGGATGTGAGGTCGGTTGCCGATGCAATACTGGATGATCCCCTGATGACACTCAAGGTTTATGCTTGGAGCGCAAGGATCCGCAATCGCCGACAGATAACTGATCTTGAAACTCTAGAACCTATTATCTTGATGACAGGAATAGAGCCATTTTTCAGGCAATTTCGACACCTGCATTCCATCGAAGATAGCTTACAAGATAACCCCCAGGCCTTGGCAGGTTTATTAAGAGTGATCAGCCGCTCGTATCGGGCTGCAACCTATGCGCGGGATTGGGCTTTACGTCGCCGCGATCTAGACACGGAAGTCATTTTGATTGCTGCACTCCTCCATGACTTTATAGAAATGGCAATGTGGGTTTTGGCGCCCGGTGATTGTGCTGAAATTGAGCAACGCAAGAAATTAGACCCCACCTTACGCAGTGCAGATGCACAACACGCAGTATTTGGTGTGTCATTTAATCATTTAGAGCATGCACTTGCAGTGCGCTGGCACTTGCCGGAATTGCTTATCACGATGATGGGTGACCAAAACAGCCAGCATCCCAGTGTGAAAAACGTCATTTATGCTGTTAATCTTGCGCGCCACTCTGCGCGAGGATGGGATAACCCCGCATTGCCAGATGACTTCTATGATATTTCTGGCTTGTTAAATGTCTCTGTTGAGCGGGTTAAAGAACTTATTCTTCCAGAGGAATACAGGGAGAAAAAAGAGGATATTTTTTGAATTAGTCGTGTAAACGACTATTCCTAGGTACGCCTGACATTAAATATTGCATCTGATCGGCTAGGATACGTCTATTTCTTAAAATGAAATGTTCATAGCGATTAGGGCTATAAGGAACATACAACAAACTCATCCCCGCTTCTTCAGGCAGCCTATTTGATTTACAGGTGTTACAAGATCTGCAGGCTGTAACAACATTAGTCCAAGTGTTTCTTCCCCCTCGTGATACCGGCACGACGTGATCACGCGAAAGATCTTTTAGAGGGAAGCGGAAACCGCAATAGGCGCAAAGCTGACGATCACGTGAAAACAGCAAGGGATTGGAAAGACCAGGTGACTGCCCTAAAAGGCGAGCACCATTGGCGCTTCCCCGGATCGCAATGATGGATTTAGTATCAATTTGTGAACGGGTACCGTCTCTTCTCCATCCGCCACGAAATGAGCACACTTGCTCACCCAAACTCCAAGCCACCTGGCCTTTAGCGTGGTAAGTGATGGCTTCTTGCAGTTCTACCCAAGCCTGCGGGAGGCCGGACATGTCTACGGTAAGGACATAGGGTTCCACCCGTTTTCTCCTAATTACTGCATTTACATAGTCACGTGTTCTATTCTAACGCAAGCTGAAGAAACAAAACATTTCAGAGAGATTTCACTTCTGATGCAGGTTATGATTCCATCTTTCATAGCAAGTTCTTGCAAAGCAATTGAAAATACGGCAATCAAGGGTGTAATACGTTTTATGTCGAGCGTCACGGCGATGTCATCAAAACGTCTTACGATGTTAGTTACGCGTGGTAAGCACGCACTTAAGACGAAAAAAAATTGAGTCCTACTACCTTAAGGGCTGAGTCACATCTCAGTCCGCCACCAAAATCCCGCCCAACGCTTGTTGACCGCCTTGATCAGAAGATATTTAACGCCCTTTGGTCTAGTTCCTTGGTCTATAACACTTGCTGGGAGGACCCTCGCGTAGATCGCAGAGCTTTGTCCATTGGACCCGGAGACCGGGTTTTGGTTATCAGCAGTGCAGGCTGTAATGCGCTTGACTACCTTCTTGATGCCCCTGCCAGTGTGCACGCCATTGATGCGAACCCGCGTCAAAATGCCTTGCTTGAACTGAAGGCAGCAGGAATCCGGACCTTGGACTATGAGGATTTTTTTAAAATCTTTGGTGATGGCGTTCATCCCGAATTTACGCGCTTGTACCGCGATCACTTGCGCCCTTTACTGACTCCCTTTGCGCGGCGTTTTTGGGATCGTCGCTGCCCATGGTTTGAAGGTAAGCGGGGAAGTTTTTATTTTAATGGTTTGGCCGGAACGGTTGCGCGTGCTTTTCATGCGTATCTGCGGCTTCGCCCAAAACTGCGTACTCATGTTGAAGCGATGTTTGAAGCGGATACCTTAGATGAGCAGAGAGCAATTTATGATCAAAAAATTGCGCCAATTTTATGGGGACCAGCGCTGAGATGGACCTTATCCCGTCAATTTACAATGAGCATGATTGGCGTACCCCATCCTCAGCGACGTGAGGTTCAAGCCCAACACGCGGGAGGCGTATCTGGCTTTATCCGCGAATCTCTTGAATATGTGATGAGGGAACTTCCGTTAAAAGACAACTATTTTTATGGTGTCTATTTACGTGGTCGTTACACCAAAGACGCTTGCCCCAGCTATTTAAAGCGTGAGGAGTTTGAACGATTACAAGCGGGGTTGATTGATCGTTTGCATATTTACACTGGAACAGTGACGCAATTTCTTCAGGGCGAGAGCCATCTCATCTCACGTTTTGTCTTGTTAGATCATATGGACTGGATGAGCAGTTATCACCCTGAGGCGTTAATGGAGGAATGGGACGCCATTTTAGAGCGGGCTACACCAAGTGCCCGCGCTATTATGCGCAGCGCCCATGCGCGCCCAACTTATTTAGATTGGGTTCAGGTTGGTGCAGACAAACAGCAGTTACGGAATGTGCTGAAATTTCATGAAGAAATGGCAAGAGAGTTGACTCGTGCTGATAGGGTGCATACCTATGCCGGATTTCATATCGTTGATTTGCCCGCATGACGATGAGCACTTGGCTGGCTGATCTAAGAATTTTGGCCAGTATGGCCAAGGGCTTGCCTACTTCAGGTGGGGCAGAAAGTCAGCTCGATTCTTTTTACGCCCCCCAGGCTGTCCACTACGACCGTTTTCGGGAAAAACTTCTTCATGGCCGCGCCGAGATGCTTCAATCTCTGGGCATTCAAGCAGGCTATAACGTTGCTGAAATTGGCGCTGGGACAGGTCGTACTGTTGAGTTTTATCGTGACCAACTCGATACTCTTGGCCATGTTGATCTGGTGGATTTGTGCGAGCCACTTCTGCGTCAAGCACAGGCACGTTTAGACAATCATCCTAAGGTATCCGTCCATCATGCAGACGCCTGTACCTGGCGAGCTAGTCAGCCCCTAGATAGGGTTTATTTTTCCTATTCCTTGACGATGATTCCGCCTTGGTTTGCCGCAATTGATAACGCTTATCAAAACTTAGCAGTTGGGGGCTTGATTGGTGTCGTCGATTTTCAAGTGGCCCCTCGTGGGGGCTCGTCTCGAGGTTTCAAACAGGGCAAGTTAGGACGTTTTTTCTGGCCATTTTGGTTTGATCACGATGGTGTGCGTTTAAATTCAGATTTACTGGCTTACTTGCAATATCGTTTTGAAACGATAGAAGTACGTGAGTTGAGATCTTCTATTCCCTATATGCCTGGTTTACAGGTTCCCTATTTTATTTTTATTGGTCGCAAACGCGACGAGGAGTCCTGACGTGATCGAGCAGGTGAGGACCATTTTTCTTTCTGACATTCATCTTGGAACCCGTGCATGTCAAGCGGAACGCTTGCTGTCTTTTCTACGTTGTTATCACAGCGAAAAAATATTTCTTGTGGGAGACATTGTAGATTTTTGGGCAATGAGCCGAAGCATCCACTGGACAGCAGCACAAAATACTTTTGTACAAAAAATACTCAAGCGCGCGCGCCATGGGGTGGAAGTGCTCTTCATCCCTGGCAATCACGATGAGGCACTGCGGGGATATGTAGGTACTTCGTTTGGTGATATCAAGATTGAACGTGAAGCAGTTCATACCTTGGCCGATGGTCGTCGCTTCCTCTTAATTCACGGCGATGAATATGATCAAGTCACTCGGCATCATCGCTGGGTGGCTGTGTTGGGTGATATCGCCTACAACCTCCTGGTCATTTTGAACGTATGGTTGTCCTTGATTCGTCGGTTACTGCGCATGCCCGGATATTGGTCCTTAGCGGGATATGCCAAACGCCAAGTTAAATCGGCCGTTAATTTCATTTTTGATTTTGAAGATTCGGTCGTCCATGCGGTTAAGCAGCGAAACCTAGATGGCGTGGTGTGCGGACATATCCACGCAGCGGCAATTCGCGATCATCTTGGAGTATGTTACGTAAATTGCGGAGACTGGGTAGATAGTTGTACGGCCATTGTTGAGCATTTTGATGGCCGCCTGGAATTGATTCACTGGACAGGAGAAGTCCCTGAAGGCATGCCTGAAGATACAGACCAACCTCCTGCTAAACGGCCACAATTAGAATCGAATGTTTCTAGTCCGCCAATGCCTGAAACCTTTGTTCCTCAACCGGTTACAGCTTCGTCTTCTATTCAACCCCTTTCTCTAGCGTAAAAAAAGCGTAGCAAGTATTGACGGTTAGTTTAATACGCCTCATACTTGCTGTCTTTCGTCGCTCAGGTAAGTACTTTTACTGCGTAGCGACCGCTCTTTAACAAGATAATCAATCGATAGGTGTGGGTGCTGCGGGCTCTCCGTATGGAG
>CAIPTD010000028.1 GCA_903867885.1 uncultured Ferrovum sp. | reverse complement strand
CCTTCAGCACTGAAAAACGCGCACCCGCAATTTTCGCAGCGGCAGCAAAATCTAATAAGCCTAACCCCTCACCCACCGCCGTATGATCTTTGACTTCAAAATCAAATTGTCTTGGCGTACCCCATTTCCGAACTTCTACATTGTCATGCTCAGATTCACCCTGTGGTGTGGTCTCGTGCGGCAAGTTAGGCAAGCCTAATAAAATCTCTTCAAGTGCACCCTGAATTTCAGCAACCCGCACTTCACCGGCTGCGAGTTCTTCACCAATTTTGGCAACCTCAGTCATCAACGCTGAGGTATCTTCGCCTTTCCCTTTGGCTGAACCAATGGCTTTAGAAGATGCATTACGTTGCGCTTGCAAAGCTTGGGTGCGTGTTTGTACTTCTTTACGCTCTTCGTCCAGCGCCTGAAACACGCTGCGGTCCCAGGTCACGCCTCTTGCAGCTAAGCGTTCGGCAACAAAATCAGGTTGAGTACGAAGTAATTGAATATCGAGCATGCTGAATTCCAAAAGTTAAGCTTTAGATTTTAGCGCGTTGCAGCACTTCCCCGCTATCACTGCTCTGTCTCAAGCAAGATCAGCACTTCTTAGCCGCTTGATCAAGGCCGCGAAGAAAGCGCATTTTTTCAGCGATCTGTTGTTCTAGGCCACGGGGAGTAGGCTGATACCAGTTGGGCTCTTTCATTCCATCTGGCAAATAGGTTTCACCTGCAGCGTAGGCGTTTGGCTCATCATGGGCATAGCGATAGGCATGGCCATAGCCCAATTCTTTCATCAGCTTGGTGGGCGCATTGCGTAAATGCACCGGCACCTCGCGCGAGGACTCCTGTTGCACAAAAGCTCTGGCGGCGTTGTAGGCGTTATAGCCTGCGTTACTTTTGGCTGCGACCGCCAAGTAAATCACGGCTTGGCCGAGGGCCAATTCGCCTTCAGGCGAACCCAATCGCTCAAAGGTTTCAGCAGCATCATTGGCGACTTGCATCGCACGTGGATCGGCAATACCAATGTCTTCCCAAGCCATGCGTACAATCCTGCGCGCTAAGTAACGGGGATCAGCCCCACCATCCAACATCCTACAGAGCCAGTACAAAGCGGCATCGGGATGAGACCCTCGAACTGATTTATGTAAGGCCGAAATCTGATCATAAAACTGATCGCCCCCTTTATCAAAACGCCGCACATTCAGTGTCAGTGCACTTTGAATAAATTCTGCAGTGATATTCTTGGTTTTGGCCGCATGTGCAGCGGTTTGTGTTTGCTCTAACAGATTCAGCATTTTGCGAGCATCACCATCGGCATAGCCCACCAGGGTATCGATGGAGGCTTCGTCAAACGCTAAGTCTTTCAGAACTTTTTCACGCGCTCGCTGAATGAGCTCTTTGAGCTCCTCTTCATTCAACGACTTCAATACATACACTTGAGCCCGCGACAGCAATGCCGAGTTCACTTCAAACGAAGGATTCTCAGTCGTGGCGCCAATGAGCGTAACCAAACCCGATTCTGCATAGGGCAGTAAGCCGTCTTGCTGGGCTTTGTTAAAGCGATGAATTTCATCTACGAACAAAATGGTGTGGCGGCCACGCTGTAAAAATTGCTCGGCTTGTTCCATGGCAGCTCGAATTTCTTTCACACCCGCAAACACCGCAGATAAAGCAATAAACTCGCAAGAAAAAGCCTGTGCAGTCAGCCTTGCCAGGGTGGTCTTTCCTACACCTGGCGGCCCCCATAGAATCATGGAGTGCGGTTTACCTGATTCAAAAGCTAAGCGTAGGGGTTTACCCGGCCCCAACAAATGGCGCTGGCCTATGACTGCGTCTAGATGATCCGGTCGCAGCGCTTCAGCTAAAGGCTTGCGGGGTGACTGTTGAAAAAGATCGGAGGCCACGCTTACTCGCGAATGATATCCGCGCCAGCGGGAGGGCGAAACTGAAAAACGTCTGCAGAACTGCGAATCGGGGCTTTATCAAAATGGCTCAGGGTGATGTGCGTCAACTGTCCAAAGCTATCTTTTAATTCCATCCGTACTAATTCGGTTCCAGAAAAACCCAAACGAATACGCTCAAAGCCAATATCTTTGGTGCGCGGAAAGGCATCCACCCATTCCAAAGATTCGCTGGTGCCACCCTCCACCAATTTAAAATCGGCATCGAGTTTTTGAATATCACCTGAAAGAATGGCAGCAGGACTAGCGCCCAGCGCTTTTTGTTGTGCCTTAACTGTAGCCTGATTCAAATCGGCATCCCATAGCCACACTTCATGCCCATCAGCTACGATGAGTTGCTTGTAGGGCTTTTGCACATCCCAACGAAATTGACCCGGCCGCATAAACCATAAGCGACCACTGAGTGGCGTCATGGTTTTCCCTTCGCGAGAAGTGACTTGCTGAACAAAATCAGCTTGCCCACTTCGCGTAGATTCCATGAATGAACGCAGTCGAGAGATGCCATCAGCGCTTACTGGAAAAGCAAACCCTAAGGCAAAGAGCAAACCCATCATGGCAAAGAATCGGCGCATCAGCCGGTGACGATGGCTCATGAGTAAGCTCAATACAGTCCTCATTCCTCGCGCCCTCCGCTCGGTGCCAACACTTCACGATTGCCGTTATTCGCCATCGATGAAACCAACCCTGCCCGCTCCATTTGCTCGATCAAGCGCGCAGCACGGTTGTAGCCGATTCGTAAATGTCTCTGCACCAAAGAAATTGAAGCCCTGCGCGTCTTCAATACGATCGCCACGGCTTCATCGTAAAGCGGGTCGGCCTCGCCCCCACCCTCTAACAATTCACCCTCTGCACCCGCCTCGCTCGGGTCTTCCAACAGACCTTCGATATAGTTGGGTTCCCCCATTGCTTTGAGCGCACTCGCCACTTTATGTACTTCTTGGTCGGCTACAAATGCACCATGTACGCGCACGGGGTAGCCTGTACCTGGAGGCAGATATAGCATGTCGCCTTGACCCAACAGGGCTTCTGCCCCCATCTGATCCAGAATGGTTCGGGAATCAATGCGACTTGAAACCTGGAAAGCAATCCGAGTTGGTATATTGGCTTTAATCAAACCAGTGATTACGTCTACTGAGGGCCGCTGCGTGGCCACAATCAGATGAATGCCTGCAGCACGCGCTTTTTGTGCAAGACGTGCAATGAGTTCTTCCACTTTTTTTCCCACCACCATCATCAAATCAGCGAGCTCATCGATCACAACGACAATAAGGGGCATGTGTTCAAGGGGCTCGGGGTCCTCTGGTGTTAAGCTAAAAGGATTACCAATAGGCTTGCTATCCCTCTCTGCTTCGGTAATTTTTTGGTTGTAACCCGCCAAGTTACGCACCCCCATGGCAGACATCACTTTGTAGCGCCTATCCATCTCTCCGACACACCAATTCAGCGCACTCGCTGCTTGTTTCATATCCGTCACAACAGGAGCGAGTAAATGCGGAATACCATCATAAATCGAGAGCTCTAACATCTTGGGATCGATCAAAATCAATCGTATTTCAGCTGCAGTGGCCTTGTAGAGCAATGACAAAATCATGGCATTAATCGCCACAGACTTTCCTGAACCCGTTGTACCCGCCACTAAAAGGTGCGGCATGCGCGCGAGGTCTGCTACCACGGGATGACCTGAAATATCTTTGCCTAAAGCCATCGTTAGTGGAGAAGCTAAATCTCCATAAGCCTTACTGGACAAAATCTCAGATAAGCGCACCATTTGGCGACGGGGATTGGGGATTTCTAATCCCATGCAGGTTTTTCCCGGAATGGTCTCCACCACACGAATACTCACCACCGACAATGAACGCGCCAGATCTTTGATGAGGTTCACAATCTGACTGCCTTTCACGCCCGTTGCGGGCTCAATCTCATAGCGCGTAATCACTGGCCCCGGATAAGCTGCCAACACTTTTACTTCCACATTGAAATCTAGAAGTTTTCGCTCAATCAAACGAGAAGTGAACTCGAGTGTTTCATCGCTCACGGTCTCGCGCATCACATCTGGGGGATCAAGCAAGGATAGCTGGGGCAAGGAAGAATCAGGCATATCTTCAAATAATGGTGCTTGTTTTTCTCGCACCACACGCTCTGATTGCGGGATTTCAACAACGGCGGGCGCGATGACCACAGGTTCCGCTTTTTCTACCTGAAGTTTTTCGCGCACCTCACTCACTGCAACCTCGCGGGCCTGAGCTGCCTGTCGGCCCATTCGCCGATCCCGCCAAGTCTGAAACTGATCTACAACACCCTTAGCTGCAAATTCAGTCCAACGCCCCACACTCTCTGCAATCTCTATCCACGATAGTCCAGAAAATAAATTGAAGCCTACAGCCATCGCAGCCAGTGCCAAAAGCAAGGTCGACACAAAACCTACCTGCGCCAAGAGTGCCTGCCCCAAAACTTGCCCCAGGATTCCACCCGCTGCTCCAGGTAAACCCAACTGATGTTGGCCTAAGCGAACAAACTCCATAGTACAAGAACCCGCCAAGGTAAAAATCAACCCAAGCCCAATGAGCAGCCCCGTCCACTTAAAACGAGACGCTGATTTTTTCCTAAACAAGGCTAAACGCAGATCCAGCGCAATAGCCACCACCAACCACCATGTTGAATAACCAAAAAGTACATACAGGATATCGGCAATCATCGCCCCCAAAGGCCCGCCTTGATTACGAATCACCGAATCGCCACCCACATTAATCGACCAACCAGGGTCACTGGTGTGATAAGTGACCAAACACAACAGTAAATAGATTCCTCCTACGAGCCTTAGGGCCCAAAATGCATCTTTAAGCAAACGGCCCAAACGCGGATCGGCAGTTGGCTTGGGCTCGGCTGAAGGAGTGGCACCAGCGGGCCCCGCGGAACGGCCGGGAAACCCAGAATCAGACTTTCGGGAGGAAGAAAATGGAAACATACTTTGGCGCACTTAATGCGCATGTAAGGCAGCTCATGAGATTATAGCGGGTCTTTAACACTTCATATCCCTGCTTTCCATGACCACTCAAACCCCGCGCCACATTAGGCTTCTTATTCTTGGCTCCGGTCCCGCTGGATATACCGCTGCTGTTTACGCGGCCAGAGCCAATCTTAAACCGGTTTTAATCACCGGTTTAGCCCAAGGTGGCCAGTTGATGACCACCACCGATGTTGAAAATTGGCCTGCTGATCCTGATGGTGTGTTGGGCCCCGATCTGATGTCCCGCTTTCAGGCTCATGCAGAGCGTTTTCAGACCGAAATGATTTTTGATCAGATTCAACGCGTCGATTTGAAACAACGCCCCTTTTTATTGCAAGGGGACAGCGCGCAATACACCTGTGATGCCTTAATCATCGCAACGGGTGCCTCAGCACAATATTTAGGTATTCCCTCAGAAGAAGCGTATGCAGGGCGGGGCGTTTCTGCCTGTGCCACGTGTGATGGTTTCTTCTATCGTGGCGAAGATGTAGCCGTAGTGGGTGGCGGCAATACCGCCGTAGAAGAAGCCCTCTACCTTTCCAACATTGCCAAAACCGTTACCGTTGTTCACAGACGCGATAAATTCCGCGCCGAAGCGATCTTGATCGATCGCCTCAAAGCCAAAGAAGCCGAAGGTAAAGTGAAATTTGCTTTCAATGCCACCTTAGATGAAGTCTTGGGCGATGACCGAGGCGTAACGGGTCTTCGCGTCAAATCTACCATTGATGGCAGCACCCAAGATCACAACGTAAAGGGTGTATTTATTGCGATTGGCCACAAACCCAATACCGATATTTTTGCAGGCCAACTTGATATGGAAAACGGCTACATCGTGACGCAAACAGGTCGCCAAGGTGGGTTCACCCACACCAGCGTTCCGGGTGTGTTTGCAGCAGGCGACGTGCAAGACCACATCTATCGCCAAGCGGTGACCAGCGCGGGAACGGGATGTATGGCCGCCCTAGACGCGCAACGTTACCTCGAAGCTCTGCACGGCTAAACACTGAAGATACATGGATCATAAGGCCATGGGTGACGAAGATTTTTCCCTATTCCGAGAGGCTGTTGCAGATGCACAGCCTGTTCGGGACCCTGGCCGCGTGCAATCTGATCGCCCCAAACCCAAGCCCATCCCCATTCACAGTCAACGGGATGAAGATCAGGCTTTGTTAGATGCACTCAACGCACCTGACGGACTATCCGATGCGATGGAAATTGGGGATGCCGAACGTTTCCTAAGAGTAGGACTCCCGCATAAAATCCTGCGCGACCTTCAACGCGGTCGCTGGGCAGTCCAAAACGTCATTGACTTACACGGGCTTCGCGTGGAAGAAGCCAGAAAAACAGTGGTACTGTTTTTGACTCAGTCGCGACGACAAGGCATGCGATGCGTGCAGTTAATCCATGGCAAAGGTTATGGATCTCCTACGGGAGAGCCCGTGTTGAGAAACAGAGTACGCTCTTGGCTTATGCAAAGAGATGAAGTTTTAGCTTTTAGCGATGCCCCCTTAGGAGCAGGAGGCAGCGGGGCTGTTGTGATTCTGCTCAAAGCTTCATGAACGATGCAAAAATTTAATTCCTCGCGCTTAGCATTCCTGGCCCCAGTGATTGCAGCTGTATTGATTTTCATAGTGTGGTGGGCTGCCTGGGACAGCAGGCCCCTAGCGCGCCCAGACGAAGGGCGCTATGCCGAAATATCTCGTGAGATGGCGCTAACCGGTGACTACGTGACACCCAGACTGAATGGTATTAAGTATTTTGAAAAACCCCCACTGCAATACTGGGCGACCGCCATCGCTTATCAAACCTTTGGTGAAAGCGAACGCACTGCGCGTTTTTGGACTACTTTTTGTGGTTTCCTCACGCTCATTTTTACTGGCTGGTTGGCGGGTAGTCTATGCGTACCGCGCAACACAAAATGGCTTGCGCCTTTGATCTTAGCTGGGGCGCTGTATCCGGCCTTACTGGGGCATGTGAATACGCTCGATAGTGGAGTCACGGCATTTCTAACGGGAGCCATCGCTGCCTATTTGCAAGCTCAACATAGCGCGCACTCCAGAAAATGGATGGCGCTGGCGGGTATCAGCTTGGGTCTTGCTGTGCTTAGCAAAGGGCTGATTGGTATTGTGCTCCCCGGCATTGCCATGGTGCTCTATACGCTCATCACACTCAATTTTTCAGCATGGAAGCGTACCCATCTCCTCACCACCACTGTCGCACTGCTGATTGTAGCCGCCCCTTGGTTTGTGCTCTGTACCCTGCGCAATCCCGAATTCGCTCACTTCTTTTTTATCCACGAACATTTTGAGCGCTTCACCAGTACAATTCATCAAAGGGTAGAGCCCGCATGGTATTTCTTACCTATCTTGTTAGTAGGCTTTTTACCTTGGACTTTACTGCTGCCTCAGTCAATCATAAGCGCATGGAAAAAAACCGCCTTCACGGCTCACCGTTTTAACGCTAGTCGATTTCTGCTGATCTATGCATTGGGGGTGATTGCCTTCTTCAGCAGTTCCGGCTCAAAATTACCTACCTACATTCTGCCGGCCTTCCCCCCTTTGGCCACCCTCATTGCGCTTCATCTCTGCACTTCACCACGAAAGCAAAAACATCTCATCGGTCTTGGCAGCCTAATCTTTGGCCTTCTTTTTCTTTTAGCAGGCTTGTTATTGAGATTTCCTGAGCAGTCCATTCAACAGGGTATTCCACTCGATCTCGATCCCGACATGCTCGTTCCCTATTCAAACTTGGCACCCTGGCTAGCTGCTGGAGGAGTCGCATTGCTTCTTGCTTCAGTGGCTATGTATGCACTGAAAGAGCACTACCGTATGCTAAGTTATAGCGTGATGAGCATGGCAGGACTCATCGCCGCCATGACGGGTTTACAGGGTGCGAGTTCGCTGGCCGTCTTTAATTCTGCCAGTCCTTGGGTGGCCTCATGGCAGTCACAAGTCAAACCCAATGCCCGAGTGTTCAGTGTGAATACCTATGATCAGTCACTAGACTTTTATCTCAAGCGCACCGTAACTTTAGTCAACTTTGAAGATGAACTGGGGTTTGGCCTACAACAAGAACCCCATCTTTCTATTCCCCAGCTCAAAGATTTTTTGCAGACCTGGGGTACCCAGCCTAATGACCTCGCTATTTTTGAAATCGGTCAATTACCTGTACTTCAATCAGCAGGAATGAAGATGCATATACTGGCTCAAAACACACGCCATGTGGTAGTTTCGGCACCATGAATATCATCAGTTTTGGTCTTATCCTGACCGGGGTAATGCTTAATGCCCTCGCCCAATTACTCCTTAAAGCAGGCACCAATGCCATTGGCCACTTTGAGTTTAGCGCCAACTCTATTATTCCGATTGGCCTGCGTATCGCTACCTCCCCTCCTATTATTGGCGGCTTAGCCTGCTACGCCATCAGCGTGGTGATATGGATTTTGGCGCTCTCGCGTGTTCCCGTCTCACAAGCCTACCCCTTACTTTCAATTGGCTATGTGGTCAATGCGCTTGCAGCTTGGTGGTTATTTGGCGAGAGCCTGGGTACCAATAAACTCGCAGGCATTTCTTTAATTATTGTTGGAGTAATTTTGGTGGCACGCGCATGACTCTGGGCTTCCTTCCCTTTGCAAGACCGACCATTGATGAGCAAATGATCAGCGGGATCGCTGAAACAGTGCGTAGCTATCAACTCACCAGCGGCCCACAAGTTCAAGCTTTTGAAAAAGCACTCTCTGATTACCACGGGGGGCGCCCTGCTCGCGTTGTTACCTCTGCGACAGCAGGCTTGGAACTCGCTCTACTGGCGTGCGGCATTGGGCCAGGTGACGAAGTCATCATGCCAGCTCAAACCTTCTTTGCTTGTGCCAATGCCATTTCGCGCACGGGTGCTAAACCAATATTTGTAGATGTAGAACTCGAATCGCGCAATATGGATTTGAAAGCAACCAAAGCTGCGATCACGCCTCACACGCGCGCCCTCATGCCCACCCACTTTGCGGGCCATCCTTTGGATATGGATGCGCTGTATGCCTTGGCTCAACAACACCATTTGCGGGTCATCGAAGATGCCGCCTTAGCGATCGGAACACGCTGGCAAGGCAAGCCAATAGGCAGCTTTGGCGACATCGCCAGCTTCAGTTTTCACCCAAATAAAAACATGACCAGCATCGAAGGGGGTGCCTTGGTCTTTGCCAATACTGAAGAAGCAGAGAAAGTAGAACGCTTGCGCTTTCATGGCATTCGCCGTTTACCCGATGGCACACGCGATGTCGATGTGGTGGGTGCTAAATACAATATGCCGGATGTGCATGCGCGTCTGGGGATAGCGCAACTCGAACGTTTGGATGAATTCAATGCGCGCCGCAGGCTTTTAGTCGCGCGCTATTTTGAGCGCTTGAGCGATCGCTTCAGCGGCATGCTGCCGATCAAGGGAGACGAAGGGCATTCATGGAATATGTTTGCACCCTTACTGCCCTTAGATCGGATGACCATCAGCCGCGCAGAACTGATGAAAGCACTCCATCAGCGCGGAATCGGCAGCGGGATTTCATACGAAGCCGTTCATCTCACCACTGCCTATCGCGCGCTAGGATACAAAGAAGGTGACTTCCCCAATAGCGAGCGTATTGCGCGTGAAACGCTCACTCTTCCTTTATTCCCCATGATGGGCCTTGAAGATATAGACCGTGTCTGCGATGCCTTATTGGAGCTCACTCCTCAATGACCAGCATAAATCCAATACCCTCAGCGCATCGTCCCATTCACTCTTCTGGATTACCTGAAGTATCGGTGGTCATCCCGGTTTACAACGAAGAAGACGGCCTACAAGTCTTGTTTGATCGGCTGTATCCTGCACTTGATAAGCTGGGGGTGAGTTATGAAATCGTATTCATCAATGATGGCAGCCACGATCGTTCGGGCGCTATTTTGCGCCAGCAATTCCAATTAAGACCTGATGTCACGCGCGTAATTTATTTTAACGGTAACTATGGCCAACACATGGCCATCATGGCGGGCTTTGAAAGAGTGCATGGCCAACGCATCATCACCTTAGATGCCGACTTACAAAACCCTCCTGAAGAAATTGATCACTTACTCAAAGCCATGGATGAAGGTCATGACTACGTAGGCAGTATTCGCCGCCAGCGCCATGATGTGGCCTGGCGCAAACTGGCCTCTCGCGCCATGAATCGCCTTCGTGAAAAGCTCACTCGTATTCAAATGACGGATCAAGGCTGTATGTTGCGCGCCTATGATAGAAAAATTGTTGATGCCATCACCCAATCGCGCGAGGTGAGTACCTATATCCCCGCGCTGGCCTTTACCTTTGCAGCCAACCCCACCGAAGTCACGGTAGAACATGAAGAACGAGCAGCCGGCGAATCAAAATATTCGCTTTATAAACTCATTCGTCTCAACTTTGATTTAGTCACCGGTTTTTCGATTGTGCCTCTGCAACTCTTTTCTCTGCTGGGCATGGTCCTTTCTTTGCTATCAGGATTGTTTGTGATCTATCTGGCCATCCGCCGCCTGATCATTGGTCCTGAAGCAGAAGGCGTGTTCACTCTGTTTGCCATTACCTTTTTCCTGATCAGTATTTTGCTATTTGGCATTGGGCTCTTAGGCGAATACGTGGGTCGCATCTATCAGCAAGTACGTATTCGTCCTCGCTATCTGATCCACTCGGTCCTGCAAGCTGATCACTTCGAAAACACCTAAGCTAAGCTGAATTAGATGAGTCTTTTAGCAAGATCAATAAAAAAAACTGCTGTGGTATTTGCTTATCACAACGTGGGCGTGCGTTGCTTATCGGTATTGCTAGCGGCTGAGGTAAATGTTCGCTTGGTTGTCACCCACCAAGATGATCCCAAAGAAAAAGTGTGGTTTGAAAGCGTCGCCAAACTCGCAGCGCAACACGGCATTCCGATCATCACCCCAGAAGATCCCAATACCGAAGAAGTCATCACCCAGATTCAAGCACTAGAACCTGATTTCTTTTTCTCCTTCTATTACCGCAAAATGCTAGATCAAGCCCTGCTGACTGTTCCTCACGAAGGAGCATTCAATATGCATGGCTCTTTGCTGCCCAAATACCGCGGCCGTGTACCCGTGAATTGGGCCGTGATTCGTGGTGAAACCGAAACGGGTGCAAGTTTGCATGAGATGACCCTCAAACCAGATCAAGGTGCTCTTTTGGGTCAACAACGCGTACCCATCTTGCCCAATGACACCGCTTTTGAGGTCTTTCAAAAAGTCACCTGGGCCGCTGAGATTGTTTTGGAAAACGTGCTCAGTGATCTTTTGCATGGTGTAGCAGTGCGAACGCAACAAAATCTGGCAGAGGGCAATTATTGTTATGGTCGCAAACCAGAAGACGGCCGGATTGATTGGTCTAAGTCCCTTCAGGATATTCACAACTTAGTCAGAGGCGTCGCCCCACCTTACCCCGGTGCGTTCACTGAACTCGCCGGCATTCCTGCGCGGATATTACGCACCCAGATGATTGAACGGAGTGCATTTCAAAGCCTGACCCACGCAACCGACCCAGGCCACTCTGGCTTAGCCCCCCAAACCCTTCATCCAGCCCTAAAACAGCCTGTCGTGCTTCATAACGACCCTCAATATGGTATTTGGGTAGACAACGGCAGTGGGCCGCTTTTAGCAATTCTAGCGCTCGATTTAGGGAACCATGACTCAAACCCGCAGGATGCTGCAAGCCGCCTCCCCAAACAAACGATATTATTTGATTGCAAGGTTTCCTGAATTCTGCGCTCAACGCGGTATAATCTCTGGTTTTCCGTCTGCTAGGCTCCATACATGAAAAAAATCCTCATCCTCGGTGTGAACGGCTTCATCGGCCATCATCTTAGCCAACGCATCTTGTCTACCACTGACTGGGAAGTCTATGGCATGGACATGAATAGCGAGCGCGTCACCGAACTGATGGAACATCCCCGTTTTCATTTCTTTGAAGGTGATATCACTATTAACCGCGAGTGGATTGAATACCACATCAAAAAATGTGATGTGGTCTTGCCTCTTGTTGCCATCGCTACACCTGCAACCTACGTGCAGCAACCGTTGCGCGTGTTTGAGCTAGATTTCGAAGCCAATCTTCCTATCGTGCGCAGCTGTGTGAAATATGGCAAACGTATTCTGTTCCCCTCCACCTCTGAAGTGTATGGCATGAGTCGCGATAGCGAATTCGATCCCTATGCCTCTGAATTGGTGCTAGGCCCCATTGATAAGCAGCGCTGGATCTATTCCTGCAGCAAGCAGCTCATGGATCGTGTGATCTGGGCCTATGGCGCACAAGAAGGGCTAGACTTTACCTTATTCCGTCCCTTTAACTGGATTGGCTCGGGTCTTGATAGCATCCATACCCCTAAAGAAGGCAGCTCACGTGTGATCACCCAGTTCTTTGGGCATATCGTGCGCGGGGAAAACATCAAACTGGTGGATGGCGGCAGCCAGAAACGCGCTTTCACCTACATTGATGATGGCGTATCAGCACTCATGAAAATGATAGAGAACGAAAACGGAATCGCCAGCGGCAAGATTTATAATGTGGGGAATCCCAAAAATAATTTCTCAGTGCGTGAACTCGCCACCATGATGTTGAGCTTGGCGGCTCAGTACCCCGAATACTCTGAAACTGCAAAGCAAGTGCAATTGATTGAAACCACGTCTGAGGCCTATTACGGTAAAGGCTACCAGGACGTTCAAAATCGCGTGCCCAAAATCACCAACACCTGCGATGAACTCAAATGGGCGCCCTCGGTGACCATGGCCGATGCCCTGCGTCATATTTTTGATGCTTACCGCGGCCAAGTGGCTGAAGCGCGCGGCTTGGTAGACTAATTCAGCATTACAGGACAGGTCAGCATGAGCAACGGTCAAGGCAAAGTGGTGCACCTCAAGCCAGAAAACGCCCCGGTGGTCGGCCTGATCATGGGGAGCCAAAGCGACTGGGACACCATGTCTAGTGCGGCTGCGATATTGGAACAATTTGGTATTAAGTTTGAATCTCGCGTGGTCTCTGCTCACCGCACCCCTGACTTAATGTTTGAGTATGCCGGCTCTGCTCGCGATCGTGGTCTGCAATGCATCATCGCAGGCGCAGGTGGGGCAGCTCACCTACCGGGCATGGTCGCCGCCAAAACCACGCTACCCGTTCTAGGGGTACCCGTTCCAAGTAAGCATTTGCAAGGCCAAGACTCCTTGCTGTCTATTGTGCAAATGCCCAAGGGCATTCCTGTTGCTACTTTTGCAATTGGTGAGGCCGGTGCCACCAATGCTGCCTTGTTTGCTATCTCACTCATGGCAAATCATGACTCACATTTAGCCAAGAAACTGAGCGCTTACCGGGAAGAACTCGCCGAGCATGTATCTAAAATGAATGTACCACCGGAATCTTAAGCTCCATGCAGCACACGCCTGACGCAGTTCAACATTCCCCTATTCTGCCCGGCGCCACCCTAGGCCTTCTTGGTGGCGGCCAACTGGGGCGCTATTTTGTTATCGCAGCTCGGACCGCAGGTTATGAAGTATGGGTGCTCGACCCCGACCCTCACGCTCCTGCAGCGCACTTTGCAACGAGGCATCTTTGTGCTGCCTATGATGATCCAGAGGCATTGAAAGAGCTTGGCAGCTATTGTGCAGCAGTGACGACTGAGTTTGAAAACACGCCTGCAAGCGCAATGTCTCAGTTGGCTGAAGAGTATGGTTGCGCCGTCCGCCCCTCTGCACAAGCTGTATCGATTGCCCAAGACCGCATACGAGAAAAGCAGTTTTTCACCCTCTGTGGCTTGCCCGTGGGGCCCTACGTCTCAATTCACAGCCCAGCTGATATCCCTGCTGCACTCTCAGCATTAAGCTTCCCGGCCATTATCAAAACAGCCCGATTTGGCTATGACGGCAAAGGACAGGTGCGTGTCGTCAATAGCGAAGAAGCACTCAAAGTGCTGCAGCACAATCTGGATTTAATCCCTTGCGTGATTGAGCAACAGCTAGATCTTGCCACCGAGGTTTCAGTAGTTCTAGGCAGAAGCGAAAGCGGAGCCATCCAATGTTTCCCCGTTTCCGAGAACCAGCATAAAGACGGCATTCTCGATTACAGCATTTTGCCTGCCAGGGTAGATAACGAGATTGCCGAGCAAGCGCGCAGCATGGCCATGGCAGTCGCCCATAAGCTCAATTATGTGGGCGTGATGGCAGTAGAATTCTTTGTGCTACAAGATGGCCAATTACTATTGAACGAAATGGCTCCTCGCCCTCACAACAGCGGGCATGCCACTATCGATGCAGGAACATGCAGCCAGTTTGAGCAACAAGTCAGGCTCGTATGCGGCTTTGCACCAGAAGACCCATACCCTGTCCCTGCTGCCGTCATGGTGAACATTTTAGGCGATGCTTGGGGTACAGAGGGGCAAACACCGGTTTGGGATCACCTACTCAAACATCCGCAAGTACGACTGCATCTCTACGGAAAACGCGAACCCCGAAAAGGCCGCAAAATGGGTCATTTCACCGTTCTAGGTGGGGACCAACAACAAGTTATCGACACCGCACTCTTATTGAAAAACTTGCTTTTAGCTCACTAAAACCCTATCGCAAATTGTTTTAATTTTTTCCCCAGGGCCTCACACTTAGGGCTAAAAAACTAAATCGCGTCTTCGTTCACTTCGCCAGTTCGAATCCGAATGACACGGTCTACATTAGTCACAAAGATTTTGCCATCGCCGATTTTGCCGGTATGTGCTGCTTTCACAATGGCATCTAATGCTTTCTCAACCATATCATCCGTTACCACAACGGTGATTTTTACTTTAGGTAAAAAGTCCACCACATACTCCGCACCACGGTACAGTTCAGTATGTCCTTTCTGGCGACCAAAACCTTTTACCTCAGTGACGGTCAATCCAGAGATACCCGTTTCTGACAAAGCTTCACGTACTTCATCAAGCTTAAAAGGTTTAATGATAGCTTCAATTTTCTTCATGACAAGCTCCGACGATTCACTATTACGTACTTTTAAAATCATAGCACCTCACGGCCTGTTCATTAGAATTTAAGAAAAGGAAAACACGGATTGTGACTCTGGAAGCCCATCTGATTGCATCGTTAGCGGATATTTCTGGCAAAGAATGGAATGCGCTTGCAGGTCCACAGCCTTTTCTGCAACATAGCTTTCTGTTTGGCTTGGAGCAAACGGGCTGCGTGGGTGAAGGCACGGGGTGGAACCCTCAGTACCTTGTCATCAAAGAAGAAGGGGACATTAAAGCCGCTGCCCCACTGTATGCAAAAGAACATTCCTATGGTGAATTTGTATTCGATTGGGCATGGGCCCGCGCCTATGAACAACATGGCGAATCCTATTATCCCAAGCTGCTTTGCGCCATCCCCTTTTCCCCCATAAGCGGCCCGCGGCTTCTAGTTCAAGAAGAATCATGGCGGCCAGTCATTGCAGAAACCTTAATGACCCTCGCCCCCCGCTTGGGTTGTTCTAGCTTACATGTGCTGTTTCCTGAAGAAAACGATCGCGAAGCATTAGCCAAACAAGGGGCATTAATGCGTCAAGGCGTGCAATTTCATTGGTACAACGCTGAGAATGAAGGGTACGCTGACTTCGAGGCATTTCTAGCCACCCTCTCACACGACAAACGCAAAAAAATCCGACAAGAACGCCGCAAAGTGCGGGAAGCGGGTGTCACCATGAAACGCTTACGCGGTGAGGAAATCTCTGAAGGAGATTGGCTGTTTTTTGCGCGCTGTTATCGCAATACTTATCGGCAGCACGGCTCTCAACCCTATCTTAATTCCGCTTTTTTCCTTCATCTGGGCGCTACGCTTCCTCAGCACATTTTGTTGGTTCTAGCGTTCCGTGATGGCCAACCCATTGCAGCGGCGCTAGACATCTACGATCAAGCCTGTTTGTGGGGTAGGCACTGGGGGGCCATTGAGCATGTTCCCGGCTTGCACTTCGAGGCGTGCTATTACCAAGGGATTGAGTTTTGTATCGAGCAAAAGATCGCTCTTTTTGAAGGGGGAGCGCAGGGCGAACACAAGCTCGCTCGTGGCTTTATGCCCACCACCATATGGTCTGCACATCAGATTGCTGATCCCCGCTTTGCAGAGGCCATCGGGCACTTCCTGGAACGCGAGGGCCAAGGTATTGCACATTATGTTAGCGAGCTCGAAGAGCACGCCCCTTTCCGATCTGCAGATTAGTAAAAGGTGCAGATCATTTTTTCCACCCATCACTCAATTTAAGAACTCGCCACAGCCATCCTGCAAGCAGCTAAGCTAGAACACCAAATGTTCTAAACGCAGATATTTAATCTCAGTAAAACTATGCTCAGTTATCGCCACGCCTTTCATGCCGGCAATCATGCCGATGTTCTCAAGCATGCCGTTCAAATTTCTATATTGGATTATCTGAATCAAAAAGATAAACCTTGGTGGTATATCGATAGCCATTCAGGGGCAGGGCTCTATGACTTACAGAGCGACTATGCGCTAAAGAACGCAGAATTTAAATCGGGCGTGGCGCGCGTATGGCAACACCAAGACTTACCAGAGATGCTTCAACACTATGCCGAAATAGTGCGCGAATTAAATCCAGATGGAATACTCAAGCTATACCCCGGTTCACCTTGGTGTGCCCATCAAACCACTCGGCCTGACGATAGATTGCGCTTATTTGAACTGCATCCCACCGATCTGCGCTTACTATCCCAAAACTTTGGGGGAGCTGGGCGCAGAGTCCGGATTGAAGCAATAGACGGATATGCTGGATTGAAGTCGGTACTCCCTCCCCTTACTCGACGCGCGTTGGTATTAATTGATCCATCTTATGAATTAAAAACGGACTATCAAGCTACGGTCAATGCCGTGAAGGATAGCCTGGTTCGTTTTGCTGAGGGAACTTATGTGATTTGGTACCCTCTTTTGCAAACGAATGATGCTAGACAACTCATTCAACAGTTCAAAGCCTTGCAAGCAAAAAGCTGGTTAAACGTTAGTTTGAGTGTTCAGAAACCTTCAGAAAGAGGATTCGGTATGCACGGTAGCGGGCTTTTCATCATGAATCCACCATGGACACTTCCCAGGCAATTAAATGAATCCATGCCATGGCTAGTTAAAACATTAGATCAGGATGGCGCAGCCAGTTTCAATCTTGAACACCACATACCCTGAATACCCCAATCTCCATGACATACAATCATTTAGAAATAAGATTCAACTTCACCCGAATACCTCCTACTCGATCTTTTGTGCATGTGAACCTGCGGAGCATTTGTGAACTTTAAAGGTCGCATTGACTCTTAAAGAATAGGCCCAACCCAACGGAGTATATCGCCATGCATCGTCGCCAATTTTTTGTGCAATCCGCTGCTACCGTTTTGGGCATCAGCGCCTATTCACTCAGTACCATCAGCCTCGCTATCCAAGAGACATTCGAAGTCAATTACAAGGATGAAGAATGGCAGAAGCGACTCAGCCCCCCCGCCTATCGCGTTTTGCGCCATGAAGGAACCGAACGACCATTTACTAGCGCACTATTAGAAGAGCACCGTAAAGGCATATTTACCTGCGCAGGATGTGCGCTCCCTTTGTTTTCATCTGAAACCAAATTTGATAGCCACACTGGATGGCCCAGTTTCTGGAAACCCCTTGCCAAAGCCATCATAGAACGGGAGGACGGAAGCCTTGGCATACAAAGAACCGAAGTGCATTGCCGTCGCTGTGGCGGCCACCAAGGTCATGTATTCGACGACGGGCCCAAGCCCACCGGCCTGCGTTATTGCATCAATGGTGTGTCCTTGCAATTTGTTCCAGGAGCCACATCATGATTGTCTTTCAATCCTCAAAACAAAGCATTCGACATTGGCTGCCCATTATCACTTTTGTGTTCTTTGCGACTAGCGCCTGCGCTGAATACCACGAAGCCGCCCCCATCACCCTCCCTAAAGCCTTACTCGGTAATACCCTTTCAGCTAGCGCAAACGAAGATAGTATTGTCCTTGCCGGTGGCTGCTTTTGGGGGGTTCAGGGCGTATTCCAACATATGAAAGGGGTCAAAAGTGCAGTGTCTGGCTATGCGGGGGGGCCTAAAGAGTCCGCGAGCTATCACACCGTTAGTTCAGGCTTAACCGGACATGCTGAATCTGTAGAAGTACGCTTCGATCCTAGTCAGATCAGCCTAACTGAAGTATTGCGCGTGTATTTTTCAGTGGCGCACGACCCAACCCAAGTCAATCGCCAAGGGCCTGACGATGGCTCTCAATATCGCTCGGCCATCTTTTATAAAAATGAGAATCAGAAACATATCGTTGAGACATATATCGCTCAATTGAATCAAAGTCATTTATTTCAAAAGCCTATCGCAACCCAAATCGGTTCATTAAAAGCATTCTATCCGGCTGAAAACTACCATCAAGACTATGCCACCCTGCACCCCGAAGATCGGTATATTTCATATTATGATCTCCCAAAAATTGCAAATTTACGCAAACTATTCCCGGAGCTCTATTTAGAAAAACCTACTTTAGTGTCCACACATTAAGTATCAACTCAATTTACTGTTAACATGACAAATAATTAGTCAACAATATTACGTATTCAAAATCGCCTTCTTAGACATCTCCTTTAGTTAAGATTAACTAAACCCATAAGTTGACTTTTTATAGCTTGAGCGTAATATTCGTGTCACTGGAGATATCTCCTCCTATAAAACAATATTAAGGAACACATCACATGTCGACTTATGCAGAAATACAAGCTCAAATCCAACGCTTACAACAAGAAGCCGAAGAGATTCGCATTAAGGAATTGTCTGACGTAATCAGTAACCTTAAAGCACAAATTGCTAAATTCAATTTAACAGCAAAAGATTTAGGTCTTGATACCGCCAAACGGGGCCGCAAATCAGGTACCAAACGCGCAAATGGCGTGCCTAATGAAGCGAAATTCAAAGGCCCAAATGGTGAAGCATGGTCTGGTTTTGGCCGTCAGCCACAGTGGTTGCATGACGCCCTTGCGCAAGGGAAAAAGAAAGAAGACTTCGCTATCTAATTTTGCAGGGGTGATACACCCCCTTAGAAGTTTGCATCCCCTCTCCCCGCCTACCAAAGCCAATGCTGGTTAGGCGGGGAGAGTTGTTTTAAGGGTAAGATGGCCGTTTGATAGAATTAAAAGCAATTTAAACGGATTATATTCCTTGGCTATTTCTATTACCCGCTGGATACGTACTCCCGCATTATGGTTTTTGCCCATAGCATTACTCATACTTTGGGGCGGAATCTTATTTGATATCCAGCGCGCTCTGATCAATGACCAGCACTTTGCTGAGTCATCCATTCAATTTCAATCTCAAACCTTTGCAGAGTTCACCCGAGCAAATGTAGAGCACGTCAATGAACTGCTATTTGATGCCCGCAATCTTTGGCTGGATCAAAACAATAGTTTTTCTGAGCGGCTCAGACAACGCCAGGGATTAATTTCAGATCTTGCTGCTCAGGTTTCGATTATTGATCAAAATGGATATCTTGTTTTTTCTAATGTATTGGCTCAACCTGATCACCGTTATCTAGGTGATGAAGAGTTTTTTTATAGCCATTTAGGCAAAGGGATTGATCAGCTTTTTATAAGCCAACCTTATTTAGATCCCATTTCAAATCATTGGGTTTTACAGTTTAGCCGCCCCATTTATCAAGGAAAACAATTTAAAGGCGTAACAGTAATCTCAGTATTTCCAGATTCCCTTACCAACGCGCATCAAAAAATATCACTCTCAAATAATATTGTTACCACTATTTCAAAAGCGTCTGGTTTTATACTTGCCCGCAGCACATCTGGTGATGAATTTTACAATTTTCAATTAAAAGGCTTTCCTTTTGATTCACCGAATGGGCCAAACACTGGGGTGTATACCAGAGTGGCGCAGTCAGACCATATTAATCGTCTCTTCGGTTATGTGCGTTTACCTGAATTTGATTTAATTGTTTTTACTAGCCTACCGTTTGACGAGGTCATGGCCCCCTATGTTGAACATCGCATCGAGGCTCTGTTAGTTGGGGCTTTCATGAGCCTCTTTTTAATGAGTATCGGAATTTTGGTTATACGTAATCAAAAAACGAGTGAACGCGCTGAACAAACCGCGCGGGCCAGCGAGGCCATGCTCCAAGCGTCGATCGAAGTCACGGGAGAAGGCTTTGTGATCTTCGATAATCAAGACCGTTTAGTGTATTTGAATGACCGTTACCGTAACTTGTATAGCCATACAGCTCCCGCAATGAAAATTGGCACACGCTTTGAAGAGATTATTCGTTATGGTGTGGAGCGGGGTCAGTATGCTGCAGCCATAGGGAATGAAGAAGAATGGATTGCGCAACGACTTCTAGCGCACAGCAAATCCGAGGATCAAGTTTTACAACAACTAGGAGATGGGACATGGCTCAAGATTCGCGAACGGCGCACTCCTGAGGGATATACCGTAGGCTTCCGTATTGATATTACCGAACAAGTCGAAGCACGACGCGCTGCCGAACAAGCGCTACAAGACCTAAAACAAGCAGAAAAAGTAAAAACTCTATTTTTATCCAATATCAGCCATGAACTTCGCACGCCTCTAAACGGCATAGTAGGAATGACCGAAGTCCTTTTTCATACTGAACTGAATCCTCAACAAAAAGAAATCCTCAAGTACCTCAAAGAGAGCAGTGAAAAGCTCAGAGCTTTATTGATGGATCTGCTCGACTTCTCGGAGCTTCAGACAAAAACCCTTGGTGTTGAATTTGCTCCATTTAATCCTTATGAAATGCTGGGAGCGCTAACAAGCAAATTCCAAACCCTTGCAACGGGCAAAAGATTGAGTTTAAAGGCTGAAAGCCAAGGTTATGTGCCCTATAGCGTCATCGGGGATATGGCTCGTATCACCCAAGTACTTCGGCAGTTAATTGAAAATGCCATCAAATTTACGGCGGTTGGCGAAGTAGAAGTCACCATGTTTTTTTCAGCTGCAACAGAAGAAGAAAAAGCAAAGCTAGGGTTTACTGTTCGCGACACAGGACAAGGAATTTCAAGCGAGGACCAAGCCATCATCTTCCAACCGTTTACTCAAAAGGACGGCTCATCCACCCGAGAACAAGGCGGCACAGGCATTGGTCTGAGCTTAGCGAGAGGCATCGTTGAAAAACTAGGTGGGCAGCTCACACTCAAAAGCATACCGGGTGTGGGCAGTACCTTTACGTTTAACGTACAAGTAACACTTCCTACTTGAAAACACTCCCAATCGAAAAAATCTTGCAATCGCAAGGATATGGCAGCCGAAAATGGTGTCGTGATTGCATTGAGAACGGCAACTTCAGAATTGATGGACAAGTCTTCACAGACCCTAAATTTCTGATTGATCCTTCTCAGCATGAGTTTAGAGTGTTTGAGGAAAGATTTGATTATCATGAGCAGGTTTACCTGATATTGAACAAGCCCAGTGGCTTTGAGTGCTCACGCAGCCCAACGCGACACCCCGGGGTACTTGTCCTGCTCTCTGACCCAATGCGGCGACGAGAAGTACAACCTGTGGGCCGTCTGGATCACGATACAACGGGCCTGCTCTTGTTATCAGATGATGGCGGATTTATTCATCGCCAAAGCTCACCCAAACACCATGTCCCTAAAACTTATTGGGCGCATACCAGTGAGCCTATAGGTAGCGAAGTGTCTGAGAAACTCATTCAAGGGGTGCAACTCAATGATGAGCCCCATCCCATCGCAGCCCTATCTAGCAAAGTGATTAGCCCTCACATCCTGGAAATTGTATTGGCCGAAGGGAAATACCATCAAGTCAAACGGATGATTGCTGCGATTGGAAATCATTGCGCACGACTAGAACGTGTTGGTATTGGCAGACTGACGCTTGCAAGCCTCAGCCTCCCGGAAGGATCCTGGCGGCACCTGAGCGAAGATGAACTGGCCTTGTTAGTCGCCCCTCCCCTATGATCAAGGTCATCCCCTTCACTGGGCAACGCGCCCTTTGCCTTCAGTAAAGGCTCTTGCAGGAATGCATTCCACATTCACGCAGCCATTAGCCGCTATGCTATTGTTTATTTCTATGAAAAATTAGGTGCGTGAATGAAAACCATCCTCATCCTGAATGGCCCCAATCTCAATTTATTAGGTACCCGCGAACCTGATTTGTATGGTCACGAGAGCCTTAAAGATGTTGAGGCGCTGTGTGCAGAATCCGCTCAGGCGCATGGATTCAATGTGCAAACCTTACAGAGCAATCATGAAGGGGCATTGATTGATGCCATTCACCAGGCAGGGGCAGCACACAAAGCAGGAACACTGTTAGGTGTTGTTTTTAACGCAGGGGCCTATACGCACACTTCTATCGGCTTGCATGACGCCATTAAAGGCATACAGCCTTGCCCAGTCGTCGAAGTACATATTTCTAACGTGTTTGCGCGTGAGGGATTTCGGCACCACTCCTACATTTCCCCTGTGGCCGCAGGCAGCATAGTAGGATTTGGCATTCAGGGATATCAGCTCGCAATTCAAGCCCTTGCCCAAGCGTAATCCAACGATCCCCAATGCTGGATGAAGGACGCTTTGCGGGGTTTTGATGCCACACGATTGAAGAACAAGCTAGGCAGGAATTAGAAGCTAGTGACTAGCGAGAAATTGATGTGGGGATTGTGCTTAGGAGACGTGGCTTGTAAATCAATTATCGATCCCCCTACTTGCACATCCGCAGACATTCCAAAAAACGGAAAGCGGCTGCCCACAGCCCAAGAACTCAGGTAAGTGCGCGATCCGGCAGTTGAATCATAGGCAATGCTATTCACCGAAGCAGCATCCATTGATGCATACAACTGCAAATTGCCAACATAAGGTGCCCAAGCAATTTGAGTATCCCTGCGCACTTCAAACAACACCCCAGTTCCACGATCGCCGGATATTGCTCCTGAATCATAGCCTCGCCCTGTGCTCTGCCCACCAAAGGACTGCAACTCAGCGCTGGGAAGCTTATCGCGAGTGAATTGGCCGCTGACATTCAGTTGAATGCTGAAACTGTAGGGCAATTGCTGAGTCCGCTGAAAGCTGTAATCCACTTTAAAGAAATCGGGGTTAAAGGGAGAACTAAATGCCAGCGCATCGCTGGCAAGATTAGAACCAAATCCCTGAAACCCTTTAAACGCACTCAAGCTCAGGTTCTGCGTGCCGTCCATCCAGCCATCCAAGCTCCAACTAGGTGTGAACTCTGCTACGTTCGTTCTCACCGCTGAGGTACTCAAAAAAGCTTTGATGTCGGTCTGAGAACGATTAATAGAAATACCGGAATCTATATAGACTGAATTTTCACGGGTTCGCATCAAAGGATAATGCAGCTTTGGATTGATGGCCGTAGAGGTACTGACAATGTCGAGGTATGCAAGATAAAGCCCAGGATACGCTTGAGATGCAGTCAGGCCGATACTCCAAACCGCCCCATTATTGCCGTAGGCTTGGCTATAGCGAGTTGAAACCGCGTAGAGTTCGCTGTGAACCAAATCCCCCGCTTGAGTGAGGTTGAGATTCCAAAACCCCGGCAAGTCAAAGGGCTCAGTGACATTGAGGTTATAGTTAATTGAGGCGGGCCCCACAGTCTTCGCATTCTCATTGCTCACGGTGATGGATTGTGAAATAGGCAATGGATTCACCGTGATTAAAAGATCAGATGCTCCGAGTTCTGCACCTTGTCGCAACACCGCTGTGCCCGAGACCCCCGGCAAATCATTCAATAAAAGCAGAACACGCTCTAGTGTGGCCAAAGACAAGGGTTTCACTGCAGCCAGTTGAAGTGCGAATTTTTCTACCCTTTCATTCATTTTGTCATCTGGGCCCTGAATGAAAACCTCATTCACATAGCCTTCCACCACTTTAATCTTGAAAATGCCATCTTTCACTTGTTGCGGTGGAATGAATACCCGAACCAGAAAATAGCCTTGTTCACGATAGTGAGTTTCTAGTTTTGCAGCCGCATCTCGCAGCGCGCCTAAACCCACTTTTTTTCCATACATGGGGGAAAACAAGGCTTCCATTTCGGCCTTGGAGAACACCGAAGCGCCATCAAACTCAACGCCGGAAAAATCAAACTCAATATCCTCAATGGCCTTGGGTAATGCCGCTTTTTCTGGGGCCTGAATTCTAAAATCAAATTTAGGGCTAGAACCTGGGCTGTAGCTAGGTGCGTGCCTGCGCGCAATATCCGTACTTTGGTTCAGCTGTTGCAATTGATCTGGGGTAAGCGTAGCCGCAATCACGCATGAAGCACAGATCATCCATAACAGTGAGACAGCTCCCAGAAATATAAATAGGCTAAAAATCTTTTTATTTGAGTCGTCTTTCATCGCACTTTGCATTACTTATCTTCCATCACGACACGGGCGGTATTTAAACCTTTTTCCACACGTTCAAAGTGAAACTCGCCAAGTGGATCATCGGGATAATCTTTGTGGAACTGCCTCACCATCTCAGGAGCCTTGGCATCTTCCGATTTTAACAAGGCATACATACTCATATAGCGAAGATAAGGCTCTGATTGGGCGTACTCCACAGTCACTGGATTAAATAGGCCTACGGCGGTGAGTTTGCCTTTAAGCACGACATCTCCAACGGGTCTGAAAGGAAGGCCCGCACATTGGGCAACCACTTCTTCCGTACAACAAATACGCGTTCCAAAATATTTATTCACCCCCTCAGTTCGTGCCGCTGTATTGACGGTATCGCCCAAAGCAGTAAAGTCCATACGCGACTGCGAACCAAAGTTACCCACGACTGCAGGGCCAGAATGCACCCCAATGCGCGTGACACCAATGGGTACGCCCTCAGCATTAGCCTTAATACGAAAAGATTCAGCATAGGCATCCAATTCTAGAGCGCAACGCACTGCTCTTGCTGCATGCTCGCTTTGCGGAATGGGTGCATTGAATATGGACATGATTGCATCACCAATAAATTTATCAATGGTGCCTTCATGCCTGAGAATAATTTCGCACGCGCCATCTAGATAAGCATTCAATACTTCGGATAACTTTTCTGAGGTGAGTTTTTCTGAAAGCGTGGTAAAGCCTGCAATGTCGGTAAAGATAAACGTTACATCTTTGCGGGTACCCGTAATGCTTAAGCTTTCAGGGTTTTCAACTAACTGCCCTACTACTGCAGGAGAAACATAGCGCGAGAACGCGCCTTGAACAAACTGCCGCTGCTTGCGCTCTGCTCCCCCAATCAAGGTATCCATCATCCACAAAGACAAAGCGAGGGATAAGGTAGGCGCAACCAAAGGGATCAAAGGCAATCCGGCATATCTAAACCCTAACAGGCCCGCAGCCCAGAACAAAGCCAGCACCACGATGCCCGCAATCACATTAAAGGCCACCCCCTTTTTGAGTAAGCCAATACACATTCCACTCAAAGCCATCACAAGAGAAATGCCTATCGACCATTCCATGCCCAAACGCAGTGGCTGACGGCCTTCTAGATATTGGGCAATGCCATGGGCTTGCACCATGATTCCGGGCATATTTCCATCTTCATCTGACACCACAGCAAGCGGTGTGCGGTGACGATCGGTAATCGATAGCACGGCTCCCACCAATACAATCTTTCCAGCAAACCATTCATTGGGCAGCACCGCTAATGCATGGGCAGGATAGATTGGGAAAGGAGGTGTCTCCATATCAAGACGCGGTTTCCAAGCAATCTCAACGAGTTTGTTAGGAGTTTGAATCCCGGCTAATTCTGCCGCCTTACGCACAAAGCCTTTGGGCATTCCTTTTGCGTCTTCGCCGGGATAAATCCAACGCACAGAACTATCAAAGGGATCCGTTGCAAGATTCGCTCCAGCCCGCATGTTTTCAGGAACCATATCATTGAGATAGGCCAACTGCTCGTCATTCACAATACCGGGCGTATTGGAATAACTCACAAAGGCGGGGACTTTCAGTTCGCGCAAAACTTTTTTCAGTGCAGCGTCTTTCGCTTCTTCGGTGGGCTGGTCGAATAAAATATCGATACCAATCATGCGCGCACCCTTTTGCTCAAGTGTCTTGAGGGTATTCGCAATAAACTGGCGATCTACTGGCGAGCGATAAGGAAACTGCGCCAAGGTATCTTCGTTAATGGCTGCAATGACGATATCTTTGGATTGTGGCTGCGGCGGCTGCAGTGCAGCGATACGAATATCACCGGCCACATTTTCTAAAGAAGACAAAAAGGTCAAGTAATGGGTAGATAAGCTCGCGATCAGCGTAGCCACTACAACTACCCCTAGCGCTGTGAGCAATTGCTTAACCTGCTTTTTCTTCATTGCGCGATTTCCAAGTCATGTTTGATTTTGGTTAGCAAGGCATCGGCCTGTTGGATGCACGCTTTTTCCAGCATAAACGAGGACAAAACTAAATCACTATCAATCACTTTAGGAATAATCGTAATGGTGATGGCATATTCTTGATTGTCCCTTCTAATGACGAAAGTATTGGGACCTTCAAAACGTGCAACTTTAGGAACATCTTGTCTGTCTTGTCCGCTTGCCCAAATAAAATCAGCACGCCATGAACGATCTACCGGGAATACGGTGAATTTATCCTCACGTTCGCTTTCGGGGCGCCACCAAATGGGAACCGACCCTTCCATCATGCACCGCGTGCCGGGGCGTGACATATCAATTAACCAAGGTTCAGGAAGCTTGGACGCATCGGCACCAGCACGTATCACACCAACAGAACTGGTGCGCGCATCACGGGTATTAACCAGCGCAGCCAATGCGGTTCTGGGGTCTGCAGCAGTAGAACTATCTGGCATAGCAGGGCCTGAAAAAGGCCCCTTCAGCGTCACACTTTTTCCATCAGGGGCAACCAGCGTTGCGCGCTCCCCTTCTTTTAAGGTGATGGCTAGAGCGCTATCAATACTGGACCCCGCTTTGAGTTGTGCGGAACGCGCGTCAATCACAATCAGCTTCATTGAGAAGCCCGACATTGGGATGAGCGAAGCCAACAACACAATTATGGATTTTGATAATGTTCTGATCATTATTTAGCAACTCCCACAGCAGCGGCACCTGGGGCCAAAGTTGGGCTTGCCAGTACCTGTGACTGCGTTAACAACTCTGCACTTGAAGCCGCCAACCCATCGCCTACGATCACAAAGGCAGCCCAAAAGAAGGGATGCGCCGTTTCGGGTTTTGCAATCAACTTAGCTTGCGCGGATTGAAGAGCATTTGCCGAACCACCTTTTAGTTCCGGCCCCAAGGTAGTAAACATGCCAGACATCAGTTTAGCCGTGGCCGCTGAAGGAACCTGCCAATGACTGACAACTAAACTTCTTGCGCCAGCAAAAAAGAAGGATTCAGCCAAACCTGATAGTGCCTCACCACCAAACTTCCCCCCCCCACCGGCAGTATTACAGGCTGAGAGCACCACCATATCGGCATCCAGTTTAAACGTTGCAATTTCACTGGCCTCTAGTAAGCCATCATTGTCTTTACTTTTAGCTTGGATAGGGGGCGGCGTAAGGACCAAGCCCGGCTCGGACTGACATTTCAACTCACCAGGCAATAAACCGTGGGTTGCAAAATACAGTACCCGATAATCTTTAAGCGATTGAGCTCTAAAATTTTGCTCTGTGGCTTCCTTTTGCAAGAATAGAGTGGAATGTTGTTTACCTAAAATCCCTGCAATCGTTTGCAGTTCTGTTTCTGTATCCGGCAAAGGCGCCAGCGCGCGAAGGGTAGCACTATTCATCGGGCCATCAGTGCGGCATTCCGCATTGACTTTAGCTAAGGCCTCGGATGAGTTTTTAGATTTTGCGCCTTCTAATATCGGATTTCCAAAGCCCAATAAGGTTTTAGGAGGAATGCGCTTGGGAGGTGCGCCGCGCAAAGCATAAAATGCCTG
>CAIPTD010000027.1 GCA_903867885.1 uncultured Ferrovum sp. | reverse complement strand
TCATTGTCTTTGGTGGGCGTCATCGGAACGGCAGGTGTATCCATGTTCCCTTTCATCATGCCCTCGAGTTCCATGCCAAGCGCAAGTCTGACTGTCTGGGATAGCGTGTCGAGTCACCTCACTCTGAGCATTATGTTTTGGGCAACGATGATTTTTATGCCGCTCATCCTTTTCTACACGTCATGGGCTTACAGCGTGATGCGCGGCAAGGTCACTGCGGCTTACATCAAAGAGCATGAGCACGCTGCTTATTAAATAAGGAATTCAAATGTGGTACTTCGCTTGGATTTTGGGTGTGAGCTTTGCTGTTTTACTAGCTATTTTGAACGCCATGTGGGGCGAGAACGAGGAAGCACGCGCCAGGTCGCTTAAGGAAGAAATGCGGTGAATGTCTCACAAGCAACTCCTGAGGCTCCGGCATATCACGCAGTGCATTTGCCCAGCCTGCTAGTTGCAATCGTAATTATGTTGGTCGGTACGGTTTACCCTTTGATATTTGCACGCCAAGATGGAAGTGCTAACCATAGCCTAGCCTTTGCGCTGTTTTGGTCAATGAGTGCCGGGTTGGTGCGCGGCGTTGGGTTTGTGCCCAGCGCAATTGCTTGGAGGGTCCTTTTTTCTGCGTGGTCATGCGGCGCCGGGCTGCTCCTGGCTGCATGGTTACGCTGGGGTAGCTGAAAAATAAGTTCCCATCCTATTTGTTGAGGTTATTGGTGACCATAGCTATCGCCCAAGCTGTAGTCGAGCATCGATACGAACACTTTAGCGCGATTAGATTTTTAAAACAGGAGACCTAACCATGGCCCATATCATCATCGTTGGCGCAGGCATTGGCGGTCTTCCAGCTGCTTACGAGCTGCGAGATCTGCTACCCAAAGAACACAAGATAACGGTCGTCAACTCGGTCGATTATTTCCAGTTTGTTCCGAGTAACCCTTGGCTAGCCGTGGGTTGGCGAAACCGCGAGGACATTACGTTGCCCATCAGGCCCTACCTCGAGCGCAAAGGGATTGGGTTCATTGCGCAGCCGGTAAGCTCTATTGATGCCGACGCTAGCACCGTAACTTTGGCTGATGGCCAAAATCTGGCCTATGACTATTTGGTGATCACTACCGGTCCCAAGTTGTCATTTTCTGAGGTGCCGGGCGCCGGTCCGGTTTCTCATGGAGGCGGTGGGTTCACGCACTCCATTTGCACGGTGGACCATGCAGACGCTTTTTGGGCGGATTACGAAAACTTCCTCAAAAACCCAGGTCCTTTGGTCATTGGCGCTATGCCGGGCGCGAGCTGCTTTGGCCCGGCCTATGAATTTGCCTTTATTTTGGATACCGACCTGCGCAAACGCAAACTGCGCAACAAAGTGCCAATCACCTACGTGACCAGCGAGCCCTACATCGGCCACCTGGGGCTAGGCGGTGTGGGGGATAGCAAATCGATGCTCGAATCGGAAATGCGTAACCGTGACATGAAATGGATTACCAACGCCAAAACCACGAAAGTCGAGGAAGGCAAGATATTTGTAACCCAGCTAGACGATCTGGGCAACGTCTATCAGGAGCATGAATTGGGCTTCAAACTGTCCATGATGCTTCCGGCCTTCAAGGGCGTTGACGCCATTGCCTCAGTGCCAAAACTGTGCAACCCGCGCGGCTTTGTGCTGATTGACGAGTTCCAACGGAGCACTGCCTATAAAAACATCTTCTCGGCGGGTGTCTGCGTGGCCATTCCCCCGGTAGAGGTAACGCCTGTGGCCACTGGGACGCCCAAGACCGGTTACATGATCGAGAGCATGGTGGGAGCAATTTGCCACAACATTGCAGATGAGTTGGTTGGCAAACCGGCGCAAGCCAAGGGAACGTGGAACGCGATTTGCCTTGCAGACATGGGCGACACCGGCGCTGCTTTCATCGCGCTGCCGCAAATACCGCCGCGCAATGTCAACTGGTTTAAAAAGGGTAAGTGGGTTCACCTTGCAAAGATTGCCTTCGAGAAATACTTCATGCGCAAGATCCGCAAAGGTACGTCTGAACCGATACACGAAAAGTACGTACTTAAAGCGCTAGGCATCGTCCGATTGGCCGAGAGAAAACCTCACTAGAGGAGCCGCCTAAGGTCCACACCTGAACCTTTAATCTCCTGACCGATCGGAAAACACCATGAGCGAATCCCTCGTAAGCATCAAGCTGCAACAAAAGCAGGATTACCAATTTGAAGTCAGCTTCGGGGACTTAGTGCCGCCCTTGCTCGCTGACGAGCCCGCGCCTTTGGGTAGCGGATTGGGACCATCGCCGGTATTGCGATGAAACTTTTCGACATTTACGGGAGTGATTATCGGGTCAGGGTATGAACTTTTGATCTATCGCAATTAGGAACTTCTGTGTCGGATGTGTAATTCACTTAGTCCCGCTTTTTGGGTTTATGAGACTGCTCTATGGGCTTAAGGCAGTCCTTCAATTCT
>CAIPTD010000026.1 GCA_903867885.1 uncultured Ferrovum sp. | reverse complement strand
TCTTTAATTCGGCCTGTAAGCAAGGTTAGATTTGCTTCGTAATGAATGGCGTTATTTGCAAATTGCGTACGTTCAACGTCCATATCTACGGTATTGCCATCTGCGCTGTCCTGAGAAGGAATACGATATTGAAGTTTTGCTGAGGCTTGAGCCATGGCATGCCCCACTGGATCAAGTACTGGGTTACCTGGCAAATGGCCTGTATCTGATAGGGATAGAGCCGGATTAGTCGGCAAATGGCCTGCCTGAGTCATCGCAAGACCACCCAAAACATTTCCAGACTGCGCATTCATTGAAGCTGAAGGCTGTTTAAGTGCCGTATTCAGCGCATTACCAAAGTCAAAGTCTTGCGCCTTGTAGCCAGGAGTATCGGCATTCGCGATATTTGAGGCCAAAACCTCTTGGCGGTAGCTACGTAAGCTAATGGCGGTTTGGTAGTAATGAAATACGCCGTCCAGCGTCTCGTTCATCTCGTCTCTTCCTGATTTGTTTCAGAGAGCCCTTCAGTTCTCTGTTGATGTGTCGATATTACGTGAGTGGTCGATGAGCAATGTTTGAATAAAAGCCTTTTTAGGCCCTCTTTTCTTTAGATTCGAAATGAGAATTCATTCAGATAATGTGTGCTCTTAATCCCTAATAGGGTGTGTGCCATGATCATTCAGCAATACGACCAAGACCAAACCTTGATTCAGCGTTTCCTTGAGCTCATGTGCCTTTTGGTATTGATTGGATCCATTACTGATTTATTTGCTGCCGAAATGCCATCGGGTATCGAATCTCGGCAAATAGCAGAAGAAGCCAAAACATTTTTGACTCAAGAGGCATCAGGACTGGGTGAAGTGCATGTTCAGGTAAGTCTTCCAGAGCAAACGGCCAATCTGCCTCGATGCGAAAAAATAGAAGCTTTTTTGCCACCCGGAGCCCGCGCGCAAGGGAAAACAACAGTGGGGGTTCGTTGCAATACGCCCAATCGTTGGACGGTATTTTTGCAAGCTCAAGTTCAGATTCTTGCGCCCTACTTGGTTGCGTCTCACCCTCTTAGTGCCGGGCAGAGTCTTTCTGCTAATGACTTAATGATCAAATTGATCGACATCAGTGAAGCGGTTCCTGGTGTCATCAATACTCCAGAAGGCTTGTACGGGAATAGCTTGCTTGCCAACATCCCTGCTGGCAGCACTATCCGGCGCCAACAGGTCAAATTGGCCTATGTGGTGCAGTCTGGTCAATCGGTTAGGCTTAAGTTGTCAGGCCAAGGTTTTCAGATTTCAGGCGAAGGCATAGCCCTTTCTAATGCCAGTGAAGGACAATCCGTGCAGGTACGCACGCCTCGGGGAAGCATGGTTTCCGGGGTAGCGCGTTCTGGAGGCACAGTAGAACTGCGCTTATAAAATAAAGCGATCCAAACAACTTTCCTGCCTTAAAACATTGATCTTCAAACTTTTATTGGTTATTCTGGAAAAAAAGACTCAAGAAACTGCCAAGTAGGTCGTTAGCAGGTTCATGGTAGGTACAATTTTCGGAGTGTTCAAATGAAGATCAGCAATACAAATATCCCTGTCGGAGGGCCCGGCAGTTCCCCCGTATCGGGTGGTACTGCTGCAGATAGTACCCAATCCAGCCAAAAAGCGGCAGCGTATGCAGCCGCCGCTAACCCTTTGACCAACGGAACCGCCGAATCCAGCAGCAGCCAGGTCACGCTGAGCCCTGCTGTCACCCAATTGCAAAGTGCGATCGCCATGGCCGGAACGGGAGAAGTCTTTGATCCCAAAAAAGTGGCTTCTATCAAACAGGCCATTGCAGATGGTAGCTTTCAGGTGAATCCTGAGAACATCGCAGACAAACTGCTTGAAAGCGTGAAAGAAATGCTTTCCTCAAGAAACTCCAGAAGTGCTTAAACAATCCAGAGCTTCTCGCTGAATGTTGGATGAGCAAGCGCAAAAAACCATACTAGAGCAAACCCAGAAGTTCATTGAGATTCTACTGGAAGAGCAAGTTGCGCTCACTTCTTCTGACATAGAAAAAGTGGTGCGTTTAACTGAAGAAAAGCTCAGTCAGGCTGATGCCCTAGAAAAATCCACTAGTCCAACCTTGCTTCAGGATTTAGCCACCCTAAGGCTCAAAATAAACCAAGGCCTACCCGTTGAAAACGAAGAACTTTTTCCTTTGATGCGTTTACTGGAAGAGGCTAGTCGTTTAAATCAAATCAATGGTGTGATGATTGAACAGCACATGAAGCATATACGTTTAGCCATGACACATCTTGATTCCATCACCCCTACTGTTCGCCAACTGTACGGCAAGGATGGCCTTGGGGCCCGCGGATCTATTGGAAGAAGCCTCGGTTCAGCCTGAGTTGGGGAAGTTTTAGTCCAAGGAAGTCCAAAGACGCTCACGCATGGTGGCTCTTAAACGCGCAATGGCTTGGCTATGCAGTTGGCAAACCCGAGATTCACTTACTCCCATCACATCGCCTATTTCCCGCAAATTCAATTCCTGTTCGTAATATAAACCCATCAAGATTTTTTCACGATCGGGCAAATTAATAATCGCATAGATCAGATTATTGCGAAGGTCATCATTTAACAATGAAGCCAGTGGATCTCCATTGGGGTCGGACAAATTACGATCCAGGAAATGATCGTCATCTTCGCCATGAAAATCTTCAAAATGAATGAGTTGATATCCACGAGCATCCTGCAATAACTGCTGGAATTCCGATAAACCTACCCCTAAATGCTCAGCAAGCTCAGTTTCTCGTGGTGAGCGCGACAGTTTCTGCTGTAAGGTGCTGATTGCATCCTCAACCCGACGCATATTCTTGCGCTGCCCCCGGGGCAACCAGTCGTTTTCGCGCAACTCATCCAGCATGGCACCTCGAATACGTTGGGCGGCATAGGTGGTGAATTGTGCACCCTGCTCTTCTTCGTAACGATTGATTGCATCTAATAAGCCAATCATTCCGGCCTGAATCAAGTCATCAATTTCCACCGACGGGGGTAATTTTGCGACCATGTGATGGGCTATACGACGGACGAGGGGTGCATGCTCTTTGAGTAGCGCCTCTTGATCTATCATTCCACTGGCTTTGTACATTCAATCAGCCCCTTACTGAAGAGAGAGCCCCTGGCTTCGGCATATTCGAGGCCATGGGGGCGGACATCCCATACCGATGAGACGCCGCAGTGCGACATCGTATCAGGCTATCAGCCATTTTGCGGAAACTTGCCGCAGAAAAGGTGTTGGGCGCACTGGCAACGACGGCACGACCATGACTTGCAGCTTGGTGCACATATCGATCAGAAGGCATCAATCCTAATAATGTCAATTTTACATTTGATGAACGCTCTAGTGCAGAAGATAATGCGCGATGCAGTCTTTGTGCCTCTCGAATATTAGGATCGCCTGAAATCAGTAAGCGATATTGCCGCTGCGAAGACCTTTGGCAGAGCGTTTTAATAAGCTGATAGGTGGCCGCAACAGAATCTCTCTCAGGGCGAACGGTAATGACGACTTCTTGATTCAGTAAGTTGTCTGGGCATTGGGCACCACTGGGGTCTGGCACGGTATTCACCAACAAAACTTCAATACTCCCTGCATCCAGTTTTAATTGCCCTGCAATCTGTTTGTTTTCAGATACGGCCTCAACCAAGCCCGTTAGTCCTGATTGTGCTGCAATTACAGGAATCTCTTCTGGCCCCATTGAAATCGCGTGCGCAAAAGAGCAGTGACCTTCAAGTACATTTTTTAATTGTATAGGCTGAAGAGGCGAAGCCATTAAGCCTCCTTCTTGACCGGCAGCAGCGTCTAAGATCAACACACCTGAACCGGCTTGTCTCAAAGCGGCGGCAAGATTAAGCAACGCCCAGGGTCGGCCGGGTTCTGGCAAAGCAGAACACAATGTCACAATTTGCGGAGGGGTTTTAACAAGCAGCCTACGTAAGCCCTCGGCTTGATCTACCCATTGATCAGGCATGTGCCGCCCCCAACTCCATTCCAGAACCCACTTGAGAAAGCAAACTTGCATCCCATTCGCCAAAACCAGTTTGCTCAGAGGCCATCTCCACCGCCATTTTTACCAAATCTTTAGCATTCGCTAACAGCAAATCTTCCGGAACGCGCTGACCATTGGTGGCATAAAATAGTTTAAGGCTATGACGAATAGCGACATCTAGCGCCGCGCCCAGAGTGGCTGCCTCATCGAGTTTACTGATAATGCAGCCCGTTAGACCCTTGCCGCGATAGGCCTTAACGACATCGTTCAAAGTATCACCATGACTTGTGGCGTTTAAAAGCAATAAACGCTTTACCTCTGTCCCACAATTTTCAAATAAGCTCAGTTGATCGCCCAACGATCTATCGCGCTGAGACAATCCAACCGTATCAATCAAAATCAATTTACGGTTTTTTAACTCTGCCAAAGTGCGCTTAAGATCCTCAGCGTCTTTAACTGCATGAACGGCAACCCCCAAAATTTTTCCATAAATTCTGAGTTGCTCCTGACCACCAATACGATAACCATCTGTGGTTAATAGTGCTAAGTTTTCAGCGCCATGACGTACCACAAAACGAGCCGCCAATTTAGCCACGGTAGTTGTTTTGCCCGCTCCCGTGGGGCCAACAACAGCAAATACACCACCTTGGTCTAAAATTTCTGCTTCATTTCCTGCCACTTTTAATTGGCTTGCTAAGGCACTCCGTGCAAAATTTACCGCATCTTTTTCGCTCACGCGATCGGGTAATCTCGCTGTGACTTTACGAATCAACGGCATACTAAATCCAGCTTCAGAAAGTTTTTTTGCAGCACGACTTTTTTCAGCAGGAACGCGAATCGATTCGTTAATCGCAATGGCACCCATTTGATCAACGATCAAATTGCGCATTGACCGCAACTCACCCATCATGTTTTTCATCCATTCCTCTGCAGCAGGAACAACGCCTGGAGCAGATGATGCAGAGCGATTCACTGCCGCGCGTTCAGAAATCAACATTTCTGATTGCGTTGCAAGTGCACTTTCCTTTTGTGCTTTTTTAGCCTGCTCTTGTAATTTAGCTTGCCGGGCAGCTGTTTGATTCAACATGCCACTTAAATGTTTAACCTCGTTCGCCAAGATTTCTAGCGCATCACTTGTAGCTGGAGTGGAGGCCACCACACCCTCTCGTACAATATCTTCCTCGGTCATCTCTAATGGTACGGGCTCATCCAGCTTGGGAGACCGAGCAGCAAAGCTCATATCCTTGGCAGCAACCGCCATAATTTCGACACCACCACGCACCATTTTGTTAGCCATGATGACAGCGTCAGGGCCCAAATCTTCACGCACAAGCCGCAGTGCGTCACGCGATGTTTTAGCTGTAAATTTACGAACCTTCATGCTTTACCTCCAATGATGGCAGTTACTTTTAATGTACGTTGATCAGGAATTTCGTTATGAGCAAGGACGCTCAGGTTAGGAATAGTTCTGCGTAAAAAACGGGATAACATGGCACGCAAGGAAGCAGGCACCAACAAAACCGGGGCCACCCCTTGGGCTTCTTGGCGCGCTGCCGCAGCAGCCGCCTCTCTCAAAACGGTATCTGCCAATCCGGGTTCAATGCTTGCGCTATCTGGGGTATTGCCTACCGCTTGTGAGAGCAACTGTTGCAAGTGTTGATCTAGCGCAATCACCTGAACATCAGCGGTTCCTGGGAAGATTTGCTGAACAATGGCTCGGCCTAGGGAACCTCTCACTAACTCAGTGAGTTCTGAAGGATTTTGAGTACGCACTGCATGTTCAGTCAGCGTGTCAACGATGGTGCGCATATCGCGAATATGCACCCCTTCGGACAACAAGTTTTGTAATACCTTCTGCAAAACAGGTAGGCCAATTAATTTAGGGATCAGTTCGTCGACTAATTTAGGAAATTGCTTAGCAAGGTGATCAAGTAATTGTTGCACTTCTTGACGACCCAATAGTTCTGAAGCATGTTGAGAAATAACATGATTCAAGTGCGTAGCAACTACGGTACCCGCATCCACTACCGTATAACCCAGTGAAACAGCGCGATCGCGTAAACCGGACTCAATCCATACAGCAGGCAACCCAAAGGCGGGATCGCGGGTCACGGCACCAGGTAAGGTACCTGAAACACGGCCTGGATCAATCGCCAGGAATTGCCCACTAAAAGATTCCCCACGCCCCACCTCCACGCCTTTCAAGACAATGCGATAGGCGCTAGGACGAAGCTCTAAGTTGTCGCGGATATGAATTGCGGGCGCAAGAAAACCAATTTCTTGTGCAAACTTTTTGCGAATCCCTTTAATCCTTCTTAAGAGTTCACCGTCTTGATTTCTATCCACCAAAGGAATCAAGCGATATCCCACTTCCAATCCAAGCACATCTACTTGGGTCACATCATCCCAACTTGCTTCAGCAGACTCCTGGGGTTCAGTTGCGGGTACCGCACTTTCAACAGAAGCAGCCTCAGCAGCCTTCGCACGTGCCTGAGAAGTTCGGTAAGCAGCAGCGCCTAGTAATGTAGCTAAAAACAAAAAGGGGACATGAGGCATGCCAGGAATAATTCCCATCAAGCCAATAATGAAGGCAGTTAAACCAAACACTTCAGGATTGGACATTATCTCCAGGACTAATTGCTGACCAATACTTTGCTCTGTACTCACGCGGCTCACAATCACACCCGCAGCGGTTGAGATGATCAGTGAAGGGACCTGTGCCACCAAGCCATCACCGATGGTGAGCAAGGTGTAATTGCGGGCTGCTGTGGCAAAGTCCAGATCATGCTGAACCATCCCCACCACTAAACCACCAACGATATTAATGACCAAAATGAAGATACCGGCCACTGCATCTCCACGAACAAATTTACTCGCACCGTCCATCGAACCAAAGAAATCAGCTTCTTGCGATACGGCCAAACGACGTTTGCGAGCTTCATCTTCGCCAATCAAGCCAGCATTTAAATCAGCATCAATTGCCATTTGTTTGCCAGGCATCGCATCCAATGTAAATCGAGCGCTCACCTCAGCAATTCGGCCTGCACCTTTGGTAATCACCACAAAGTTAATGACCACCAAGATCACAAACACCACAATACCCACTGCGTAATTTCCGCCCACCAGGAAATGCCCAAATGCCTCAATAACTTTACCTGCCGCATCCGGACCTGTATGGCCTTCCAGCAATACAATACGAGCCGACGCAACGTTGAGCGACAGGCGCAGCAAAGTAGTCAACAACAGTACAGCGGGGAAAGAAGCAAAATCTAAGGGCTTCAAGGAGTTCACGCCTACTAACAACACCATGATTGAAATCGCGATATTGAAGGTGAACAAAATATCTAACAGAAATGCGGGTAAAGGCAGAACCATCATGCCCAAAATCAGAATGATCAGGATGGGCCCAGCCATTCCATTCAATTGGATATTGCGCATGAAGCTAGGTAGGCGATTCATCAGGGCGTTCATACGCTAAGGACTCCACCGTTTTCAATTCCTGAGATCGCAGTTATCGCAGAGGCTTGTGACTGCTGACGGCTAGAAGCTGCGGTATTCAATGGCTCCGAATCTTCGTCCATCAAACCTGGAGTGGCAGGTACTGCAAGCTCTGCGGGAACATCGACTGTTCTGGGTTGATTGGGATATGCACCGCTACCTTGCTCAAAAGCACGTAGCTGGAAAATATAGGCCAGGACTTCAGCTACTGCTGAGTAAAGGGCAGGCGGAATTTCTTGCTCAAGCTGAGTATGTTTGTAGAGTGAACGTGCCAGAGGAGGTTGCTCAAGAATGGGGATGCTGTGCTTCTCAGCCAATTCGCGGATATTCAGCGCAATTAAGTCTCCACCTTTAGCAATGACTCTGGGTGCCCGCATGGATGCGGGGTCGTATTTCAAAGCAACCGCATAGTGAGTTGGGTTAGTGACTACAAAATCTGCTTTGGGCACTTCGCTCATCATGCGTCGCTTAGAAGCTGCACGTTGTTGTTGGCGAATACGTGCCTTCACATGAGGATCACCATCTGTTTCTTTGGCTTCTTGTTTCAGTTCCTCGCGCGTCATTTTCAAACTATCGTTATGGCGCCATAGTTGAAAAGGGACATCAATTGCCACGACAACTGCCAAGCCAGCCAGTAACACATACATGCAGCGACGCAATAAATCCATCCCTGTAGCAATGCCCTGGCCAACATCCAAATTGGCTAGCCCAAGTGCGGTTCCCTCGCTGCTCCATAAAAACCAAGTGGCCAAACCTCCAATCAGTGTAGCTTTCAACATCGCTTTGAGAAGTTCTACCAAACCAGATACTGAAAGGATATTTCCTAAACCACGGGCGGGAGATAGCCGCGAAAAATCGGGCATAAAATTTTTGGTGGAGAATAAAAAGCCTGACATAGTCAAAGGGATCAGGCTCCCAAATAAGAAAATCCCGCCTAGCCAAGGAAGAAGAGCGCTGACGGTAGACATCGACACTTCGCCTAAACGCTCAGTCATCCACTCAGGATGCAGTACTAAGCTGTGGTCAAAGGTCAGCCCTGCTTTGAGATCGCGACGCAGGGCAGAGCTCAAAGACTCACCGACAATGGCTAAACCAACGACCGATGCAAATAGCACCGAGAAGGTAGCCAGTTCTCGTGAATGTGGTGCACGTCCCTCCTCCCGCGCTTGTTCCAGTCTTCGCGGTGAGGGCGATTCCGTTTTTTCTAAATCACTTTCTTCAGCCATGGTGGCCTAGACTCCGTCACGATAACGGCTCCGACCCCCCATGGCTCGGTTTACACAATCATCGTGAAAGGATTATCAAGCGCCAACTCAAAAAACAAAGGCCAGAGGAACAAGTAAAAAACGGGCTTATTCAGCCCGTTTAAAATTGACATTATCAGTAAATGGGATTAATTGACTTTCATCGAACTCAGCCAATCACGGGCTTGTTGTTGACCTATGCCCCCATTTGTCCAACCGGTGTCATCCAGTAATTCTTTCAAATCGAGGATCAGCACTACCTGCCCTTCGCTAGACAAAGTCACTCCAGCTACACCGCGAGGCTTAAAGCCTTCTAATGACTTGATGACCACATCATCACGGCCGGCAAAGGAATCAATAGCAAGGATAAATTTTACACCCGAGAATTCCAGCAAGACCCCACCCAAATTGGGCCCTTTATGCTCCCAACCCAGCAAATTCGAGAGCGGAATCACGGGCAGTACCTCGCCACGCACCACCATCGTTGCTTTGCCCGTTACTTGCTGCAGTTCCCCTGGGATCATGGGCAAGATTTCGCGCACCAAACTCAAAGGTACAGCGAAAGGCTGTTGACCTAAACGGACCACCAACACAGGCAAAATTGCCATCGTTAAAGGCAAAGAGATAGTAAAGCGGGAACCTTTTCCAGGTTCAGAGTGCACGTCAATCTTGCCATTGAGTTTCTGAATATTGGTTTTAACCACATCCATCCCAACCCCGCGGCCAGACACGCTAGAAACTTCTGACTTAGTAGAAAACCCAGGCAAGAAAATGAGATTCAAACAACCGCGTGCATCCAAAGTATTGGCATCTTCTGCAGAGATCACCCCTTTTTCAATGGCTTTACTTCTAATCACATCAGGGCGCATTCCACGGCCATCATCCGTGACTTCAATCACGACATGATCGCCTTCCTGACGCGCGGACAATTGCACCAAGCATTTGTCAGGTTTGGATACGGATCGTCGTTCTGACGGTTTCTCTATTCCGTGATCTACGGCATTGCGCACTAAGTGCACCAAAGGATCACCCAAATCTTCCAACATGGTCTTATCGATCTCGGTATCTTCACCAATCAATACCAAGTCAACCTCTTTACCCAACTGACGAGCCAAATCTCTTGCCAACCGTGGGTATTTATTGAATAGTCTGCCAATCGGTTGCATACGGGTTTTCATCACCGCATTCTGCAAATTACCAACTAATAAATCCAATTGGCTCACGGCCTCATCCAATGCGCGCAAAGTATCAGCATCCGTTCTTCCACTCAACAAATCCGAACGCAAGCGTGTAAGGCGGTTTTTAATCAGACCAATCTCGCCTGATAGAGTCAAAACATGGTCTAGGCGCTCAGTATCCACGCGAACCGTGGTTTCCCGTGCAGCTGGGGCGGCAGCGGTAGGGGCAGGTTCACGGCGCGGACGAGCGGGAGCCTCTGCTGGTTTTTCGCGACGGGGCAGGCGATCACTCGAATCTTCAGAAGCGGATGAGGACGGCTTGGTTTCCATTTTTGGGGACTCCACCTTTTCTTGCCGGTCAGGCGTTGAAGCTTGGGTTGTTGAAGGGGCTGCGGGTGGGGCAGAAACGGCTTTAGCGGCTTCAGTGGGCTTTGATGCAGCTACAGGCGCTTGCAATGTTCCTGTAAGGACCCCGTGTAAATATGCCCAATCAGGTTGACCCTCTTTCTGAGGAACAGGACGAGAAGAATCTAAGGTATCTGAAGGAGCAATAACAGAGTGAGAAGAAGCTGAATTTGAAGATTCAAGGGGCGGGTCGGAAGCAGGTGGCTCAGAGGCAACAGGGACTTTAGCCTCGCTCGAGGCAGGGGAAGCAAGGGGCTCGCCCGCCAGCACTGCATCTAATGCAGCTAATACACCTGGTTCTGCTGGATCAGGTTGAACGGAGCGCCCTAATGCCCCAAACATATGACGGACCTGACCGGTCGCTGCCATAATGATGTCCATCAAATCGGGGTTAAGTGTCAATTCACCTACGCGTAGTTTGTCAAACAGATTTTCAGTGCGATGACAAAGCTCTACAAGGGCTGTGGCAGAAAGAAAACCTGCACCGCCTTTAATCGTGTGAAATCCGCGAAACACATCATTCAGAAGCGCGCGATCAGCAGGACGTTTTTCAAGTTCTACTAACTTGTTATCGACGTCAGAAAGCAGCTCCGTGGCTTCCGTTAGAAAGTCCTGAAGTAGCTCTTCGTTGCCGGCGAAATCACTCACGTCAGAATCCTAGGGTAGCCAAGAGGTCATCAACCTGAGACTGGTTGGCAACAATATCCGAACGGTTGGTATTGGTCACTGGACCATTCATCAATCCTTCGCCCGTATCCAAATCAATAGCGGCTCGAGTCTCAGGGCTCACACTATCCACTAACAGCGTAACCAACTCCATTTCCAAAGCTTGGGCCATGTCAGTGACCTTGCGTAACACTTGGCCCGTCAAATCATGGAAATCCTGCGCCATCATAATGTCACGCAGATTTTGAGCAGTTTCTTCGGATTTTACCGCAGACATTTTTAAGTGATCGCGTGTCTGCTGCACCAACATCTCAAAGTCTTCCACCGTTAACTGATTCGAAATCAAAGCTTGCCATCGCTGAGACAAAAAATGAGCCTCTGATGAAATTTTACTTTGAACGGGAATGGCGAGTTCGGTAAGCGTCAGTACTTTCTCTGCTGCCTGCCCCGTCAAATTAGCCACATAATCCAGGCGCTCGCGTGTATCAGGTATGGCTTTAGCAGCTTCTTCCAACTTAGTGTGATAACCCAGCTCACGAAGATTGTCATGCAAAGCACGGGTCATATGGCCCAGGCGTTGAACCAAATCTTCGGTACTGGTGATGGCCTGATCGGGGAACACAACCTCTTCATCACTCGTATCTTGTTCATCCGTGGGCACACCGCCAGAACCGGCTTTGGCAGTCGGAGCCTTGGCGGAGGCAATGCTATCAAATAGAGCCTCGAGCTCGTCGGAGTCGCGTTCTGCAGCAGTACTCATAAATTCCGGATTCCTAAATAATTAGCTCGCCATCTTGGCGAAAATTTTGCCAAGCTTTTCATCTAGAACAGCGGCGGTAAAAGGCTTGACAACATACCCGCTGGCACCGGCTTGAGCGGCAGCAATAATGTTTTCCTTCTTTGCTTCAGCTGTGACCATCAGAACAGGCAGATGCTTCAAATTATCATCGGCACGAATGGTCTGTAGCATAGTCAAACCGTCCATATTGGGCATATTCCAATCTGCCACGACAAAATCGTAGCGGCCAGCCCGCAGCTTCGTCAGCGCTATCGCACCGTCTTCAGCTTCTTCCACGTTACTGAAACCCAATTCTTTAAGAAGGTTTCTCACAATTCTGCGCATTGTCGAAAAATCATCAACGACTAAAAAACGCATGTTTGGGTCAGCCATTCATCACTCCAGAAATCACAATCATTTATCGCGTTAGTAAAGGGCGCAGAGTTTCTGCAAGGATTTGCGGATCAAATTTTGCTACGTAAGCGTCAGCTCCCACACTTTGCCCCATCGAACGATTGGCTTCAGATGAGAGTGAGGAATGCATCACAACAGGTATTCCTTGAAAACGCCTATCGTTTTTGATGTATCTAGTTAGAACATAACCATCCATTTCAGGCATTTCTGCATCAACCATAATCAATCTAATTTGATCGGACAAGGGCATGCCATGTTGCTCGGCAAAGGCGGCCTCACCTTGAAGTCGCTCCCAGGCCTCTAATCCATTAGTCGCTTGTTTATGCTTCACGCCAATTTTTTCAAGTACTTCAATAATGCGGCGACGCGCAACATTAGAGTCATCAACGAAAAATACGGTGCAATTATCTGCGGCTTCCAACTGCTCAAGCTCAGGCTTGTGTTCCTCGCCAAAGGTATTCACAAGAATTTCTTCGACATCCAAGATAGAAACGAGTTTGCCACCCTCTAAATGCGTAATGGCAGTGATCATTCCATGATCACCTGTGAGCAAAGACTCGGGGGGTTTGACGTCTGACCATTCAACTCGAATGATACGATCAACCTGATCCACTAAGAATCCAAGGACTCTGCGGTTATATTCCATCACTAACATCGCTCCCCCTGTCGTTTCTGACTCAGAACGAAGCTTCACAATGCTGGTTAGGTTTACAACGGGTACGATTTTTCCACGTAGAGAAATGACCCCTTCCATACCAAAAGGCATATTGGGGGTTTTGGTAATAAAAGGAGTTTTAGATACTTCGCGAACCTTAAATACATTAATACCAAAAATCTCAGATGTGCCTAAGGAAAACAATAAAATTTCAAGTTTATTAGAACCCGCAAGCTTGGTTCTTGCATCAACTGAATCAAGCAGGTTCCCTGAGGATGGGATTTCGAAGGATGCGGTAGAAACCATTGTTAACTCCCTCCAACCAAGTAGCGAGTCACTACTTCAGCAAGTCGCTGTGGCTCGAATTTGTAGATGTACTCATCCACTCCATTGTCTTTTCCATGTTTATCATTAGATTCACCAGACAGTGAGGAATGCATCAAAACCGGAATATTGGCAAAGCGATTATCACTCTTGATCAATTTAGTCAGGGTATAACCATCCATCTCGGGCATTTCTACATCGGTGATAATGAGCTGGATCAAATCTTTAACGGCCATATTTTGGGTGTCCGCATATTCGGCTACCCGCTTGAGCTCTTCCCAAGCCTTTCTGCCATTGACAGAAGAAAGATGCTTTACATGCATTGCATTGAGTGTTTTCTCCATTTGTTTTCGCGCAACCGTGGAGTCATCAGCAAAAAACACGGTTCGATCTGCATGATCAATTGCGCGAATATTACGGAAGATCATCTCGTCGTCTGAATGCATTGTTTCAGAGAGAATTTTTTCTACATCCAGCATCATCACAATACGGTTATCGTCTAATTCTGTGACAGCCGTGACCATTCCCCCCATTTCTGCACTCATCATATCGGGAGGGACTTTCATCATGGCCCAGTCTAGGCGAAGAATCGTATCCACTGCTTCAACTAAAAATCCTTGGCTATGACCATTATATTCTGTGACGATCATGATCTCAGGAGGCGCTGCAGTTTCAACTCGAGCAAATTTTGCCAGATCGATAACGGCGGTGAGTTGCGATCGTAGACTCACCATCCCCTCGATACCCGGTGGCATATCAGGAGCACGAGTAATTTCAGGCGTACGCATCACTTCACGTACCTTAAAGACATTAATGCCAAAGGTTTCGCGGCGCCCCGTCTTTTGGTCGACTCCAAGCGTAAAAAGCAAAATTTCAAGCTTATTTGTTCCGGCTAAGCGGGTACGGGCGTCGATGCTCTTTAGCAGTTCAGACATGCATTATTCCCAGCGATGATGGGGGGATTGCCCCATGTAACGTTCAATTAACGGTATACGTCTCACAAACTTAACAGCAAGCATAACAGGCAAGCCTATTCGTCAAATCTCATTTCTAACATGAAACACCCCTCTTATTTAGAAGTTTGAACCCTTCTTTTAATCAGATTAGCAGCCTCATGTGTCAGAAGATCAATAAATTATGACGATCACACCAAATAAATATTACAACGTTAACCTTTCAATGCACTACCCAATCATTATTTTCCCGTTTTGATGACACTGGGCTTAGGCGGTGAAACTGCCCCTACTTCACTCACCGCCGGCGGGGCAATATTAGGAGGGCTCACACCACTTATCACTTCTTTTGCCTGCTCGGTGTCCTCAACGATAGCAGGCGCTTGATGACGGATTGAATTTTCGGTCTTTTTATTCACCACAACAATACTGATCCGTCGGTTCATGGGATCAAGTGGGTCTTGTTCATTGAACATCGACGAGGATCCCAAGCCCACCACACGTAAAATCTTGCTATCCAGCAGACCAGATTCGATCATGCTTCTGCGTGCGGCATTCGCTCGATCTGCAGACAAATCCCAGTTGCTGTAGCCTTTTTCCCCACCCGCATAAGCATGCGCATCGGTATGACCAGCGATGCTGATGTTATTACTTACATCATTCAGACTTTTGGTGATCACTGCGAGGATGTTTTTGGTATAGGGCTGTAGGCGTGAACTTGCCAAATCAAACATGGGGCGATTCTTATCATCCACAATCTGAATTCTTAAGCCTTCTGTGGTGATATCTAACTTAATTTGATTTTTGTAATCGCTCATTTTGACATCAGAATTAATCTGATCTTCAATTTTTTCCTTTAAGGAAACGAGCTTAGTACGTTCTTCTTTCTCGATCGCGGCTTCGGCTTGTTTAATGGTGTAGCTTTTTCGTATGGCTTCCGTATCAGCCCTTTTAACTTGTCCAGAATGACGCGTCAGATCTTGACCTCCGCCGGGAATAACACTGGAAGAATCCCCTGAACCACTGCCACCTTGCATCGCCACCTGCATGGGAGTTTTAAAGTATTCAGCAATGCCGTTTAAGTCACCTTTTGATGTGGAGCCCAATAACCACATCAACAAGAAGAATGCCATCATGGCGGTTACAAAGTCAGCGTAAGCAATCTTCCAAGCGCCTCCGTGATGACCATGGCCGCCCTTCTTGATTTTTTTTACGATAATTGGCCGAGCGGCTTCTCCGCCTCTGCCCGGTGCGCCTGCCATTGCTTAACGAGGCCCTTTAACGTGTTCTTCCAACTCAGCAAAAGTAGGACGTTCAGTGCTGTAGAGCACTTTGCGACCAAACTCCACAGATACCGCTGGAGCATAGCCATTTAAGCTAGCAAGCAAAGTAGTCTTTACACATTGAAATACTTTGGTACTGGCTTCAAGGTTTTGAGTGAGTTTTGAGGCTAGGGGCCCCACGAAACCATACGAAAGTAAAATACCCAAAAAAGTACCCACCAGGGCATGCGCAATCAAAATACCCAACTCCGCGGGTGGAATACCCACCGACTCCATGGTGTGTACCACCCCCATCACAGCAGCAACAATCCCGAATGCAGGCATCGCATCGCCTACTGACGCAATAATGGTTGCAGGCAGATGCCCCTCTTGATGATGCGTTTCAATCTCTAGATCCATCAGGTTTTCGATTTCTAAAGCATTTAAGTTGCCCCCCACCATGAGCCGCAAGTAATCAGTCATGAATTCCACAATATGGTGGTCTTTAGAGACATTGGGATATTTAGAAAAAAGGGGACTGTCGTGAGGATTTTCAACATCATTCTCAATCGACATCAATCCTTCTTTACGTACTTTAGCCAAAATGTCGTACATCAAGGCTAATAATTCCATATACATGGGCTTAGTGTATCCACCCCCTTTCATTACGGTAGGCAGGGCCCCTAAAGTTCCTTTAATTGCATTCCCGCCATTACCAACCAAAAATGCACCGGCTGCCGCACCACCAATCATCAATAGTTCAAGCGGTTGCATCAGCGCACCCAGATGGCCACCTCCCGCTGCGAAGCCGCCAAAAACACTGGCACAAATAATGATGTATCCAACAATAAGGAGCACGGGCAGAAATTCCTAAATGAGTAGTGACTGCAAGAAGCACCAGAACAGCGTGCCGGATATAAAAACTGGTTAAGGTCAGCCAGCAATCAATTTTACGACAGGAAATAAAAAAAACTTAAGTTAATTACTTATCCTATCGATCAAAGCGCTTAAATGATTCGCTTATGCTGCTTCTAACAGGGCCGCTGCACGGCGAGTTTTACCGGCTCTTGAAGGCACATTACACATTCCGCACACAAACCCTTCATGTAGATCATGGGAGTGAGCTAAAAATTTCCCACCGCATTGTTTGCAAGGGACCAAACTCAGCATGCCACATTCCATAAACCTAACGAGTGTCCATGCACGGGTCAAACCCAGCACTGGCTCTTCATTAGGTTCATCCACTTCATGCTGACGATATAAGCGGTATGCCTGCATGGTTGCATGAATACCTGTCAAACCAGCATGATGCGTTAAATAACTGTATATATTTGCAAACAAAGAACCGTGGATATTAGGCATCCAAGTCGTAAACCAATCTGTTGAAAATGGAAGAAGACCCTTAGGAGGGGATTCACCACGTACTTCTTTATAAAGTTTGATCAAACGTTCGCGGCTTAAAGAGGTTTCAGACTCTAAGACCTGAAGACGTGCACCCATTTCAATCAGTTGAATGGCCAACTGTGTATCTTGAGCTTCGGAAACGAGACTTTTTTTTGCCATGATCGTGATCCTCTGGAATTAAGCTTCGATGGGTTGGGTAGCCAGCATGATGGCCGAGTGGGTTTTAGCCATCGGACGATCCTTGCTGTAATCATTCAACATCCCCAATACAGCGCGCTCATCCAGACGGAAGCGAGCAATCAACATATCGGTTTGCGCCATTTTCATGAGTGAAGCAGCAGACATTTTTGACAAGATGTCAGCCAATTCTGCATTGATGCCCAAACGGTACATGGCTCCTACGCGGTCTGCTAACAACATTTGCTGAGCAAGTAGCAAATAAGTCAGATTTGCTTCGTGAATCTCGGCTTGAAGTGATTGCATATCCATTTCGTGTCCCCCCCGGGAATTGCGCCAACAACGCGTCGGCTGATGAAACGAATACTGAATGCTCGAGCGAATTGATCCAATTAGAGAAAATCTAATTAGTGCGTAGTCAAAAGGGACGTGGGCGTGTAGGAAAAAGTCCTACAAAAAGAAAGAATGCTTTTTAAATACAGGGGGTAAGCACTTCTGTGATATCAATATAACGGCATAAGGCGAGCAAACTTTAGGGTTAATCGAAAAAATATTTTCTCGAAAACACCAAAGCTTGCAAGAACCTTACAACTATTGCAGCGGTTTGATGGGGGGTTCAAAGCCGCTGTAATTGTTTAACGGCAGGGAAAATCGAAACTTTAGGTTTGAATCGATATTTTTTTTTAAAAAAAGGACTAAGCTTGCGTTTTCCTGACAAACCCATTCGATTGCTGATCGTTTGATGTGAACACCCCAGATACAAAAAGCCTATTCGGGTCCTACGGCAATGTGTGTCATTAGTCTATAATCGCGGCACTCAGCCAGACCAACTTTTAAGTTGGCGCCGATTATTCAAGAGGATCTCCATGCCCCACTCTCTCCCCAAAGAAATATTCAAAGCCTATGATATCCGCGGGATTGTGGGTAAAACACTGACGCCTGACATTGCACGCTTAATCGGCAAAGCCTTTGGATCCGAGGCGCGTCAGCATGGACTTCCCTCTGTAGCGATTGGCCGAGACGGACGATTGTCAGGCCCCGCCTTATTAGAAGCTTTAGCCGAAGGCTTGCGTTCAACTGGCCTAGAAGTCATTGATGTAGGCGCTGTCGCCACTCCCATGTTGTATTTTGCTGCCCATGAACTGGCAGCCAGCACGGGCATTATGGTGACCGGCTCCCATAACCCCCCTGAATACAACGGCTTAAAAATGGTGATGGGCGGGGCTCCTGTTGCAGGCGATGCCATTCAGGGCTTGCGCGAGCGGATCGAATTGAAGCAATTTTTGAGTGGGGCCGGCGGTTACCGCTCGGAAAATATCGCAGAAAGTTATCTCAAGCGTATTTGCGACGATGTGAAACTCGCACGCCCTATGCGCGTTGTCATAGATTGCGGCAACGGTATTCCCGGCGCTTTCGCCCCCGAACTGTATAAACGCTTAGGCTGCCAAGTCGATCCTTTATTTTGCGAAGTAGATGGCCATTTCCCTAATCATCACCCTGACCCTTCTCAACCGGAGAATTTAAAGGACCTGATTCACGCTTTAGCAGAGAATCGTGGTGAGATCGGCCTTGCTTTTGATGGCGATGGCGATCGCTTGGGTCTGGTGACGGCAGAAGGCCAAATCATTTACCCCGACCGTCAATTAATGTTGTTTGCCGCTGATGTGCTCACACGCAAGCCTGGTGCTGAAATCATCTTTGACGTGAAATGTACCCGTCACTTATTTGACTGGATACGCAAGCATGGCGGCCACCCCACCATGTGGAAAACTGGGCACTCCTTAATTAAATCCCGTATGCGCGAGACCGGGGCCCAACTGGCAGGTGAAATGAGCGGCCACTTTTTCTTTAAAGAACGTTGGTATGGATTTGATGACGGCTTGTATGCCGGGGCCCGGATGTTAGAACTCCTAAGCAAAGTCGATAATCACTCCCAAACCCTCGCAGACCTTCCTAATGCAGTCAGTACCCCGGAGCTTCAAATCCCGATGCTAGAAGGCGAAAACGTCGCTCTGGTAGAAGCCTTACGTAAACAGGGTGGATTTACAAACGCCAAGGAAGTCATTGTGATTGACGGAGTTCGCGTGGAATACGCTGATGGCTTTGCGCTCGCGCGCCCCAGCAACACAACGCCGGTAGTTGTGTTGCGCTTCGAAGCCGACAACCACGCTGCTTTAGATCGTATCCAGGCTGATTTTCGCAAAGCGATTCTGGCCGTGCGCCCTGATGCCAATCTGCCGTTTTAGTCCGCCCAGCCTGGTACCTTTGTATCAATGAGACACAATGGCAGAGCTGAGATCCATCCTGAAGACCTCAGCGGATTCGACACCATCATTGATGTGCGATCGCCTGCGGAGTTTGCCTTGGATCACATTCCAGGCAGCATCAATTGCCCCGTTTTAGACAACGCGCAACGTGCAGAAGTAGGCACGCTGTATAAACAAGTCTCACCCTTTGCCGCCCGTCGCGTTGGGGCTGCGCTCGTCTCAGCCAATATCAGCCTGCATATCTCTGCGTTTTTTTCAGAAAAGCCAAAGCCTTGGCGCCCACTGATCTATTGTTGGCGAGGCGGCCAACGCAGTGGGGCCATGACCCATGTGCTGCGTGCGGTAGGTTGGGATGCCCATCAACTCCCTGGCGGCTATAAAACTTGGCGTAGCCATGTCATGCGTCAGATTGAAACCCTGCCCGAGCGATTTACTTTTCGAGCCGTTTGCGGCCCTACAGGTTCAGGCAAAAGCCTGCTTTTGCAAGCGCTGCATCAAGAAGGCGCACAGGTTTTAGATCTTGAGCTCATGGCCGCACATCGAGGCTCAGTATTGGGGGATCTTCCCAATCAACCCCAACCCGCTCAACGCATGTTTGAAAGCCAGTTATGCCTTGCCTTAATGCGTCTAGACCCTTCTCGCCCGGTGTTTGTGGAAGCCGAAAGTCGAAAGATTGGAATGCTTCATATACCTGAATCTCTGATGATGGCGATGCGCAGCAGCGATTGCGTGCGCATTCAAGCCAGTGTTGAAGCCAGAGTGCAATTACTCATCCAGGAATATCATCATTTCCTGACTGATCTTGATCTGCTTGCGTCCACCATGAGTAGACTCAACAACCTCCATGGCAAAACAAAAATTGATGCGTGGATGACGCTTGCCCGAGCAGGACGGTTTGTTGATCTCGTCAACATGCTACTGACTGAACACTATGACCCTCTGTATTCCCGCTCAAGCAGTGGTAACTATGCAAAGTTGTTAGAGGGCGAAAATTTAGAAGGTGGAGATTTGAAAGAGGCCGACTTTCAACGTATGGCTTTGCATTTACTCAAGCAGACGCTAAAAAAACCAAAAGAATAAGTGCTGCCTTCACTAAAAAAAAATTTTTAAACTTTGGTGAGCAAACACACCGCTTCCGCTGCGATCCCTTCACCTCTGCCAGTAAATCCTAATTTTTCTGTGGTCGTTGCTTTCACGTTCACAGCATGGTCTGCCACATCGAGATCGGCCATCAGATGCAGTTTCATCTGCGGAATAAAGGGCGCCAACTTGGGTGCTTGAGCAATCACAGTGGCATCTATGTTTTCTATTTTCCAGCCTTGCGCATGCGCGAGTCTCACTACCTCACGCACAAGAACACGGCTGTCGGCGCCCTTCCAGCGGGCATCGGTATCAGGAAAATGCTTGCCAATATCCCCTAAACTGGCCGCCCCCAATATTGCATCGCATATAGCGTGCAGCAATACATCTGCGTCAGAATGGCCAAGTAGTCCGAGGTGATAAGGAATCGTCACCCCGCCAATAATCAGCGCCCGATTTTCTACCAGCGCATGCACATCAAAGCCATGACCTATTCGCATTGCTTCTCCCTCGCCGCAAATAAAGCAGCGAATAACTCCCCATCTGCAGGATGGGTCAATTTAAAATTAGTCGGGGCACCCATCACAAGCTTGGGGGTTTTTCCCAATGCCTCAATCGCACTCGATTCATCACTAGGCGCATCTCCCGCCTTAGACAGCGCAGTGCGCAGCAGATCCAGTCTAAACGCTTGCGGAGTTTGTGCCTGCCATAAACCACTGCGCGTCACTGTTGCCTGCACTTGCTTAGCGTTACATCCTTCACGTAGCGCTTCACGTTTTAAGGTATCTGCAACAGGGACCGCCAACAACGCTCCCACAGGTTCATCTTGCAGCGCAGCAAGTAGCCTTTGTATGAGTTCAACAGAAATACCAGGACGCGCCGCATCATGCACCAACACCCAAGGGTCAGGCTCGCCTGAAGCAAATAGAGTCTGGGCACGAATTCGCTCACAGGCACCGAGCACAGTTGCTGCCCGCGTATCACCCGCGCAAGCAACCACTTTCAGTTTATTGGGATGTTGCGCTGCCAAACGCGCAAAACACGCACGTGCTTCATCAGGAATTTCTTCTGCCACCGCCACCCAAATGCAATCAATCTCGTCTAGCATTAGAAAAGGAGCGAGGGTCCATTCAATCACAAGCTTCCCACCTAGGGTGAGAAATTGTTTTGGCACCGATGAGCCAAAGCGACTACCAGTACCACCAGCGGGAATAAGGACTTGTATGCTCAAGAATGTGGCGCTCAAGATGGTGGCGCATAAAGAGGAAACGTAATGATATCTCAAGCCCGCCGACGCTGGATGCTAACAATGGGCGCTTTAGGTCTTGCGGCCTGCGATCGTCCGTCGATCCTGCGGAGCAGCCGAGACACGTTACCTCAAGTACTCTCCTCAGAAGAGAGTCAGGAGTGGGTTGTTGCCACAAGAGATGAGACCACGGTGTATCACGTCGATCCCGATGGCAGCTTGAGCGGTCTAGATGCAGAAATGGTGAATCACTTTGCCCAATCACAAGGCAAAACAGTGAAGTTCGTTGTACTGAGTTCACAAGCTGAGATTCGCTGGGCCTTGTATTCCCGTCGCGCTCATTTTGCTGCCGCTGGCTTGTTAGAAGACTCGCATTGGAAAAAAGATGCGCGCTTTAGTGCACCCTATCGCAGGGTCACACCTCAGATTGTTTATAACGCTAACTTACAAGAAAAACCTGACGACCTTGAAGACCTCAACGATCAAACGCTGACCTGCCTCTCGGACAGCACACATGCTGAGATTGTTGAGGAATTAAGGCGACACGGTCATGCCC
>CAIPTD010000025.1 GCA_903867885.1 uncultured Ferrovum sp. | reverse complement strand
CGCCTATTCCCGTTACGCTCTCACCCCGCGAGCACATTTCCCAAATGTGGTTGCCTTATCCCGAGGCCGCCGCAAAAGTCTTCAGTCCCACCAATCGCGACGCCATCCTCGCGCTTCCTCAGCGCGTTAAGAATTAAAGCAGTCTTAAATTTTGGTCTTTCGCGCCTTTAACGCTCTCCGGAGAAATTCTTTGGTCAAGGGTAACTAAGGTGCAGTTGCGTTGAACTGCTAAGCCTAGAAGATACAAATCAGTGATCTGAGAGTGGCTGAAAACGCGCGACCATGTAACTAAATCGCCTGTTACTAAAGAGTAATCATCAGCCCAAAACTCAACATCTTTATCGGCATAAATTTCAGCAAGTTTTTTTACCACAACATCAAATCCTACTGGGCCAAACTTGCTGTAATTGGGTAAATTGAGAATACGAATAACACCGTTTTCAATAATAGGACAACTTGCAATCTGAATATTTGGAGTCTCAAAAAATTGGGTAACATTCTGATTAAAAACATGAGACTCATCTAACAGAGCAACCCAAACATTAACATCAAGCAGATAGCGCAATCTTATATTCCCTCAAAATCCATTAAATCTCGAACATGATCATTCGTGATCAGTTCATCTCTTGAGGGAAGTACAGCGTACTTGCTCTTGGGTTCCTGAAGGATATAAGTATTAGCTTGATTCGCTCTTATACCCTGCCTAACTAAATCAGAAACCACTTCACCAATAGAAGTTTTTTCTCGCAGAGCTTTGGAGCGCACAAAGAGGAATACATCATCGTCGATAGAAAGGGTTGTTCTCATTTTTTTGTCAGTTAACATCAAAACATCAATATAGCATCATTGCAGTGCTAAAAAAAATATTTGGTCCAAATGGATAGGGCTGCGGCAGCGCACAAAAGCGGTACAATTTCGTAACATTATTTTTTGAGGCTCGAGATGACCGCCAGCACTACTGCCGAACAAAAAGCCAAGGTTCTGATCGAAGCCTTGCCCTATTTGCAGCGCTTTCACAACCGCACCATCGTCATCAAATATGGCGGCAACGCCATGACCGATGTCACACTGCAAGAAAGCTTTGCGCGCGACATCGTGCTACTCAAATTGGTGGGGATTAACCCGGTTGTGGTTCATGGTGGAGGCCCCCAAATCGGCGCGATTCTGAATCGTGTCGGTAAGCAGTCTGAATTCATTCAAGGCATGCGTGTGACCGATGAAGAAACCCTTGACGTGGTTGAGATGGTGCTTGGTGGGCTGGTCAATCAGGATATCGTGACCTTCATCAACAAGCAGGGTGGACATGCGGTGGGCCTGACCGGTAAGGACGGTAATTTCATCCACGCGCGTAAGCTCATGCTCAGCAACCCCACCACCGGTGAGGAAGACATTGATATTGGCCAGGTGGGTGAAGTGGTGCGTATTGACCCAGAAATTATCAATTTGCTTTCTAGCCGCAATTTCATCCCCGTCATCGCGCCACTGGGCGTGGGGGAAAACGGTGAAGCCTATAACATCAATGCAGACCTCGTGGCAGGTAAGCTAGCCATTACCCTGCAAGCAGAAAAGCTCTTGCTTCTGACCAACACCTCGGGCGTTTTAGACAAAGACGGCAAAGTGCTCACGGGCTTAAGCGCCGGCCGCGTGCAGGCCCTGATTGCTGACGGCACCATCTCGGGGGGTATGCTGCCCAAAGTAGCTTGCGCTCTGGATGCCGTTCAGAATGGGGTACGCACCGCGCATATCATTGATGGCCGCGTGCCCAACTCTGTGCTGCTCGAAGTGCTTACCGACGAAGGTATTGGCACGCTGATCCGAGGGGCGGCTGCAAACCGTATTGCATCCTGAGCCGTATCACACACTTTTATAGATTGATGACCAATGAGCCGCACAGACAATCCATTGCCATCCCCAGTTCAGGATTGAATTGGATGGAGATCAGATATGAACTATCAAGCGCATTCCTATCTAACGTAAGGCTTTGGCATTTCCGCGAGAACCGTTCTTTATCGGGCGATCAACGCACTAACGTAGGCCTTACCTGCGCACCTCATTCCCAAACAGCCATCTGAAGTGCAGCGGTATCAAGCAGAAAGTGGGCGGGCATGGGTTAGGCGCTCGAAACCCCATCCCCATAAAAACACACAATAAAAAAAGCCCGCTGTGTTGCCACAGCGGGGCTTTTCAACTTCTTGGTTTCCAAACTGGCGCAAGGCCAGCGCGGGAATTAGAAGTTGTAGCGAACGCCAGTGGCGAACTTTGTCGTGGTGGTCACGGTAGCGGAGGCGTCGCGCGCTGTGCTGTCGGTCTTGTTATAGCCAGCATAAATGGCAGTTGCCGCATTCCAAGCGTAAACCACTTGTGCGCCAAAAGAGTTCACTTTCGTGTCGGCCACGCCTGGTAAAGAGCTGGTCTCAGTTGCGTATCCCAATGCTGCAGTAGTTCCTTGGCCGACCGGCAGTGACAGGCCAAATGAAGTGCCAGAGTCTTTGCCCGAGCCTGCGGTCGAACCCGTCGCAAAGCCTGCATTCAAACCGTCAGTAGTTGCTGCTTCCGCGGCAGCAAAAACGGTAGCGACGCCAATGTTGTAAGACGCAGCCAATATCCAAGCGTTGGTGTAGCTTCCCGCCGTCACGCCAGTCGTTCCATTGTTCAAAGAGCTTGCAACTTTTTCGGTAGCCAGGTTAACGGTCAAGGGGCCGTGTGCATAGTTCACGCCTAAGCCGGTGTAGTTCGTGGCACTAACCGCCGCCGTCGTACCAACAACGCCCACAGCATCACCGTTGTTGCCGTACATAACAACCGCTTTG
>CAIPTD010000024.1 GCA_903867885.1 uncultured Ferrovum sp. | reverse complement strand
TGATGGCAGTGGCCAGGAAAAAAGCTGCTGCGTCACCTGACTGTAAAAGCGGCGCAACTATTCCGAAGTCGCGTACACCGAAATAAAAATAAAAGACGTCGTCATTGAGTTCCTCGAATTGCATACGTGAGCCAGTCGTGACAATCATGAATACGATACCTGCAAGCAACGCCCACCCAAGGAACCATTTCTTGCGTAATATCCATGCCATGTGCCGGGACCGCGTGCGTGCAACGCTTACCGCAGGTAATATCTGCAATACCACTGCGATCAAAGGCGTCCTTGAACCTGTAGAAAGAACATAAAGAAAAATCAAAAAGATAACCAAGCCCAGTGTGAGCTTAGATTTAAGATTATCACGGTAACTCAGAATGGACCAAGCCAGACCTATCAGAGTCATCGCTAGCACAAGAGCATCAAGATTCAGCAGCAGCGGGCTTTTCTCTGCAATTCCCTGCAGTCGTTCGAATTTAAGACCGACACCATCAGTGAACAATCGCAGGGGCTGGCCCTGCGTCAATATCAAATAAAAGATGATTGAAACCGCGACCAGCACGCACACGTAATGCAGTGGAACCGACCGAATGTCGTGCCGCTCAGCCCCATCGCGGCTCTGTACCGGTCCGCGCATGGCTATCAATCGTAACGCAGGCATACGTTCGCCCAGCACGAACGAGACAACACTTGTCGCCACCAGAGCAGCGATGGTGAGTTCGGCCATACCCGATACACCATTGTTGAATTGAACACCAGAAAAACAATAGCAAGCGTAGAGCGCTAACATTCCCAAACCGTTCCAAAGCGGCATGTTACTAATGGCACGACCGCAAAACACCCGAGCCACATAAAGGCTCAAAGCCATCAAAGCGAAGGCGATCAGTCGTAGCGACAAGTCCACAAAACGCCTAACGTTAATTGACTACTCCAGCCCAGTGTGCATCCGATCACCATATCAGACTCACCATTACCATTTGTATAGCCTCAACCACGATCAACCTCGTCACAAAGGGTCAGCAGTTCAGGATGAATAAAGATGTCATCCAGGTTCCAGATCCGGGCGTAGTAAATATACCCATTACCAATCATCAAATCTCTGATATGGTTGCATCCTAGGCCCTCGTGGCTATTGTTTTCGATAATAAAAACATAAGCCATAAATCGTGAGAAATCAATACCTTTCAGTGCTGGCAGTTCATAACCCTCGATATCCATGCTGAGAATGCCGGCACTCTGAATTCCACGCTCCGCCAAAATATCCGCAATCCTACGAACCCTGACTTTTCGGGTCGAAACCGGATGTGCCGCACCTTTCTGAGACGACCCGCTAACCGATGAGAACATCGATTCCAGGTTGCCACCGCCCACCACATCAAAACTCACCTCCCCGGCACTTGCACCCACAGCACACTCCGCAAAATCAGAAGCGGGACGGCGCAATCGCCACAATGCGTGAACTTCTGCTAATGCATCAACCGCCAGCACCTTGTACCCTTGATTCATTTCGAAGAAAAAAGAGTTGCTGTGAAGGATGGGATGATTGCACCCGATATCCACGAAAAACTTGGGAAAGTCGCGGGTGTTTAGGGCCCTAAAGAATTCCGTGAAAACCAGTTCATCTTGACCACGCTGGGAGTAGAAGCCATGCCGCAAGATGCGGCGTGGAATTCCAAAGAGCATGACTACCCGTGGCGCGCCAAAATACACAACCTCAGGGTACTTCAATTTTAATTGAAACAAAAGTACAAGTTTGCGGAACTTATTAATCATCACATATTTCGCTGGTGTCTTTTCCTCAAGGCATCGAAAAAACTATTTCAATACAGAAGCAAAGTTGGCCCCCACAATATCCTTTTTATCCGGATGGAGGTTCAACTCAAGTTCCAAGTTTCTGCGAATATTGTCGTTACGAAGGATCACATCATTACGGGTGTAGCCATGCCC
>CAIPTD010000023.1 GCA_903867885.1 uncultured Ferrovum sp. | reverse complement strand
GTTGATGTTCCTGAAAATGTAGATGCCCTGCGTGCTCGAATTCTGGAAGGTAATTCAAAAAAATATGGCGCTGAAGCCAATGTTTTCTCCCGTATTTCAACCGGTGATCACGTTCGCCAAGAAACTTATCTTGCGCAGATTGAAAAGCAATGGGGTCCTGCACCTGGAAGACAACTCAGTGATGGCAGCAATATCTTTATTCTGGGCGAACAATTCGGAAATATATTTGTAGGTGTTCAACCGGCGATTGGTTATGAAGGCGACCCGATGCGTCTGTTGTTTGAAGGCGGCTTCGCCCCCACTCATGCATTCAGTGCCTTCTATCGCTGGTTGCGTAATGATTTTAAGGCACATTCTTGCGTGCACTTTGGGACGCACGGTGCATTAGAGTTTATGCCAGGTAAGCAAACAGGTTTATCAGCACACTGCTGGCCTGATCGTTTGATTGGTGATTTACCCAATATTTATTTGTATGCTGCCAATAATCCTTCAGAGGGCAGTATTGCTAAACGTCGCAGTGCTGCTACGCTAATTAGTTATTTAACGCCTCCTCTTTCACGTGCGGGCCTGTATCGTGGCTTAGTTGATTTGAAAGCTTCGCTTGAGCGTTGGAGAGGGTTACCACCAGAAGCGATCGTTGAGCGTTCCGATATTATCGAGCTGGTTCAGGATCAAGCCACGGGACTGGATTTAATCCAACAAGACCTCTCGCTTGAACCCGATTTGGATGAGACCTTAAGCACGCTTTGGAATACCGTGGTTGAGCTTGAGCAGACACTCATCCCCACTGGCCTTCATGAGATGGGGCAGGCACCCTCGGTGTCTGAATGTGCAGAGCTTTTATCGGCCATGTCGGAAGGTGCGAATGGCTTTCCTCTGGATCCGGCTGTGGCAGAGCGCCTTGCGATGGGTCACGCGCCGCGTGCGATTGCAGATGGAGATACAGAGCTTCAGAAGATACTTGAGGCACTTGAGCCCGCTTCAACATTGCTCTCTCAAGATCACGAATTAGAGTCCCTGTTGCATGCGATGGAGGGAGGGTATATCCGTCCGGCACCGGGCGGAGACCTATTGCGTAATCCCGATATTTTGCCAACGGGTCGTAACATGCATGGGTTTGATCCTTTCAGAATTCCTAGCGCTTTTGCCCTGTTTGATGGTGCCAAACAAGCACAACGTTTGATCGATCGCCATTTGGCACAAGGTAATCCCTTGCCGCGCTGTGTAGCGCTTGTGCTGTGGGGAACCGATACACTAAAAACAGAAGGGAGCCCCATTGGTTTAGCTCTCGCCTTGATGGGTGCCAAGCCACGCTTCGATAGCTACGGGCGGTTGTGTGGCTCCGAGTTGATTCCATTAAGAGAGCTGGGTCGTGCCCGTATCGATGTGGTGGTGACCTTGTCTGGAATCTTCCGTGATCTGATGCCACTGCAAACTAAGTTGCTTGCTGAAGCTGCTGTGATTTGTGCTGAAGCGGATGAACCCGACGAACTCAATCCCATTCGCGTAAACATGCTGCGTTATAAGAATGAATTGGGATGTGATCTGATCACTGCTGCCTTGCGTGTATTTAGTAATGCTGATGGTGCTTATGGTTCGAATGTAGGTAATTTGGTTTATAGCTCGAATTGGACTGACGACAGCGAGATTGCAGACACCTACACGCGTCGTAAGTGCTTTGCGTATGGCACTGATGGTCAACCGCAAGAGCAAGGCGAATTGTTGCAATTGGCCTTAGCCAGCGTAGACCTGGCTTACCAAAACCTAGACTCGCTTGAGTTGGGGGTGACCACCATTGATTATTACTTCGATACCTTAGGTGGAATTAGCAAAGCTGTTGAACGCTTACGCGGTCAAGAGTTGCCTGTTTATATTGGCGATCAAACAGTCGGTGAGGGTAGGGTGCGCACTTTATCCGAGCAGGTTTCTTTAGAGACCCGGACGCGCATGCTCAATCCTAAGTGGTATGAAGGCATGCTGAATCACGGTTATGAGGGCGTGCGCCAGATTGAGCAACATGTAGCCAACACATTGGGATGGTCCGCCACTACGGGACAAGTAGAGTCATGGGTGTATGAGCGTATCAGCGAGACGTTTGTATTAGATGAAACCATGCGCGAGCGTCTTGCCAAGTTGAATCCTGCGGCTTCAGTAAAGCTGGCTAATCGATTGCTTGAAGCGCATCAAAGAAATTACTGGCAGCCTGATGAAGAGACATTAGAAGCTCTGCGTCAGGCCAGTGAGGAACTCGAGGACAGACTCGAGGGCGTGTACGAGGGGGTTGCTCATGCCGCTGCGGCATAAGCACTGACAACTCGACATCAAAAAAGGGGAAAGCATCATGATGGAAGTAGCAAAAATACCGGTAACCTCAATTGGAAAAGGAAGACCAGATGGGGCAGGAAGTGTGCAAGTGCATCAAGAAGAAGATATCAAAATTACGGGTGCCAAAGTCTTTGCCGTATATGGGAAAGGAGGTATCGGGAAAAGCACAACATCCTCCAATCTTTCGGTTGCTTTCTCAAAACTTGGAAAGCGCGTTTTACAGATTGGCTGTGACCCTAAACATGACTCCACTTTTACATTGACTAAGTGCCTTGTGCCTACTGTCATTGATGTCTTGGAGTCCGTTGAGTTTCATTCTGAAGAGTTACGTGCTGAAGACTTTGTGTATCAAGGTTATAACGGCGTGATGTGCGTTGAAGCAGGGGGCCCTCCGGCCGGCACGGGTTGCGGTGGCTATGTAGTGGGACAAACGGTCAAGCTACTCAAAGAACATCATCTGCTTGAAGACACCGATGTGGTGATTTTTGACGTGTTGGGTGATGTGGTGTGTGGTGGATTTGCCGCACCCTTGCAGCATGCTGATCGCGCTCTGATCGTGACTGCAAATGATTTTGACTCAATTTTTGCAATGAATCGCATTGTGGCTGCGATCCAAGCGAAGAGCAAAAACTATAAGGTTCGTTTAGGCGGTGTGATTGCTAATCGTAGTCGCACCACCGAGCAAATTGATCGTTTCAATGAGGCGGCTGGATTAAAAACTATGGCGCGCTTTGATGACTTAGATGTGATTCGTCGTAGTCGTCTAAAAAAATCTACCTTGTTTGAAATGGAAGGCGGGCCTGAAATCGAAGAAGTGCAAAACGAATATTTGCGCTTGGCAGCTAACCTTTGGGCTGGATCTGATCCCCTTGATGCAGTGTCCTTGAAAGACCGAGATATTTTTGACCTCTTGGGTTTCGATTGAGGAGACAACGATGCCTAGTTCAACGACATACCAACGTCGCCGTGGCCAACTTCTAGAGTACTTTGATCGGACTGCTGCACAAGCATGGTCAAAATTAACCTCTGATGCACCCGTCAGTGGAATTCGTGCAACGGTGCGTGAGGGTCGCCGCCGTATGTTTGAAAACGTTTTGTCTTGTATGCCTCATGACCTCCGTGGTCTAAAGGTTTTAGATGCAGGTTGTGGCACCGGAACATTATCCGTTGAAATGGCTAAGCGTGGCGCGCAGGTTACAGCGATTGATATTGCGCCGACCTTAGTCGGTTTTGCGCGAGAACGTTTTGAGGGGCATGTATTTGAGAGTGGCGGAACCATTGATTTTCGGGTGGGGGATTTAAGTGATGCCACCTTGGGTGATTTCGATTATGTCGTGGCCCTAGATTCATTGATTCACTATCGGGCTCCCGATATGGTGAGAGTGCTGACTGAGCTTGCACCTAGAGTGAGCAAAGGGATGTGCTTTACGTTTGCTCCTAGAACACCTTTGTTATGGGTTTTTTGGATTAGTGGACGTTTATTTCCTCGCAGTGATCGGGCTCCCGCAATAGAGCCTGTGACGGAACATCGGCTGCGTACTCTGATGTCTAAGGACAGCCCAATGACTTCATTCAAAGTTTGTAAAAGCTTACGGGTGGGGCATTTCTTTTATACATCACATGCTTTGCAGTTGGTGCGTCAATGATGAAGAGCCTCACTCAGAGCTATATGAAAATGTGGGCTTCGATGGGTACCCGTTGGCTTCCTTTTGCAGATGTAGCCTCTGAAGAACTTGGTTTGGGAAGAATGCTTCGCCTCTCATTGTTTCAAGTGACGGTTGGAATGTCTTTGGTCCTGTTGAATGGAACATTAAACCGCATCATGATTGTAGAGATGCATACCTCCGCTAGTTTGGTTGCTTTATTGGTCTCTCTTCCGTTGTTGTTCGCTCCTTTCAGAGCCCTATTGGGCCATCAGTCTGACCATCATCGCAGTGCCTTAGGTTGGCGACGTGTACCGTATCTTTGGTTTGGTTCCCTTTTGCAATTTGGTGGCTTATCCATCATGCCATTTGCACTGATCCTATTAAGCGGGGACAGCAATGGCCCCGTATGGATTTCAGAAGCAGGTGCAGCCTTAGCATTTTTGTTAGTTGGTGCTGGAATGCATACGGTTCAGACCGCTGGATTGGCCTTGGCTACCGATCTTGCACCCGAAGAAAAGCGCCCTCGGGTGGTGTGCTTGCTTTATGTGATGCTGTTACTTGGAATGTTGATTTCAAGTTTGGTTTTTGGTGTTTTATTGACCGACTATCAACCAATTAAGTTAATTAAAGTTTTACAGGGCGGCGCACTGTTGACCCTGGTGTTGAACGGGGTTGCATTATGGAAGCAAGAAGCTCGGGGCGAGAAAAGAGATCAAGGGGAACAGAGCCCCAAATTTAACGATAGCTGGCGTCAATGGAGACATCAACACGGTGTAACTCGCTCACTATGGGCAGTGGGACTTGGAGCTGCAGCCTTTAGTATGCAAGACATATTACTTGAACCCTATGGGGCAGAGGTATTGGGCTTATCAGTTTCTGCCACCACCACGCTCACTGCGATGACAGCATTAGGTACCTTGGTGGCCTTTTCTGTTGCAGCCAGTCTATTAGGTCGCGGCAGTGATCCTTGGCGTTTGGCGGCTATGGGAGCACTCAATGGCTTATTCGCTTTTGCTTTGGTCGTTCTCTCAGGAGCATTTGGCTCACCCTTACTGTTTAGATTAGGTGCCATAGGCATTGGATTTGGTGGTGGACTGTTTTCGCTGGGTTCACTGAGTGCATTTATGAAACTTAAAGATGGATCCTCAAGTGGTCTGGCTTTGGGTGCGTGGGGCGCTGTACAGGCTACCTGTGCAGGCTTAGCGATGACCTTAGGAGCGGGCTTGAAGGATCTCATCGTGTTTTGGGGACATGACGGAGCCTTAGGGGCTTTATTGCAGTCTCCTGCAGCAGCCTATGGAGTGGTGTATCAATTAGAAATTGTATTGTTGTTTGCGGTTTTAGTTGCAGTGGGTCCACTTGTTGCCAGAGTACGTTCCGCACCAAAAAAATCATCTGATGGTTTTGGTTTGGCTGAATTCCCTGGTTAATTTGATTTATTTGGGTGAGGAGACATAACAAATGATTACAGGATATTTTGATACGGCTCAGATGGTTTTATATCTATTTTGGATATTTTTCTTTAGTTTAATTGTTTACCTGCAGCGTGAATCTAATCGTGAAGGTTTGCCATTAGTTTCGGAAACTGGGGGAGAAATATTCCCTGAGGGGATATGTGGCATGCCTGAACCTAAAACCTTTCGTCTGGCAAATGGCGAGACGGTTCTGTCCCCACCGGGTGCCGGATCGGATGATCGTGAATACAATATGGAGAAAGTGTATCCAGCGCCTGGTTACCCTTGGATGCCATCAGGTGATCCCTTGGTAGATGGGGTAGGACCCGCAGCTTGGGCCATGCGCTCCACCCACCCGGATGTGTGTACAGATGGCAAACCCAAGATTGTTCCTTTGCGCGTTGCTGCTGACTACAGCGTTGCCGAAGAAGATGAAGATCCTCGGGGTATGAATGTGGTTGCTGCTTGTGGTGGTGTTGCTGGCACGGTAACGGATATTTGGGTAGATCGGGCTGAGTCTTATGCGCGGTATTTTGAAGTAGAGCCCTCTGTTGGTGGCGGCCGTTTATTGCTCCCGATTCCTTTCACCACTATTTCACAAAGTACAGTGCGCGTTGTTTCGATACGCGCAGACCAATTTGCTCGTGTACCTCGCACTGAACATGCTGATCAAGTTTCCCTACGCGAAGAAGATCAGATTAGTGGATATTTTGGTGGTGGTCACTTGTATGCCTTTGAATCACGTCAAGGGCCTTTAATATGACACGCTTAGTTCGTAACAGAATTGATGGCGTTGCTGAGCCCCTTCCCGACGGGGAACATATTCTATGGTCTGCTAAGCCTCAAGCGTGGACCTTCACACGCAGATTGATGCGATTGGAATGGGTTATGGCATGGTTTATGGGCTTGGCAGGTTTGCGTGCCTATAACGCTTGGTCTGCAGGAGCTGATGCATTGGGGCTGATCGTTGCTGCATCCGCTGAATTACCTTTGGCGCTATTTGGGCTAGGGCTTTTGACGGCTTTGGGGTTTGCTATGGCGCGCAGTACCACCTATGTAGTCTCAGCGCAAAGGCTGGTGCTGCAAGTGGGCGTGGCATTACCCATTACTTTTAATGTTCCTCTGCGTTTTATTGATGATGCATCCATTAGGGTCAGACCCGGTGCAGGGGGGGATGTGATTCTGACATTACGAAAAGGTGCTAAAGCAAAAGCCATTGCACTTTGGCCTCATTCGCAAGGGTGGAACGGTGATGCCGTCCAACCCTTAATGCGCGATCTCTCTGATGTTGCCTTGAATGAACTTAAACCTATCTTGGCTAAAGTATTAGAGGCATCTCAGTTGGAAGCTAACAGGACAACTGATAGCGATCACTTGGTTGAGATGGCGCACTCTGGTCATCTTAATGGTTTCAACCAAGCTCAAAGAGTTCCAGTATGAGCGCATCTCAAAAAATACTGCGTAAAGGAATCATCCTAACCTACATGGTATTAGGTTTAACGGGGATCATGATCCTGAGCGCCTCACCTAATGCCAACCTACCAAATAAAGATATTGTTCAGACCGAAGAGGTGCAGTCTCGTTCATTCCGTTTTGTTCTCTTAGAGGAAGGAAGAGCGGCATTGATGGAAACGGAGGGCCCAAGACTGATTCACATCATTGAGCCTGAGGAAAATACTTTTTTGAGATTAACCATCAAAAGTTTGCAGCATGTTCGCAAACAGCATAAACAATCTGAGGAGGCCCCATTTCGTTTGAGTCTTCGCAAAGACGGAAACTTAATGTTGGAAGATCCTTCCATGCATTCAGAACTGGCGATTCGCGCGTTTGGCCACACCGCTGTTGAAAACACACAAAAAATATTATCAACACCTTCAGTGATCTTAGCTGAAGTTCCCGCCGCATGTCACCGCTTGGAGTGCTAAACAATGGATGATTTATTTGATATTTCGCCCCCCATCAATTCAACTGAAGCTGCACGTCAAGACAGTTTATTGGCACCTCGTTTTTACACGACCGATTTTGCTGCTATGGATAAAATCGATGTTTCATTAGTCCGTTCTTCTTGGGATGGACTCATGAATGAATTCCGTGAGGACGTGAATAAAGGGCATTTTGAGAGAACAGGTAGCTTTAGTGAGGCGGTTGCGGCCTTGCCCGAGCCATTACGTATGGAGTTTCTTGATTTTCTGATTAGCTCTGTAACAGCTGAGTTTTCAGGTTGTGTTCTCTATAATGAGATTGCAAAAAATGTTGAAAATCCAGACATCAAAGAATTGATGCGATTCATGGCCCGCGACGAAGCGCGTCATGCCAGTTTTATTAATCACTCATTAAAAGACTTCGGTTTGGGTGTAGATCTGAATCGATTAAAGCGCGAGAAAAAATATACCTTCTTTTCTCCCAAGTTTATTTTTTATGCAACCTACCTTTCTGAAAAGATCGGATACGCCCGATACATCTCTATTTTTAGACAGTTAGAGCGTAACCCAGAATATCGCTTTCACCCCATCTTCCTATGGTTTGAACGCTGGTGTAATGATGAATTCCGCCATGGTGAATCTTTTGCACTCATCATGCGCGCAGACCCTAGGCTGACGAAAGGCTTGAATCTTTTGTGGATACGGTTTTTCTTGCTTGCTGTCTATGCCACGATGTATGTGCGTGATCATCGCCGTCCTGTTATGCACGCTGCGATGGGCCTGGATCCTCGCGGATATGATTACCAAGTATTCGACATCACCTCTGCTATTTCCAAGCAAATCTTCCCCTTTACTTTAGATACCGATCATTCTGAATTCCGTCGTTTACTTGAAAAGCTTAGGTTGATCATGGAAGACATTGAGCTTGCTAAGAAACGCGGTGGCGTGATGGGACTGCTTTCACGCATATCAGGATCAGTGCAGGCCGGGGTGTTGTTCTTACGTTTATATCTGCGCCCTGTTATTCATCATGATGTGCCTCATGATGTCAGGCTAGCACCTAGCTCGTAAACAGTTTTTTGTCGT
>CAIPTD010000022.1 GCA_903867885.1 uncultured Ferrovum sp. | reverse complement strand
TGATTTGCCAATTTATGGTGGCAATCTTGGTCCGGATGTCATTGATATTCGCCAGTTAGGTAAAACTGGCATGTTTACCTATGATCCTGGCTTTTTGGCGACGGCAAGTTGCCAGTCACGCATTACCTTTATCGATGGGGATATTGGCCTGCTTTACTACCGCGGCTACCCTATCGAACAGCTAGCTGAACACTGTGATTTTATGGAAGTTTGCTACCTTCTGCTAAACGGGGAATTGCCAACCAGCGCGCAACGTGATCAATTTGTGACCAAAGTGCGTTCCCACACCATGGTTCATGACCAGTTGCTGAGCTTCTTTAAAGGCTTCCGCCGCGACGCACATCCCATGGCCGTCATGGTGGGTGTGGTTGGAGCGCTTTCCGCTTTTTACCATGACAGTCTGGATATCAATAATGCAGAGCACCGAGCAATTTCAGCGAATCGCCTGATTGCTAAAGTCCCCACAATTGCAGCGATGTGTTATCGCTACAATAAAGGTCTGCCATTCATGTATCCACAAAATCACATGAGCTATGCAGAAAATTTCTTGTACATGATGTTTGCTACTCCGTGTGAACCTTATGTTTCCAATCCAATCATTGTTCGTGCTTTTGATCGCATCCTAACCTTGCATGCAGATCACGAGCAAAATGCTTCTACATCAACAGTACGTTTGGCAGGTTCATCTGGGGCAAATCCTTTTGCCTGTATTTCCGCTGGTATCGCTGCACTATGGGGCCCCGCGCATGGTGGAGCGAACGAAGCCGTGTTGAAGCAGTTGGCTGAAATCGGTGATGTATCCAACGTACCTAATTTCATCGCACGCGTGAAAGACAAGAACGACCCGATTCGTCTGATGGGTTTTGGACACCGTGTTTATAAGAACATGGATCCGCGCGCTGAAGTCATGCGTCGTACCTGCCATGAGGTACTGAATGAATTGGGCTTGCATGATGATCCTCTGTTCAAACTTGCGATTGAGTTGGAACGTATTGCACTGAGTGATCCTTATTTTATCGATAAAAAGCTCTACCCCAATGTAGACTTTTACTCAGGGATCGTTCTTCGGGCATTAGGTATTCCTACCAGTATGTTCACTGCAATTTTTGCAGTAGGACGGACTGTGGGTTGGGTGTCACAGTGGACAGAAATGATTGCTGATCCTGAATATAAGATTGGACGTCCTCGTCAGTTGTATCAAGGTGCAGTGAAACGTGATGTGGTGTCTATCGGAACGCGTGGATAAAAACCACAATTAATGAGTACCTGAGCAAACAGTGCTGAACAGGAGAATAGGCCATGATGAAACACGATTTTGAAACCTCTTACCTGTTCGGTGCGAATGCTCCGTTCATTGAGGAACTCTACGACGCTTATCTACAAGACCCCGGCAGTGTTTCAGCAGAGTGGAAAGTTTGGTTTGATCAACTCGGTGAAACTACCGGCAATCTGACTCGTGACATCTCGCATCAACCTACGATTCAGCATTTTGAGGCCTTGGCTAAACGCGGACCTGCTTCGGTTACTCAAGGTGACCCTGAGCAGCATCGCAAGCAAACATCCGTTCTTCAGTTCATTAACGCCCATCGCTTTCTTGGTAGTCGCGTTGCAGATCTTGACCCTTTACATAGACTTGATCCAGGCAGTGTGCCTGAACTTGATCTGGCTTATTACGGACTGTCTGAGGCGGATCTTGATAATGTCTATAACACCGGTTCTTTGGTGGGGCCTGATCGCGCGAGCTTGCGTGAGATCGTCCATGCCGTTCGCTCAACTTACTGCGGTCACATTGGTATTGAATACATGTATGTTACCGTGACAGAGCAAAAACGCTGGATTCAACAACGTTTTGAGAGCCTTCGCTCTAAGCCCGAATGGGATGCTAAAACACGTGAGTGGTTGCTTGAGCAAATCACGGCCGCGGAAACTTTAGAGAAATATCTACATACCCGCTATGTAGGTCAGAAGAGGTTTTCGCTGGAAGGTGGCGAGAGCATGATTCCCGTTATCAATGATTTGATTCGTCAATCGGGTAGTCAGGGCATGCAAGAAATTGTGATTGGAATGGCGCACCGCGGCCGTCTGAATATGTTGGTGAACTGCTTAGGCAAGTTGCCTGCTGATTTGTTTTCTGAGTTCGAAGGCAAGCATCCCTCAGAATTGTCATCGGGTGATGTGAAGTACCACCAAGGCTTTTCATCTGATGTGCAAACCCCAGGTGGGCCAGTTCATTTAACTTTGGCTTTCAATCCTTCTCACCTTGAAATCGTGAACCCCGTTGTTGAGGGCTCAGTGCGCGCCCGTCAACATCGCCGCGGTGATAAAGATCATCGTCAAGTGATGGCCATTCTGATTCATGGTGATGCCGCATTTGCAGGTCAAGGCGTCGTGATGGAAACGATGGCGCTTTCTCAGACGCGAGGCTATACAACGGGCGGAACGGTCCATGTGGTTGTCAATAACCAAATTGGATTTACGACTTCAGACCCTCGTGATTCACGTTCTACCGTGTACTGTACCGATATTGCGAAGATGGTTGAAGCACCTGTATTCCACGTGAATGCCGATGACCCCGACAGTGTGTTGTTGGTTACACGTGCTGCGCTGGATTTCCGTAATACTTTCCACAAAGATGTGGTGATTGACCTCGTATGCTATCGCCGCTTAGGCCATAACGAGCAGGATGAACCTGCCGTGACCCAACCTTTGATGTACAAGAAGATTGCGCAATTACCCACGACTCGTAAACTGTATGCCCAGCGTTTGGCGCAAGACGGTGTGATTGCAGAGGCCGATGGCGACATCATGGTGGCGCAATATCGCGAGGCGCTCGATGCAGGACAGTTGCTACACCGCACTGTCTTGCAAGGCTTTAACCCTCCTTTTGGCGTGGATTGGGCCCCTTACATGGGCATTCAATGGCGTCATAAAACCAAGACCTCAGTAGCAGATAAAAACCTGAAGCGTCTTGCTAAAAAACTGACCACCTTTCCTGAGCATTTTAAACTGCATCCTTCGGTTGAGCGTGTTGTTGCCAATCGTCGTTTGATGGGTGAAGGTGAATTACCCTTAGATTGGGGCATGGCTGAAAACTTAGCCTATGCAAGCTTGATCGAAGAGGGGCATGGTATTCGCCTATCAGGTCAGGATTGTGGTCGTGGCACCTTCTCACATCGCCATGCGGTATTTCATGATCAGAACCGTGAAAAGTGGGATTCGGGTAGTTGGGTTCCTTTAAGTAATCTTTCTGAGAATCAGCGTGAATTTGTGGTGATTGATTCACTCCTTTCTGAAGAAGCGGTCCTGGGTTTTGAATATGGTTATTCCAGCTCAGAGCCCCGCGAATTAGTCATCTGGGAAGGACAGTTTGGTGACTTTGCGAATGGCGCTCAGGTGGTCATTGACCAATTTATTAGCTCTGGAGAAGCAAAGTGGGGCCGTATGTGTGGTCTGACCATGATGCTCCCGCATGGCTATGAAGGTCAGGGCCCCGAGCACTCTTCAGCGCGCCTTGAGCGCTACTTGCAGCTTTGTGCTGAGCACAACATTCAAGTGTGTGTTCCTAGTACGCCTGCTCAGCTCTTTCATATGTTGCGTCGACAGATGATTCGTCCCATGCGTCGTCCGCTGATCATCATCATGCCTAAGAGTTTGCTCCGTAGAAAAGAATCGACTTCTGATTTACAGGAATTGGTGAAAGGGGCATTCCAACCGGTGATCTCTGAAGTGGAAGCGCTGAAAGAGAAAACTGTGAAACGAGTGGTGGCCTGTAGCGGCAAGATTTATTTTGATCTGGCGGCTGAGCGCAAAGCACGCGGCATAGAAGATGTGGCCCTGATTCGTCTTGAGCAACTGTATCCCTTCCCACATGAAGAGTTTGCGGCAGAAATGCAGCGCTATCCCAAAGCCACGGAAGTCATTTGGTGCCAAGAAGAGCCCGGCAACCAAGGGGCTTGGCATCGCATACAACATTACATTTTACGCAATATGCGCCCCGATCAGCGTCTGAGTTATGCAGGAAGAGCCTCATCTGCCGCACCTGCAGTGGGCTATCTTGCAAAACACAATGAACAACAAAGAGCGGTGATTGAAGCCGCACTCACAGCAAGCATGCAGTGATCCTGCATTCTTATTGCACTCATTTTAGGAGCTAAAAATGTTAGTTGAGGTTAAAGTCCCCGCCCTGTCAGAATCGGTTTCTGAAGCCACTTTGTTGACCTGGCATCGTCAGGTGGGTGAGCGTGTAGAGCGCGATGAAAACTTGATCGATGTTGAAACCGATAAAGTCGTCATGGAGCTTCCTGCTCCTGTTGCAGGTGTGTTGGTTGAAGTGATCAAAGCCAATGGCGGAATGGTCGTGAGCGATGAGGTCATCGCTCGCATTGATACCGAGGCGGTTGCCACGCGGGGTGCCGCTGCGATGAGTAGTGATGCACCCGCTGGTAGCAAAGCGCCTCCGGCATCTGTTCCGGCTACCGCATCTGCACCTGCAGCATCCTCTGCGGTTGCGATGCCTGCAGCACGTAAAGCGATGGCGGAAGCCGGAATCCATCCCGATGATGTGGCGGGTTCAGGTCGTGGCGGTCGAATCACCAAGCCCGATGTCGCAGCACAAGTAGCAGGTTCCTCTGCGCAGCCTGTTGCCAATGCCACGGCCCATGCATCCGCTGCAACACACACCAAAACATTGTCTCCCACGCCCATGCCCGCTCAGGTGAGTAGCTTGCAACGCGCGATGGCGTCCCGCCCCGAAGAACGTGTCCCCATGTCTCGATTGCGTCAGCGTGTGGCTGAGCGTTTGGTGGAATCGCAATCTACGGCTGCCATTTTAACGACCTTCAACGAGGTCAATATG
>CAIPTD010000021.1 GCA_903867885.1 uncultured Ferrovum sp. | reverse complement strand
GTGTTGGTCCCCGGCCCGATCGAAACCCCCATGCGAGAGCGCACACACCCCGGTGAAACGCGCACACAGCGCAGGCCACCGATCGAATTGGCAGAATTAATTTTGGAGTGCTTAGGCCCTGCAAGCAAAGTCCGAAGTGGCGAAGTCATTTTCGCCTAGGTATTTTAGAGCGCGTGTTCTCTCAACCAGTCCACGGCTTTATCGATGCGGTCCACCGGTATCGCTTGTATCCCCTCCACCCCTTGTCGTGTCATATTGGCTCTGGGGACAAGGGCTTTGGTAAAGCCTAGCTTGGCCGCCTCTTTAAGCCGCTCTTGACCGCGCTGCACGGGCCGCACTTCACCAGCCAAGCCCACTTCACCAAACACCACCAAACCGGCTGGCAATGGTTTTCCGCGCAGGCTGGATACCATCGCCAGCAATACGGCCAAATCAGCAGCAGGCTCCGAAATTTTAACGCCTGCTACCGCGTTCACAAATACATCCTGATCGAAGCACGCAATCCCTGCATGACGATGTAAAACTGCCAGTAGCATCGCCAAACGATTGGTCTCTAAGCCTACCGTTAAGCGTTTAGGATTGGGGGCATGGGCTTCATCCAACAACGCTTGAATTTCAACGCAGAGGGGGCGGGTACCCTCTTGGGTCACCGTAACGCACGACCCCGGAACAGGATCACCTGAGTGCGAAAGGAATAGCGCCGAAGGATTTGAAACTTCACGTAAACCCATTTCAGTCATCGCAAACACACCCAATTCATTCACCGCGCCGAATCGATTTTTAATCGCCCGAATCAATCTGAAACTAGATCCACTATCCCCTTCAAAATACAGCACCGTATCCACAATGTGCTCGAGCACACGAGGCCCGGCAATAGCGCCTTCTTTGGTGACATGGCCTACCAACACGATCGCAGGGCCGCCGGCTTTGGCCAACCTTGTCAATTGCGCCGCACATTCGCGCACTTGTGCAACAGATCCGGGTGCAGAATTCAGGGCCTCGCTCCATAAAGTTTGAATGGAGTCGATAACCGCTACTAAAGGTTTTTCATCACGCAGTGAAGCGAGAATTTTTTCTAACTGAATTTCAGCAAGCAGAGCAATCTTGCTGCCATCTACTTTTAATCTTCGCGCACGCGCAGATACTTGCTCGGGCGATTCTTCACCCGTGACATACAACACCGAATGCTGATCGCCCACTTTTTGCAAAGCTTGAAGTAGAAGAGTGGATTTTCCGATGCCGGGATCACCACCTAAGAGCACGACCGCGCCCGGCACAAAGCCACCTCCCAAGACACGATCAAACTCAGGCAAGCCAGAGGGAATGCGCCCCGCATCGACTGGATCTACACGATCAAGACGCATGACGCCTCGTGCCGCCGTTAAGCCCGCATAGCGATTCCCTGCGCCAGAAGAAGGATCAGTGACAGGGATGGATTCCACTAAGGTATTCCAGCTATTGCAATGCGGGCATTGGCCTTGCCACTTGGGGCTTTGTCCTCCGCACTCGGTACAGACGTAAACAGTTTTGACTTTAGCCATACACCGGTATTAGCCGTAAACCAATGAACGAGGAACACGATGCGCGATCGCAGTCATGAGTTCATAGGGAATGGTCGAAGCGACTGTTGCGACTTCATCAACCGGCAAATGCCGACCAAAAAGCTCTACAGGGGCCCCCACGCCCGCCTCAGGACAAGGGCTTAAATCTACACAGAGCATGTCCATCGATACACGCCCTAACAAACGTGTTCGGGTGCCATTGACCACCACAGGTGTTCCCGTAGGCGCATGGCGGGGATAGCCATCCGCATAACCACACGCCACTACCCCAATTCGCGTATCGCGATCGGGTACAAAACCCATTCCATATCCCACGCCCTCACCAGCCGGAGCATTTCTGACTGCAATCAACTGTGATTGCAAATGCATCACAGGTTTAAGATTTAAATCTGATGCTGTAAAACCTGCTAATGGACTTGCACCATAGAGCATCAGGCCAGTCCGAATCCAATCCCCTATTTCCACTACATGGTCTTTGCCAAATGCAGAACCCGCCATCACAGCCCCAGAATTTGCATAACTGGTTTCCAGTGCGTTCAATTCTGGGTTACCTGATTTTAGCTCAGCCATGATGGCCATTTGTTTGGCCGCCAGGCCGGGTTCATCCGCACAGGCATAGTGCGTCATCAGAATCACATCAATGGATCGCCCCATTGCTTTTAATACTTTTAATCTTTTAAATGCATCCATCACTTGAGGGGGCGTAAACCCTAAACGATGCATGCCACTATCTACTTTCAGAAATACCTGTTCAGGCACATCCAATGGGTTTAATTCCAACATGCGAATTTGCTCAGCATGATGAATCACGGGGGTCAGATTAAGTGCACAAACGGCTTGGTAGTCTTCGGATTTGAATACGCCTTCCAGTAAAAGAATAGGCTTGGTCACACCCAATCCCCGCAGACTTCTGGCCTCTTCCAAGCTCAGCAGCGCAAAGCCTTCCGTATCCGAATCCAATGCACGTGCGCAGTCCAGCATCCCATGACCATATGCATTCGCTTTCACCACGGCAAGGCGCTTAGCCCAAGGAGCCAACATGCGCACACGGCGCTGATTATGGTGCAGGGCTTCTAGATCAATGTGGGCGACGAGGGGACGAAACATTAGTAGCTTTGTTGCCCACCGTAGTGGCCAGTATTTGCAAAATTTTGAAAGCGGGTGTGTTGCCCCAAGAAGGTCAGTCTTACAGTCCCGATGGGGCCATTTCTTTGCTTGCCAATAATAATTTCCGCTGTTCCTTTATCAGGGCTGTCCGGATGGTAAACCTCATCGCGATAGATAAATAAAATCAAATCGGCATCTTGTTCAATCGCACCAGACTCGCGCAAATCGCTCATTACAGGCCGCCTATTGGGGCGTTGCTCCAAGCTGCGGTTTAACTGTGAAAGGGCCACCACAGGCACACTTAATTCTTTGGCCAGCGCTTTAAGAGAGCGAGAAATTTCAGAGATTTCTGTGGCGCGATTTTCGCCTTGGCCGTTGGCGCTCATCAATTGCAAATAGTCGACCACGATCAACCCCAAACTTCCACATTGCCGATGCAATCTTCGTGCTCTTGCCCGCAAGTCCAAGGAATTCAATGCTGCAGACTCATCAATAAAAATCGGCGCCTCGGATAAACGCCCCACTGCATGCGTGAGGCGCTGCCAATCTTCATTCTCTAGTTTACCTGTTCGCATACGATGTTGATCCAAGCGTCCGACCGATCCAATCAAACGCATCGCAAGCTGAGTAGAGCCCATCTCCATACTGAAAACAGCAACAGGAAGGCCTTTTTCTAAACCCACATGTTCGGCAATATTTAAAGCAAATGCTGTTTTACCCATAGAAGGGCGCCCGGCCACAATCACTAAATCGCCAGGCTGTAAGCCGGATGTATCTTTATCCAGATCACTAAATCCCGTGGGGATTCCCGTCACATCATCTTTATTGTCGCGAGAGTACAGCATGTCAATCCGTTCTAAGACTTGCGTCAGAATGGGATTGAGCTGCTGAAAACCTTGATCCGATTTAGATCCTTCTTCAGCGATTTTAAATATTTTGGCTTCCGCTTCATCCAGCAATACACGGGCGTCGCGCCCTGCGGGGCTGTAGGCACTATCCGCGATCTCTGTTCCAATTTGCGCCAAACTACGCATGACTGATCGCTCGCGCACAATATCGCCATAGCGTTTGATATTGGCTGAACTGGGCGTACTATTTGCGAGGGTGGCCAGATAGGCCATACCCCCCATGGCTTCGAGCAAACCTTGCTGGCGCAAGGCTTCAGACACGGTCAAGACATCTGCTGGGCGCGAGGCCTCAATCTGCGAATGAATGGCGGCATAAATACGCCGATGATCCTCACGATAAAAGTCGTGTTCATGCACCACACCCGCGATACGATCCCAGGCACTGTTGTCGATCAACAAGCCGCCCAATAAAGCTTGTTCGGCCTCAGTGGAATGCGGGGGAAGACGGATCGAATCAATACTGGGGTCGTTAGGCATGAAGACTATTGAGATGTTGAAATCAAAATTGCGAGCATAAAAAAAGGGGAGCTTGCGCTCCCCTTATTCTACGCCTCTGCCCGGCGGTGCGGCAGAGGGCGTGAGTACTTATTGCAATTAAGCTGCGCCGGTGACTTGAACCGTTAGGCTCACGGTAACATCGGTATGCAAGGACAAAGTCAAGGTATGATCGCCTACAGTCTTGAAAGGACCATCGGGCAAACGTACTTCGGTTTTCACAGCGGGGAAACCCTGAGCAGCCAAGGCATCCACGATATCGCCAGTAGTCACTGAACCAAACAAACGGCCATCCACTCCTGCTTTTTGAGCGATGGTAACGGTTAAGCCTTCCAGCTTTGCAGCCCGCTCTTGCGCTTGCTTCAACACTTCAGCTTGCTGACGCTCGAGCTCAGCACGACGCGCATCGAATTCTGCGCGATTGGCTGAGGTAGCACGTTTTGCCTTGCCTTGAGGGATAAGGAAGTTACGTGCGAAGCCATCTTTCACTTTAACGATGTCACCTAGTTGACCTAGGTTCACCACTTTTTCCATCAAAATAATTTCCATGACTCAGGGCTCCTTAGTCTTAGTGCAGGTCAGTGTAATGAAGCAGAGCCAAGAAGCGCGCACGCTCAATCGCTACACCCAACTGACGCTGATACAAGGCCTTGGTACCAGTGATACGGGCCGGAATGATTTTGCCGTTTTCGTTGATGAAGTCTTTCAACAGCTCAACGTCTTTGTAATCCACCCAAGTGATTTTTTCGGCGGTGAAGCGGCAAAACTTACGACGACGGAACATTCCGCCACGGTTTTGACGATTATCTTTTTTCGGGTCTTTCTTGCGCATTGGACGCGGCATGATTTACTCCAGTTCTTTTTTCCAGGCGGTGGCGTGTAACACGACCACACTACTTTTAACAGTTCGGCGAGTGAGGAATCCTCTCACCACCACAGCTTGATCTCGCGATACATCTGCGAGTTGCATTGCGATTTCACCGAGGGCCAAAACAGGAAGGTTGAGGCTCACTGTTCTGGTTTCACCCGCTTCGATTTGTTGTGATTGATGTTCTAACTCAAACGACAATAAAGGAATACCAGCGGGGGTGTATCGCAAGGGTTCGAGCTGGGCGATGACGCCACTAAACGTCAGCTCGTTCCGACTCACATTGCGGGGATGCCGCCAAACTCCATGTTGTCGCGCGGTGCTGATTTCTTCTCTTCACGCATCATAGGTGACGGAGCGGTCACCGCTTCGTCCATACGAACGGTGAGGTGTCGCAATACAGCATCGTTGAAGCGGAAAGCGTTTTCAAGTTCTGTAAGAACGGCTTGTTCGCATTCAATGTTCAGCAAAACATAGTGCGCTTTGTGAATTTTTTGAATAGGGTAAGCCAGTTGACGACGGCCCCAGTCTTCCAAGCGGTGAATGGTGCCTCCGCCGGTAGACACCATCGCGCGGTAGCGCTCGATCATGGCGGGTACCTGCTCGCTCTGATCGGGGTGAACGATAAATACAATTTCATAATGACGCATACAATCTCCTTATGGGATGCCTCTTTCCCTATGATTAGGGCGTTGAGACGTACCTGCCCGCATGCGAACGGGTCAGGCAAGGGTTAACGTAACCCATCATTATGCTTGCAAAAATACGAAAACACAATGTTTTTGCATAAACAATCCTGAGTAGGGATCTAAGCGGCAGTTGTCCGATCCGGCTACGGCTTCGCCTATGCGCCGCCACAGACTTCTGCCGCTTTGAAAATGAATTGCCAATTTTGGTTTTTTAATCATTTAAAATATGTGCTGAATATGAGCTGCGGCTGCATGGACTGGCGCATCTGCGCAGCCGTATCCGGGAGGTGTTGCCGCAGCGATATTCAAGAGTGCAGTCCTAATCTGTAACGATATCGGCGCTTCTTCTGCGTCTAGCCTCGTACAAGCAAATACCCGCCGCCACCGAGACATTCAGGCTCTCGACAGAGCCATACATTGGGATTTTCACCAAGGCATCACAGGTTTCACGGGTTAAACGACGCAAACCATCGCCTTCCGCGCCTAAAACAATCGCAGTGGGCCCAGATACATCCACTTTGGTCAGTTCTTCCGTCGCCTGGTCATCCGTTCCAATTACTCGCACCCCCGCATCCTGCAATTCACGCAAGCAACGGGCCAAATTTGTCACCGTAATGTATGGAACCGTATCAGCCGCACCCGAAGCCACCTTTTGAACCGTTGGAGTGAGCGATACCGCACGATCTTTAGGCGCCACGACCGCATGTACCCCCATGGCATCCGCCACCCGCAAGCAAGCGCCTAGGTTATGAGGATCCTGCACACCATCCAATATAAGGAGAAGAAGGTCGGGCCCAATTTGATCCACAAGATCCACAGGATCATGCAATTGCGGTAAAGGCTCCGCCATGGCCACCACCCCCTGATGGCGCCCTCCCCCTGCTAAACCACCCAAACGATCAGGCTCTACTTGTAGCACACGAATCCCTTTTTCATTGGCGCTAACCAACAAATCCTTAAGGCGAGCATCCTGCCGTGACCGATCAACATAAATTTCTTGAATCGTACTGGCGTGATGACGCAAGCGGCTGGCAATGGCATGAAAGCCGATCAGTGTTTCGGGTTTAGCCATTTAAGGGCTCCTTCTTTTTAGCGGGGACACGTCGTGAAACTGGTTTTGCAGGGGTTTCTTCTGCTTGCAAGACATCAGGAGAACGAGAAACTTGACTCGATTTGAACGAACGGGAGCCTCTTGCAGCAGATTTCTTTTTTCCTACTAACGAAGCATCTTTAGGAGGGTCGATTGGGGAGAAATCTATCTTGGTGGTTTCTAAATCTACACGCACCACCTTAATCCATATCCGATCACCCAAGCGCCAGCGCTGACCGCTCCGCTCACCCAAGAGTTGATGCCGAGTAGGATCATGGTGAAAGTAGTCTTTGCCCAATTCAGAGATATGCACCAAACCTTCCACATGAATATTGTCTAGGCTCACGAATAAACCAAAGTGAGTGACTGCGCTGACGGTCCCCTCGTATTCTTGGTTGATATGGTCTTGCATAAACCACGCCTTCAGCCATTGCTCCACATCTCGCGTGGCTTCATCCGCCCTGCGTTCAGTCGCCGAACAATGGTTTCCAATATCTGCCCATGAGCGCGTAGCTGAACCAGGGGCATAAGTCTCACCAGCCAACACTGCGCGAATCGCGCGATGAACGAGCAAGTCAGGATAACGACGAATCGGAGAAGTAAAATGGGCATAGGCCTCATACGCCAATCCAAAATGTCCCAAGTTTTCAGGGCTGTAGCGCGCTTGTTGAAGAGACCGCAGTAACACTGTTTGCAATAGATCTCGATCGGGGCGATCTTGAATTTTGCTGATCACATCTGCATAGTCGCGGGCCTTAGGCTCGGTTCCCCCGCCCAGATGCAAGCCGACTTCGCCCAAAAACTGCCGCACCACCTCTAACTTCTCGGGCGTTGGCCCAGGATGAATACGGTATAGGGTGGGATGTTTGTGGGCCGCCAGGAAATCCGAAGCACACACATTGGCGGCCAACATACATTCTTCAATAATTCGGTGAGCATCATTACGGATTACAGGCACAACTTCAGTGATCTTGCTTTGATCATCAAACAACATCTGGGTTTCAGTGGTCGCGAAATCAATCGCCCCCCTCAGTGCGCGCGCCTTAAAGAACGCGCGATAGACCTTATCTAGCATTTTAAGATGCGGAAGGATCTCTTTTCTTTCGTCCGGCACCATTGGGGGCTTGGCGGTCAACAGCGCCGCCACTTGGGTGTAGGTCAGCCGCGCCTTAGAATGCATGACCGCCGGATAAAAGCGGTAGCGCTGAATTTCTCCGGCCTGAGTGACCGACATTTCGCACACCATACACAAACGATCCACATGGGGATTCAGCGAGCACAAACCATTGGATAGCGCTTCGGGCAGCATCGGAATCACCCGGCGCGGAAAATACACGCTATTACCCCGGTTATAGCCTTCTAGGTCTAGTGCATCGCCCGGTTTTACGTAATGCGATACATCGGCAATAGCCACCATCAACCTAAAGCCCTTGCCTTCCGCCTCGCAAAACACTGCATCATCAAAATCCTTGGCGGTTTCACCATCAATGGTAACCAGCGGCAAAGCACGCACATCCACCCGCCCTTCCAGATCGCTGTTTTCCACATTTTGGGGAAGGTGTTTGGCCAACTTCAATACTTCATTGGGAAACTCATGGGGCAAGGCGTGTTTGCGCAGCGCAATCTCTACTTCCATGCCAGGATCGGCGTAGTTGCCTACAATTTCAACGACTTTAGCGATAGGTTCGGCATTTTTAGAGGGTTGCGTCAGCAACTCAACCATCACCACCTGCCCCGCTTCGGCACCCATGGTCTGCCCGGGAGCGACCAATATATCCTGACTGATTCTTCTGTTTTCAGCGACTGCAAACATCACCCCGTGTTCAGAATGAAGCCTTGCAATCAATCGGTTATTGGCACGTTCTAAGACTTCACTGATAAAACCTTCGCGTCGCCCACGTTTATCCTCGGAGCCAGCCCGCACCAGCACAATATCGCCATGCAGGGCCTTGTGCATTTCCTTTGGGCCCAGGAAAAAATCGCCAGAATTGTCTTCTGGGATAGCAAAGCCAAAGCCATCCGGATGGCCTTCGACGCGTGCCTTGATCAGATCAAGCTTAGCCGGAATACATAATGCATTCCTACGGTTACGCATTAATTGACCCTCACGCTCCATGGCACGCAGGCGGCGCGAAAAAGGCTCTTGTTCTTCGGGTAGAATGCTCAGTTTGAATTGTAAGTCTTCAATTTCTACAGGAATGCCTGCAGATTCAACACATTCCAGTATGAATTCCCTGCTGGGCAAGGGTTCGGGGTATTTTTCCCGCTCACGAGCGAGATAGGGATCTTGGCTTCGCAAGGATGCGGAGACAGATCGTGTGCCCATTTCGGGCGTATTTCTTGACAAAGTAAGGTGATCCTTTATGATTGCGGGTTCGAGTGCTGTCCCGCCGGCAGCTTCGTTAAGTGTATCAGGCTTCCAGCCTTCACTTATGTTTGTGCCCAGGTGGCGGAATTGGTAGACGCACTAGGTTCAGGTCCTAGCGGTGGCAACACTGTGGGGGTTCGAGTCCCTTCCTGGGCACCAAAATGGGGGGGCTACCCCATCAGGTTCTGCCCCAAATAAGGGGAAATTAGCATGCCTTCAACTCGATTGAACAAGGCTGTAACTCTCTTCATCAAACTAGGGTTATTCATTTTCAATCGTTTTTTTAACTGTGTTCACCCGGTTAAACCCGCGGCCTCATGCGACAAAGCACCCTGATATAAAAAAGCATTTCTGCTTGGTGTATCTTCTAAATTAACAAGATAAAGGGGTGTTTTTGTTTCCTTAGATTGTAATTTCTTCACGCTAAAATCACTTAAAAATCAGCGTTAGATAAAGTTGAATTATCAAGTCGACGCGAGGCAAAGAGAAAAATAACTGTTTATTTTTAATC
>CAIPTD010000020.1 GCA_903867885.1 uncultured Ferrovum sp. | reverse complement strand
AGGCCTGAACGTTATTGCTGCTGGTATGCGTCACAAGTTCTAATTTGATGCTGGCTTAGCCAGTGTGAAATTAGTTCGCAATATTAAAAGCCCGCTGTGGAAACACAGTGGGCTTTTTCATTGGTTGGCGCAGAATTGATTTTGAATCTGAGTTTTAGCAAGCGATAATGCAAACTGAATAGAACCTTCCATCTCTGAATGGCTAGTCTTTGGCCCGGCGATTTCTTATGCGAAATATCTCTTTTCACTGGGGCGCCTCGTTCTGCAACCATTGTGGCGCGGTATAACTGCATAGTGCTCGAAATTGGAAAAGAAACGGTTGCTGGGCTATTTCAGCGCAATCAATCGTTTGCCGAAACGGTGGCCGATGTCATTGATGCCAGGTTACGTGCCAATGCCGCCAAGATCGACGCCAGTAAGAACACCCAACAAGCTACCCCCGTTGCCACTTCAAGCGTGTTCAACGCTATCAAATCCTTCTTCAAACTGTAAGTCTTTTACCTCCTGCAAAAGTTTTCGGCTTTGCTTGAATTGGATCATTCCAATTCTTTTGATGCCCGCATTGGAAGGGGCTTTTTATTGAAGGGTAAAATTTTTAGCCTGTTCTAAACAAAGTACCTCGGCGCAATGATTCAAAATTGTGGCTGGCATTTTGAGATATTCGGCGCAAGGTGTATTGATTTTTAGATTTGAGGATGAGAGTATGTATATACCATATATATTATCGGGATTTGGCATGATAACCAAAGTGTTCAAGAGCGGTAACTCTCTTGCAGTTCGCATCCCCAAAGAACTTACGGATTTAACTGAGGCAGGTAAGGAGGTGATCATTGAAAAAGTGGGTGAAACTTTGGTGATTAGGCCGTTTGAAACTAAAACGCTCTCTGAACTAGCTGGGTTGTTTGCACAGTTCACACCGGGCTTAATGGCTGAAGGGCGAGATTTCATGGAAGAGCCCGACCGAGATTGGGATTTGCTTGCCCTTCCCGAAACGCAAGGATAAGCAGGATGTTGTATATGTTAGATACGAATATTGTGATTTATATGATGAACAACGAGGTGCAAAATTTAACGCGTCGACTCTCTAAAATGAAGAAAGGCGAAGCGGTGATGTCCGTCGTGACCTATGCGGAGATCAGAGCAGGAATAGAAATCAGAAGTACAAATCGAGAAGCAGATGAATGGGTCCTGGATAAAGTCACTCAACTCTTACCTGTTATACCCTTTGATACCCATGCGGCTAAAGTTTACGGACAGATGCGCTCATTCGTTCGGGACCGAAAGCGCAATGCTTTGGATCGGCTGATCGGTGCACACGCCTTGTGCTATGGGGCCACATTAGTGACGCATAATCCCGCAGACTTTGCAGATTACCCTAATCTCATGATTGAAGATTGGGTCGTTCAGCACTAGTCACACTACCGCAATGTAAGCTCTGGAACTGAGCTGGGTTTATAATGGCCGATCTCAACAATCAGAGTATTAGGCGCCATGAAAGCACGCGTAAAATGGATTGAAGGCATGAGCTTCCTCACCGAATCAGGAAGCGGTCATGCCGTGGTGGTGGATGGCGCACCTGAAGCCGGCGGGCGAAATTTGGGGCCGCGCCCCATGGAAATGGTGCTCATGGGGACAGGGGGTTGCACCAGTTTTGATGTGATGATGATTTTGAAGAAAAGTCGTGCTGATGTGCGGGGGTGTGAAGTGGATATCACCGCAGAACGCGCTGAAACCGATCCTAAAGTCTTCACTAAAATTCACATGCACTTTAAGGTAACCGGCCACCAACTCAAACCTGATGTGGTGAAACGTGCGATTGATCTTTCTGCTGAAAAATATTGTTCCGCTTCCATCATGCTAGGCGCTATGGCTGAAATCACGCACGACTTCACGGTCATTGAGGTGGGCGCAGCATCATGACCATGGCTTTCTCGGCCAGCCGCACGCTGGATCGGCTCATCCATAAAGAAGACCTAAGCCGCGATGACATGCTCGCTCTCATGCGCGCAGTGATGTCGGGCGAATTGCCCGCAACGCAAACTGCCGCGTTGATTGTTGCTCTCAGAGCCAAGGGCGAAACGGTGACAGAGGTTGCCGCCGCTGCGGAAGTGATGCGCGAACTCTCGGCGCGTGTAGAAGTAGGCAATCACGATGGGTTAGTAGATACCTGCGGAACGGGTGGAGATGGCCTGAGTACGTTCAATATCTCTACAACGGCGGCTTTTGTGGCTGCGGCCGCCGGAGCAAAAGTGGCCAAGCATGGTGGGCGTTCGGTTTCCTCAAAAACAGGGAGCGCAGATGTTCTCGAAGCGCTAGGCGCCGATCTGAGTAAAGCCACCCCAGAGAGGGTAGCCGAAAGCCTGAATACGCTGGGGGTGGGCTTCATGTTTGCACCTCAGCATCATGCCGCCATGAAACACGCTGCTCCTGTTCGCAGAGAATTAGGCGTGCGAACGGTCTTTAATTTGCTGGGGCCGCTCACCAACCCAGCAGGCGCCCCCAATCAGGTACTTGGGGTGTATGCCGAATCGCTAACAGGGCTGATGGCGCATGTGCTCAAAGCGCTGGGTAGTAAGCATGTTTTAGTGGTGCATGGTCTGGATGGATTGGATGAAATTACACTTTCTGGGCCTAGCCGCATAGCGGAATTAAAAGATGGCGTGGTAAAAGAATATATGGTTACCCCGCAAGAGCTGGGGGTGTCATTAGCGCCCCTGACCAAACTCAAAGTGGAAGACGCACAACAATCTGCAACCATGATCCGAGCGGTCTTGGCGGGCGAACAAGGCCCAGCCCGCGATATTGTGTTGCTCAACGCAGGGGCTGCCTTGTATGCCGCAGATTTGGCTGAAAGCCTAAAAGCGGGGGTAGAGATGGCTCGAATCGCAATTGACTCTGGCGAAGCGAAAAAAAGATTAGAGGGATTTATTCAATTGTTCGCAAAAGACGTCAGCAATCAAACAGCAAACACAGCATCACACGAAGCCTTTCACACTCAGGCCGCATCATGAGCACGGCTGATCAAGACATCCTTGCCAAAATTGTGGCGACGAAACACGCCGAGGTACGAAGAGACAAATTATCCCAGCCCGAATCCGTTTTGCGGGATTGGATTGCAGCGCAAAGCCCAATACGAGATTTTGAAGGAAGCTTAAGAGCAAAGATCGCGGGTGGTTTCCCCGCAGTCATTGCTGAAGTCAAAAAAGCTAGCCCGAGCAAAGGCTTGCTGCGTGATCCTTTTGAACCCGCAGTCATTGCCGCAGACTATGCGCAACACGGTGCCGCTTGTTTATCGGTACTGACAGATCGCGATTATTTTCAAGGGGCGCCTGAATATTTGGTGGCGGCGCGGGCGGCTTGTGGGCTGCCAGTCTTAAGAAAAGATTTTATGGTAGACCCTTACCAAATTCTAGAAGCGCGGGCGATGGGGGCGGATGCCATCTTGCTGATTGTTGCAGCATTAGAAGAAGGCATGATGATGGAACTCGCGATTCATGCCCGTGAGCTAGGCATGGCCATCCTGGTAGAGGTGCATAACCATGAAGAGCTGCATCAAGCCCTGCATTTGCCCACCAACTTAATTGGCATCAACAACCGCAATTTGCGCACCTTCGAGACTTCGCTTGATACCACTTTATCCCTTCAAAAAGAAGTGCCGGATGATCGCTTGCTGATCACCGAAAGCGGAATCGCTACGAACGATGACGTTCGTGCCATGCGCGCTGCAGGTATTCATGCATTTTTAGTAGGCGAAGCCTTCATGCGTAAACCAAGCCCGGGAGAAGCTTTAAAAGATCTCTTTGGTGTAATTCCCCGTTCATCAATTTGAAGGGCGCGCTAAGCTTCTCATGCAATCTTGTTTTTACACTAATTTAAGTAAATTTTTATTCGCGGATTCAACTACGAAGTGCAAAGGCGCCTTGCGTAATATCCAGCTCCGGCAAAACATCTTCGCGCAAGATGGCCCCTGGATGCGTCGGTTTGCGATTGGGGTTTCTTAAACTCTTCATCTTCTTCATTAGTGATAATCCTCTAAATTGACTTCAGTAGCACCATCATCATTAAATTGAAGGGTAATGCGCCCATTGCCAGAGACTGAAACAGCGTACGTACCTTTTTTATTGCCTTTTAATTCATGAAACTTGTAACCAGGTATATCCATATCATTAGCTTCAATGGCCGAATCTAATCGGTCCAAAATTCGTTCAATCCTTGCCCCAAATTGGGCCTAGCGATAGACTTCTTTGCGATTGCCAATATCAATCACTAGGATGCGCATCTGTTTATCGGCAATGTCGCAAATAATACGAATATCACCCACACGATATCGCCAGTATTCGCCCATCTTGGGCCCCACTAAATTTTTGCCTAGAGATCGTGGGTCATCTAAAGTTGCGACTCGCTGATCCATGTAGTCAAGTACGCGCAGCGCAACTTGCCTATCTAATTTTCTGAGTTGCTTACTTGCTGACTCGGTGTAGTTAATGATCCAGGCCAAGATCTTTCCTCACCTCGGCGGCAGTAAACACTTTTTCTTTGCCTTTGCGAACACGCTCCATCGTTGCATCAGCCAAGTAAAAATCTTCCAGATCATCGAGCCCACCTTCAATAAGCTCACGCAAATAATAGGATTTAGCACGACCTGTTTGAGAGGCTAGTTGATCTAGTCGTTGTTCAATCTCTGGGTCTAATCGAATGGATACGGCCATATTTCCCTCCTGTATTATTCGTATCCATTGTATCACATACAATACAAATGTTGTCTATGACTCATTAACTGGTTTAGTGAGCCTAACCCCTGTTTATTAGGTGGAAACCGCCTAAATAGTGCGCAATGGCTTTTTGATTAGAACATTGAATTTGAAATTCGAGGCTATGCTAACGGGCCGATGCTGCACGATATGCCGCCTCAACTGCTCGAAGAATAGTTGCGTGCAATGTCCCAAGCTTAGGCGTATTTCCATGGGGGTTTCTGGCGGGCACCTTGAAATAGCGATCAGACCACGGCAGATTAACAATCACCTTGAAGTCAAACTTTGTGTCGTAAGCCAAACCAGCGAGCTTAAAAGCTGCTGGATTTTTGGCCTGGGTGATTGCTACTTCGCCAGTTTTTAGTCGCATTAAATGCTGGGATGTTCCATACACCACACTGACTTGATCGCCATCACCCCGGCGTTCTACGCTCAGGACAATCGCTGGTCGTGGTTTAGGGCCCAGTTCAATATTGGGAACTTCTGGAAACAAGCACCAGACAATGTCGCCAGGTGCAGGCAGATTCCATGCGACACTCATGCAAACAAGGTGTCGCGTGAAAGCGTTTTACCTTTTGGTAAATGTTTGGCAGCATCCTTGCGCAATGCCAAAACTTGTTTTGCTGTTAATGGACCATCATCTGGGGCATATGCTGGCAAAACATCACTAGCGAACTTTGATAAGGCCATATGGATTACTTGCGTTTCATTCACATCTAGCTCTTTGGCTATGGCCTTAACAGTTGTTCGAGTCACGCCAAATTGGGTGTCCTTGGAACGAAATTTCACCAACAGGTTTTCGTTTGAAGCTTTCATGAATGCCCCTCCTTATTTTGTATATATTAAATATATACCATTATTCGAGTTGCTGCAACTCCACCACATCAGCCAAGTAAAAACTTTCAGGTCATCGAGTTTGGTACTATAAACAAGGATTAACTCCAGCAGGCAAACTCAAGTCGATCTCTATTCCAAGAACCTCTCGGTTTGATTCGTCAATCACATTCAATGTCCTAAACGCTCTCCCGTAGTGCAACGTGTCATGCATGAAGTCCAAAGCCCAAATAGTGTTGGGTTCATTAGGAGCAATCAGCGGAGCCTTAATGACTTTCGGGAGCCGTTTCCTTGTCCGTCTTGGCAAGTTCAGTCCCATCGCCTTATAAATTCGCCAAACGCGTTTATGATTCCATTCATAACCGTTGTTACGCATCCAGTCGTAGCACAACCAAAAACCCCACCGACCATTCTTCGCAATAATCTGATTGAGCACCTCTACAACCGGCGCATCCGATACCCTTAACCCAACTGGGCGCTTGTAATAGCAGGATCTGGCTAAACCCAAATACCGGCATGCCCTTGATACGGGTAAATCTTCCTCGCCAACCAGATAATCCACCGCTTCCCTCTTATCCGTTGGCGTTAAAGCTTTTTTTCGATCAGATTCCTAAGTGCCCGATTGTCATGACTCAGCTCAGCAACCATGGTTTTATATTCTGATAGCTGCTGTTCTAACTCTTTGATCCGCTTCAATTCAGAGGCTTCAAGGCCACCATACTTGGAGCGCCACTTATAGAACGTTGGGGCACTGATGCCATGGGTTCGCAGAACTTCTGCAATCGCAATTCCACCCTCAGCTTCCTTCAAAATTCCAACTATCTGCGTTTCTGTAAATCGTGACTTCTTCATCTGAGCCTCCTGTTGTTATGTTGCCATAATCAACAGAAAACTCCACTTACAAACTGTCCGTATTTAGGGGGAGACTACAGGCCTGCTAATACCCCATGTCGTTTTCATTGCAAATGCTTATATTGAGTGCTAAAATTTTGTAAACAGTTAATTAACGCGCTACATTAATTCATGATAAAATCTTTCAAACACAAAGGGCTAAAGGATTTTTTTGAGCAGGGTAAGCGGTCGGGGATTTTGCCGCACCATGCTAAAAAGTTACAAATTCTATTGACCGCATTAAATGTAGCTAAAGATGAACGTGATATGAATGCCCCTAACTGGAAGTTGCATTCTTTGAGCGGTAATTTCAGGGGTCACTGGTCTGTGAGTGTGAGCGGCAATTGGCGCATTACCTTCAAGTTTGATGAGGGCGATGTGGAGTTAGTGGATTATCAAGATTATCATTAGGAGAAGATGATGAGTATGTACAACCCAGCGCATCCAGGGGAAGTGCTCAGAGAATGGTTGCCAGAAGGCATGCGAATTGAGCAAGCTGCCGAGCAATTGCATATTTCTCGTACAACCTTGTCTAAGGTGCTCAATGCAAAATCGGGATTAACTGCATCGATGGCATTGCGCCTTGCTTCTTGGTTAGGGACATCCCCAGATTTTTGGTTGGGGATGCAGTTGCAATGGGATTTGCGGCAGGCTAAAAAATTGCGACTACCTAAAATTAAACCTCTCAAACGAGAAGCCGTTTCAACGGTTTTATAAGGGGTAGGACTGCTAACACCTCATAGCGCTTCAGGAATTCACTTGTCAATATATTCATGACCAAGTAAAGATGACTTCTCGCCTATTTAGCCCCATGACTTTGGGTTCATTGGCCCTGAGCAATCGCATTATTGCGAGCCCAATGTGTCAATACAGTTGTGTGGATGGAACCCCGCAAGCATGGCATCAAATGCATATTGGTAACCTTGCCGCGAGCGGTGTGGGCTTAGTTTTACTGGAAGCAACAGGTGTGAGTCCTGAAGGTCGCATTACGCCTCACTGCTTAGGTCTGTATACCGATGAGAACGAACGTGCGCTCAGCAAAATATTAGAAGGAGTGCGAACCTACACTTCAACCCCTATAGGAATTCAACTGGGGCATGCCGGGCGGAAGGCGGCCTGCGCCGCTCCATGGAAAGGGGGGGCTCAAGTTTCGGTTTTACAAGGTGGTTGGCAAACTAAAGCACCTTCAGCCATTCCGTACAATGAGACTGATCGTGTTCCTCATGCCCTAACTACGGAAGAGCTTAAGGGGATTCGAGAGGCTTTTGTTCAGGCCGCCCAGCGGGCAGCGCGGATCGGCATCCAAGCGATTGAAGTACATGCGGCCCATGGCTACTTATTACATCAATTTTTATCCCCGCTTTCCAACCAACGCACCGATCAATTCGGGGGTAGCCTTAAAAACCGTTTGCGCTTTCCATTAGAAGTGTATGACGCCGTTCGCAATGCTGTGCCGGCCTTTATTCCTGTTGGAATTCGGATTTCAGCTACGGACTGGGTGGAAGATGGATGGAGTCTGGAGGGCACATTAGAATTGAGTGCCGAACTGCGGGAACGGGCCTGTGACTTTATTGATGTGTCGTCGGGTGGCTTATCCCCTCTTCAAAAAATAGACCTCAAGCCGGGGTATCAAGTGCCGTATGCTCAGGCCGTAAGAGAAAGTAGTGGCTTGCCCGTCATAGCGGTGGGGCTGATTACCGAAGCCCTACAGGCTGAAAATATCATCAAACAGGGTCAGGCAGATATGGTGGCCATTGCCCGCGCACTGCTGTGGGATCCACGCTGGCCTTGGCATGCGGCGGCAGAACTGGGAGCAAGTGTTAAAGCCCCGCCCCAATACTGGCGCAGCCCTCCTCATGGAAAGAGCACAACATTTGACATGTGAATGGGTTTTGCTATAAAGTCGAGGATTACTTCGGACAAAGACACTGTTAAATAGCCGTCATGAAGACCTTTTCTGCAAAAGCCGAGACCGTACAACACGATTGGTATGTGGTTGATGCCACAGACCGCGTTCTAGGTCGTCTCGCCAGCCAAATCGCGCTGCGCTTGCGTGGCAAGCATAAAGCCATCTATACCCCTCACGTCGATACCGGTGATTTTATCATCGTGCTCAACGCCGAGAAAATCCGCGTCACCGGCAACAAAGCCGAAGACAAAATGTACTACCGTCACTCGGGTTACCCTGGCGGTATTTACGAAACCAATTTCCGTAAGCTGCAGGCTCGCTTCCCGGATCGTGTGCTCGAGAAGGCTGTAAAAGGTATGTTGCCTAAAGGCCCCCTCGGTTACGCCATGATCAAGAAGATGAAAGTGTATGCGGGTGATAGTCACCCCCATGCAGCCCAACAGCCCAAGCCACTGGATTTCTGAGGTCAGTCATGATTGGTTCTTATTATTACGGCACAGGCCGTCGCAAAAGTGCTGTAGCCCGTGTTTTTATCAAGCCGGGTTCAGGTGTGATCGTTGTGAACGATAAACCGATTGATCAGTATTTCTCGCGTGAAACGGGTCGCATGGTCGTTCGTCAACCTCTTGAACTCACCAACAACGGTGCAACATTTGATGTTTTGGTGAATGTAATGGGTGGCGGTGAATCCGGTCAGGCGGGTGCAGTGCGTCACGGCATTACTCGTGCCCTGATTGACTTCAATGCCGAACTCAAGCCCACATTAAGCGCTGCTGGTTTTGTCACCCGCGATGCCCGTGAAGTTGAGCGTAAGAAAGTCGGTCTGCACAAAGCACGCCGTCGTAAGCAGTTCTCCAAACGTTAATGGTAGATGGGCTCCCTTTGGGTGCCCTCCCCATTTGGAAGGCCATTCAACCCGTCCAGGGTGAATGGCCTTTTTAACTTGAGGAATGAAGCATGATTAAAGTTGGTATTGTGGGTGGTACGGGATATACCGGGGTGGAATTATTGCGCATATTAGCGCGCCACCCTGAAGTTCAGCTCCATGCCATTACCTCGCGTAAGGAAGCAGGGCAAGCTGTAGCGGATCTGTTCCCCAGTTTGCGTGGTCATGTGGATCTGGTTTTTTCTGACCCAGGCCAGGCCGGTTTAGAACACTGTGATGTCGTGTTCTTTGCTACCCCCAATGGTATTGCGATGGAACAGGCAAGAACCTTAGTAGAGGCAGGGGTTCGCATCATAGATCTTTCTGCTGATTTTAGAATTAAGGATGTGGCCGAATGGGAGCATTGGTATCGCATGAGCCATGCCTGCCCAGACTTGGTGGCAGAAGCGATATACGGATTGCCAGAAGTAAATCGAGAAGCTATTCGTAAGGCGCGGGTGTTGGCTAACCCCGGGTGTTACCCTACAGCGGTGCAACTGGGCTTTCTTCCACTCATAGAGGCTGGCATTGTCGATACCGATCACCTGATCGCAGACGCAAAATCAGGTGTATCAGGAGCAGGGCGTAAAGCCGAAGTCGGGGCCTTGTTTGCTGAAGCAGCGGACAACTTTAAGGCTTATGCTGTGCCAGGCCATCGTCATCTTCCTGAGATTTCTCAGGGGCTAAGCAATGCAGCCAACAAACGAGTAGGGTTGACGTTTGTGCCCCACCTCACGCCTATGATCCGCGGAATTCACGCTACGCTGTATGCACGTTTAACCCATCCGCAAACAGAACTTGATCTTCAAGATTTATATGAAAAACGTTATCGGGGCGAGCCCTTTGTAGATGTTCTGCCCTCAGGCAGCCATCCTGAAACACGATCTGTCAGGGCATCCAACCTATGCAGGATTGCAATCCATAGGCCGCAAGGGCAGGATACGGTAGTTGTTCTTTCTGTAATTGATAACCTTGTAAAAGGGGCTGCTGGACAGGCCGTGCACAACCTCAATCTGATGTTTGGTTTCAAAGAAACACTAGGACTTGAAGGTTTACCTGTTCTCCCTTAATGGGCCAGGCGGATTGAATCATGTTGCCTAAGATTAAACGCTCACTCCGATCCAACCTAGGGAGTCATCAGGTCAAAATGTCTTTGCAGCCGCAAAGACCGTGGTGGCTGCGCTGGGGCAGTTTGGTGATCTGGAATCTAGTCTTGTTGGGAGCAGTTTCTCTTGCTTCGCATATCCTGGGCTGGCCATTATTGGGTCCGTATCACATGAATGTGGATACCCGAGCACTTGAGGCTGAACACCGTGTTGTTGAGCAACAAATGGCTGAAGCCAACGAAACAAAAGTGGTGCAAGAGCGCTTACAGAACGAAGAAAAAGCCGCCCGTCAAAACCTCGCCCAAGAACTTGCCGCCCTACGCGAAGAAAATTTACATCTAAAAGAAGATTTGGCATCACTACGTAATCTAAAAAATCCAGCGGCGACAGGGGGTACGCCCACCTCCAACGAAGGGTTAAAGTTAAGTGGATTTAAAGTACAGCCAGGCGCAGTACCCAATGAATATCGCTGGCACCTGTTGGTGGCCAATGCGGGCAATCAAGCACGCCCATTTCAAGGAAAAGTCATATTAAAGTTGCAAAATGCGAATGGCGAGAGAGTAGAAGTGCAGCCTATCGCAACAAAACCAAACGACAGCACGCAACTTCTTAGTTTCAAGTATTATCAAGAAGTAGAGGGAACATTTCGAGGCGCCCCTGCAAAATCGGCAAGTATGATTTATGCAGAAGTGTGGCGCAACGGCGACTCAAACCCCACGGCTGTTCTGTCACTGCCCATGCCCTAACAAGGAACCGTTTTATGTTCGGAAACCAAAGTAAAGCAGCCCCGATTGATAGCCTCATAGGGTCGGGAACAACCATCGTTGGCGACATTAGCTTTAAAGGTGGAATGCGCGTGGATGGCGTAGTTAAAGGGACGATCCATAGCGAAGGTCAGGTTGGGTCTACGCTCATCGTGAGTGAGTCAGGTCGCGTTGAGGGAGAAATTCACGCACCGCGAGTAGTGATTAACGGTGAAATCCTGGGGCCTGTTTTTGCTACCGATTCAGCTGAGTTAATGCCCAAAGCGCGCGTGTCAGGCGATTTACATTACCGCAAGATCGAGATTCACATGGGTGCGCAACTAACAGGTCAACTGATCCATGATGAGCCAGATTCTGGCAATATTGTTGATCTCAAATCGCACCAGCAATCTACCTAACGTTACAGTAGTCAGGAGAGCAGTATGAACGCAGTAACCGATATGCCAACCGCCATTATTTTTACCGATAGCGCTGCCGCTAAGGTACAAAGTCTTTTGGATGAAGAAGGGAACAATGCGTTGAAATTACGCGTGTTTGTATCAGGAGGCGGTTGCTCTGGCTTTCAATACGGCTTCACCTTTGATGACGTTCTCAATGAAGACGATACCGTCATGGAAAAAAACGGCGTGCAATTATTAGTCGATGCAATGAGTTACCAATACCTTGTTGGCGCTGAAATTGACTATACCGAGGGACTGGAAGGTGCGCAGTTTGTCATCCGCAATCCCAATGCTTCCTCTACCTGCGGTTGCGGTTCATCGTTCTCAGTTTAAGCCGGATACACGGCCCCAAGTATTCTGGGGCCTTGCGCTCCAGTCACACTGCTTAAATTACCGGCTTCTCCCTGAATAGTGCGCTGCGCTAGCCAAGCAAATGCCAGCGCTTCTACCAGATCTTCTTGCATGCCGATTGCTCCAGTAAGATTCACCAGGCGCGGCGCAAGTAAGGCTTGTAATCGATTCATCAAGGCCGCATTGTATGCGCCCCCGCCACACACAAACACCTCCGCGCTACTCGGCGTAAAGTGTTGAATGCCGTCTGCAATGGCACGCGCTGTGAATTCCAGTAAAGTACGTTGTACGTCCCGGGCTGGAATAGCAGCACACCCACTGAATGACAGCACCTCTTTGAGCCATGGCAAATGAAACATATCGCGACCCGTGCTACGGGGTGGTGAAAGTGTAAAAAAAGGATGCGCAAGCAAGCAATTCAGTAATATTTCATTTAAGGCCCCCGATTGGGCCCAAGCGCCATCTCGATCATACCTTAGCCCCTGATGCTCTTGAATCCAGGCATCCATTAGGGCATTCCCCGGGCCGCAATCAAACCCGAGGGCGGCTTGCCCAGGCCTTAATGCCGATAAATTGGAAAACCCACCAATGTTAACAATCGTTCTGTGCGCTGAAGATGAACCCAATACAGCTTGATGAAAAGCGGGTACCAATGGTGCGCCTTGCCCCCCTGCTGCGATATCACGCGAACGAAAATCTACAACGGAGGTAATGCCCGTCAGCTCCGCGAGCAAGGCTCCGTTCACCAATTGTAGGGTGTAACCAAGACTGGGTTGGTGACGCACTGTTTGGCCGTGACAACCAATAGCTGCCACTTCAGTGGCTGCGCAGGCTGCCTTGGTTAAAAGTAGGCCCACCGTCTCAGCATACAGTCTTGATAAGGCGATGCCTGCAACAGCAGCGCGATGCAATTCATTCTGGCCAGGATGATTCAATGCCAAGCATTCGGCTCTCAGCGCGTCTGGCATGGCAAGATGGGTACTGGCCAAAACAGAGACGGTGCTTTCGTCAAAACGAGCTAATACGCCGTCTACGCCATCCATGCTGGTTCCAGACATCAGGCCAATGAATGGCTTTTGCGATAAAGTGTGGGGCGAATGCAGTGTGGCCATGATTTTGTATGGTCTAAAAAGATGAAGCTTACAATGGCTTGGTGCAAAGAGATGTAAAAGATGAGTGAACAAAATTTAGCTGAAATTAAACGCGGTTGCGAAGAGCTTCTGCCGGAACAAGAATTTGTGGCGCGCCTGAAAGAAGGGAAGCCGCTGCGTGTCAAAGCGGGATTTGACCCCACCGCCCCTGATCTACATCTGGGCCATACGGTGCTGATCAATAAGTTGCGCGCATTACAGCAACTAGGCCATGAGATCATTTTTTTGATTGGGGATTTTACCGGCTTGATCGGCGATCCCACGGGCCGCAATGATACCCGTCCTCCGCTTACCCCCGAGCAGATAGCAGAAAACGCTGTCACCTATCGCACACAGGTTTTTAAAATATTGGACCCAGAGCGCACTCAAGTTGCATTTAACTCGGAGTGGATGGGAAAAATGAGTTCGGCTGATATGATTCGCCTTGCTGCTTCGCTTACGGTGGCGCGCATGTTAGAGCGCGATGATTTTGCAAAGCGCTATAAAGCCGAGCAACCCATTGCTATCCATGAATTTCTATACCCATTGGTACAGGGCTATGACTCTGTGGCATTAAAAGCAGATCTCGAACTGGGTGGGACCGATCAAAAGTTTAATTTATTGATGGGACGGGAATTACAAAAACAGGCAGGCCAACGCCCGCAGTGCATTCTTACCATGCCGCTGTTAGAGGGTTTGGATGGGGTGAATAAGATGAGTAAGTCTAAGGGTAATTACATTGGCATTATGGAGCCGCCCAGAGACATGTTCGGTAAACTCATGTCGGTCTCTGATACCTTGATGTGGCGATACCTAGAACTCCTCTCATTCGAGTCGCTGCCTACGATTGCAGCTTGGCGTAAGGAAGTGGATGAGGGCCGTAATCCCCGCGATATCAAAGTAAAACTAGGCCAGGAAATGGTGGCGCGTTTTCACGGGGCTGATCAGGCGGTATGGGCCTTAGAGGATTTTGAAGCCCGATTCAGAGGCAATGCCATCCCTGAGGACATTCCAGAAGTGAGCCTAGAGGCGCCGGTTGAAGGTTTACCCATTGCGCAAGCGCTACAGCGCTCTGGCCTGACCGCCAGTACCTCCGAGGCAATACGCATGATTCAGGCAGGCGGTATTCGTTTAGACGGAGAAAAGATCGAAAATAAAGCCTTGATCTTAGCCATAGGCACGAATGTGGTTTTGCAGCGAGGCAAGAAGGATTACCGCAGAGTCACCGTTGTTCCAGAAAATTGAACGAATGAGGGATGTCCTTGTTAAGCGATGCCAACAAACCAGTCCCAAACAAATTACACATAGTGATTGCGCAAGGTGTAAATCTAAATGAATCAGGAGCACAGTCAGGAAGATAGCCAGTTTGCGCTCTTGCGCTCGCGCTATTTTTTACCTTACTTCATTACCCAGTTTCTGGGGGCCTTAAACGACAACGTGTTCAAGAACGCCATGGTGATTGTGCTAGCCTACCGCGGAGGAAGCATTTTGGGTTTAAGCGGGCCCATCCTGATCAACCTTGCCGCAGCGCTATTTATTTTGCCCTATATTTTTTTATCAGCCAGTGCAGGTCAGTGGGCAGATAAGTTCGAGAAAACAGGACTCATGCGATGGGTCAAACTTGCAGAAATTGGCATCATGCTGTTGGGAGCAGTGGGTTTTATAAGCAATCGTGCAGAACTCTTGTTCATAGCGCTCTTTCTGATGGGTTGCCATAGCACTGTTTTTGGCCCCGCCAAATATGCCTTACTGCCTCAGCATCTCAAGTCAACCCAGTTAGTGGGTGCGAATGGTTTAGTTGAAATGGGCACGTTCCTGGCTATTTTGTTGGGTACCCTTCTAGGCGGGGGCTTGGTGGCCTCTCATGAAATCGGTGTACTGCCAATTTGTATTGCTACTCTTTTTTTGGCAATGGCAGGCTATATCAGCTGCCGTTGGATTCCGCTTGCGCCCTCAGCCGATCCTGATCTCAAACTCAACGCCAACCTATTGGGCGAAACGTGGCGCAATATTTTAGTGGCTCAGCGCGACCGCACCATGTGGATGGCACTCCTTGCCAACTCGTGGTTCTGGTTTTATGGGGCCACGTTTTTAACCCAATTTCCATCCTACGCCAAAGAGATTTTAAATGGAGATGAGACTGTCACCGTCTTGCTCCTTGCGGCCTTATCGGCAGGGATTGGGGTTGGGTCATTATTGTGTGAGCGATGTTCAAAGCAAGGTATCAATCTGGGGTTGGTAATTCTTGGGTTGGTCGGTATGACAGTATGTGCGGGTGTGTTACCTCTAATATCGAGCGCCATTGAACCAACTGCCAATACACCGTTACCCTCGATCGGCGTCATAGTTTTCTTACTTTCCCCTATCGGCGTAGCCATTATTCTGACCCTCATCGGAATGGGCTTGAGCGCTGGGATTTATATCGTGCCGCTCTATGCTTTCATTCAATCACGCTCGGATCCCAAACAGGTTTCACGCATGATTGCTGCGAATAATGTCATGAATGCGTTTGCGATGATTCTTTCCTCTGTCATGGCAATCTTATTGTTTTCCTGGGGGGCGAGCATCCTCAACGTGTTTCAAGCGTGCGCTTTGGCCACGGCGATCTTTGCTGTGGTGTTATGGTTTGCTGCCCCTGAATACTCTCGTGCTTTGCGCGCTTGGTTTTCAGCCAAATGAATGCAATGAAGCCTTCCTCATTCCTTGTCCCTGCTGTTCGTTGGGACAGAGAAGGTCAGCGCCATGTTGATCTGGGCGCAGTGCTCAATCTTGCATGGCCGATGTTTCTCAATAGCGCCTTACAAGCAGTTTTAAATCTCACTGATACTTGGTTTGTATCGCGTATTTCAACCGAGGCCACAGCGGCGGTAGGGGCAATATTTTTCTTGGTGATGATGTGTCTTTTTGTGGTGGGGGGCGTTGGGCTTGGCATTCAAACGTTGGTGGCCCAAGCCTATGGAGCCGGCCAGCGCGATCAGGCTGCTCGAGTCACTTGGGCAGCCTTATGGCTGTCTCTCGCGACCACACCGCTTTGCGGGCTCTTTGCTGCATTGTCTTTTCCTATTTTGCATCCCTTTGGCCTTGCGTCAGGAATTGAAACCCAGGCATTGGCATTCTGGGGCCCTCGTTTATGGGGTGGCCCCTTTTCTGTCGCACTTTGGGCCTTGACGGGGTTTTTTAATGGCATCAGTCAGCCTCGCATTACCTTGCTCATCATGGCTATTACAGCAATAGGAAATGTTTTTTTTAATGCGCTGTGTATCAATGTGTTCGGTCTGGGCGTTGCAGGTGCGGCCTATGGGACCACTCTGGCGCAACTCTTAGGAGTGATCGTAGGCTTAGCGATATTCTTGGGGCCTACTTTTCAACGCAGTTTTGAGACACGCCAACATTGGCGCAGCAAGGCAAAAGATTTTTTAAAAGTGATTCACATGGGTGTACCAACAGGTTTATTTCCCGCGGTGGATGTCATCGGATTTGCACTGTTTCAGATGATGATGTCAAAGCTGGGGGCGATAGATGGTGCCGCCACTCAGTTGGTGATGATGTTGACTTCAATCGGCTATCTGCCGTCAATTGGTATTGGTATGGCAGGTACGACCCTAGTGGGACAATCGATTGGGGCAGGAGATAGAGAGTGGGCGATGAAGCTCGGTAATCGAACGATACTGATTGCAATGGCCTATATGGGTGGCTTGGGACTGATATTTGCATGGCTTGGGCCCGCAATGCTGGCAGGGTTTATCGATCCGCTAGACCCCAATGGGCCTGCCACCTTGGCCTTGGCGAGTGGCCTGCTCTGGGTGGCAGCAGGGTATCAATTGTTTGATGCCATTAATCTAGTCTGTGCTTTTTGTTTGCGCGGAGCAGGGGATGTGCGCGTACCTACGGTTTGGCTATTGTTGGCCAGTTGGTTGTTTTTTTTACCGCTCACGCATGCGCTGTCGTTTGCTTCGGGCGAGGGCTATGTGAACTTTCTGCCGCAGTATGGATGGGGAGCCTTAGGCGGCTGGATCGCCGCCTTAATATATATTTTACTCCTTGCCGTAATGTTGTTCGCGCGTTGGCGGTCCGGTGCATGGAAGCGCATTTCGATCTAAGCGCATTGCATACTGAATCGATCCACTACGCCTATTTATTCACGCACGAGCGTTTCAACCGGCAACAGCCTTTTCGATTCGGGCTTTCATTGCGTCGTCGATTTGATCAGCAACATCAACGGCTTTCATGTTCTCTGACACTTGTTCTGGTCGGCTAGCCCCTGTGATCACAGTGCTTACGCGAGGATTAAGCAAACACCATGCAATGGAAAGCTGAGCCAAGCTACAATTTATTTCTTCTGCAATGGGGCGCAGTCGCTCTGCAGCTGCCCGTTTGCCTTCATCGGAGAGTTCGTTTTGAAGCCACTCGTAACCCTTCAAGGTACCCCGGCTACCAGCTGGAATGCCGTCGCGATATTTTCCGGTCAATACCCCTGAAGCCAAAGGGCTCCAAGTAGTAAGGCCTAAACCGCAGTGCTCATATAATCGGGCATATTCCACTTCTACGCGATCGCGATGAAACAGATTGTATTGCGGTTGTTCCATAATGGGTTTGCGCAAATGGTGACGGTCAGCAATTTCCCATGCAGCCAGAAAATCCTGTGCAGACCATTCAGAGGTTCCCCAGTACAAAGCCAAACCGCGGTCAATCATGTCATGCATGGCCCAAACGGTTTCTTCAATCGGGGTTTCGGGATCGGGACGGTGGCAGAAAACTAAATCAAGATAATCAAGATCAAATCGATCCAGTGAGCCTTCAATTGCATTCAATAAGTATTTGCGGTTAAGCGTATTCTTTCTATTTGCGCCGTCATTGATCCCCCAAAAAAACTTGCTAGAAACAATAAAAGAATCGCGATCCCAATCCAGTCGTCGAAAGGCTTCACCCATCACTTCTTCGGCTTCACCCTTGGCGTACACTTCGGCGTTATCAAAGAAATTCACGCCCGCTTCAAAGGCGGCAGCCATGCAATCAGCGGCCAGGCCTGCATCCATTTGATTCCCGTAAGTCACCCAAGAACCCAAAGAGAGTTCGCTAACTTTCAGGCCGGAATGGCCGAGACGACGGTACTTCATGGGCTTCTCCTTGTTGGTTGCCTTGCGGCGAAGTGCGTTGGGCCCGGGGATGCGCTTTATCGTAAGCCAGGGCGAGTGACTGAAAATCAAGATGCGTATAAATTTGTGTGGAAGCGATACTGGCATGCCCCAGCAGTTCTTGGACTGCTCTTAGGTCCGCGCTGGATTGTAGTACATGTGAGGCGCAAGAATGCCTGAGCATATGAGGATGAATACGCTGTGGTAAACCCAAACGTTCGCCATGGCGTGCCAAACGTTCTTGCACAGTTCTGGGAGAAATGCGTCGCCCTCGGGCGCCAATAAACACAGCACTTTCTTCTGTACCAATGCCTTCCTGTGCCCGAACATTGAGCCAGAGCGCAATGGCCTCTAGTGCCGCACTTCCCACAGGAACAGTTCGGGTGCGGCTGCCCTTACCTAATACAGTGACAAGCCCTTGACGGGTATCGAGGCGATCCAAATCTAATCCCACACATTCCGCTAAGCGCAGCCCTGATGAATAGAGCAATTCAAATAGCGCGCGATCTTGAACACGCAGCCAAGATGGGTGGGCGGTCTGGGATGCTTGGGCTTTAGGGATCGGCGCGGGATGCATTAAGCTTGCTGCGGCATCCACCCCCAGTGCGGAAGGTAGGCGCTTTTCTGAACGTGGTGCGCGGATTCCGCGCGCAGGATTAGGTTTGGAAAGGCTGGGGTGTAACCAATCAAAAAAGCTTCGCCAAGCAGAGAGGCGGCGCGCCAGACTGCGCCCTGATATCCCCGCCGAATGTGCCCGAGCGAGTTCGCGTCGCAAGGTGCTGGGGCCTACATCTTCTGGGGGGGTAGAAGCGAGCAAATCTGCAAGGCCTTCTAAATCCTGTCTATACGCTGAAACAGTATGATGAGAAAGCCGACGCGTACTAGTGAGTTCTGCCAAAAAGGCGTTGACCGGATTCGACCAAGCCTCATTCATTTTTAACTATGCCTCGTGGTAAACCAATGAGGCACAGCTTTCAATGGCTGCGGTTGCAAGGGCGGCTAAACGTCCCAGAAACAAGGTGCCCATTTCTGGATAAAAGCGATCCGCTTCTTCAGAGGCCAGCACCAGTAAGCCAAATGCAGGATGGCCTAAAGGAGCGAGAGCAAAAGATTTGAGACGTGGGGCATCCTCTCCAAACCAACGATTCACTTCGTAAATGGGGTGATGACCGCAAACGGGATGGCTCATGCCTACCGCAAAAGTTTGGAGTTCAGCCAATACGGGTTGTCTCCACGCACTGTCGTCTCGTCCTAATGCATGTCCCCAAAGACGCATTGAAACATAAGGTATTTTAAAGCCTTCACGGAGTCCTTCCAAAATAGCATCGGCCACGTGTTCTGGCTCGCGCTTAGACATGATTTCAATAGCGAAGGACTGCACTTTGTCAGACAGGGCATCGTTTTCGCGCGCAATGTCAATTAACTCTGCTAGCCGCGTTTCAAGAATTCGATTGCGGTCGCGCAGGGCAGGGAGTTGCCGATCTAAAAGAGAAACCACTTGCCCATTTTCTGACTCCCGCTTAGCGGTAGGCAAAAATTCAGGGTGTTGATCGAAAAAATGGGGTTGGGTACGCAACCATGCGCACACCTCATCAGACTGCAAAGTCATGGTCTATTCCTTATGAGTTCAGAGGGGTCCATGTGCCCCGAGAAGCTGGTTTTAGCGTCACCCGTCATATATAAATGATGACCGGGCCCCTGCCATTCAATCTTTAAATCACCACCGTGAGTATGAACCTCAACTTGATGATCTAGCCATCCCCTCAAAATCCCGCTGGCAACCGCGGCACAGGCGCCGGTTCCGCAGGCAAGGGTTTCACCCGCACCGCGCTCCCAAACGCGCAACTCAATGGTGCCGCGATCAACAACTTGCATGAAGCCGGCGTTGACCCGCTTAGGGAATACGCGGTGATGCTCGGTTAAGGGGCCTTCAATCGCCACGGGAGCATGGGCACAATCTGGTACACGTTGCACTGCATGCGGGTTGCCCATCGAAATCACGGTAATGTCTCGATGAACGCCATTGAGTTCAAGTTGCTGAAAAGGCCCCGCAACAGAACTCATCATGGGTAAATCTTGAGGTGATGTTTTAGGTTCGCCCATATCTACAGTCACTTTACCGTCTTCTAGGCAGTGGAGTGTGATCACTCCTCCTAAGGTTTCAACTGTGATCTGGTTTTCAGTGGTGAGCCCCTGCTCCAATACAAAACGGGCAAAACAACGTGCTCCGTTTCCGCAGTTTTCTACCTCTGAGCCATCAGCATTAAAGATTTGATAGCGAAAAGCATGTTCGGGAGAATGCGCAGGATGAACGATCAGGATTTGATCGCAACCGATCCCAAAGCGCCGATCCGCGATCGCTTGAATTTCGGTAGAACTTAAACTAAACGACTGCCTTACTCCGTCTAGCATCACAAAGTCATTACCCAATCCCTGCATTTTGGTAAACGCTAACTTCATACCGCCTCAATTTTGATCACAGCCTAATCATACTCTTTCAGGCTTTTAAGCTTAATGGGTATCGTCGCCATAAAAACTGGGTTCCCCTGGTGGGCGTGTTTTAAAACGCTTATGAGACCACAGATATTGCTCAGGTATTTCGCGCACTCTTTCTTCAACAAAGGCATTCATGCGCAGGGTGTCAGCAACGGGATCATCGCTGGGAAAATGATCCCAAGCAGGATAAAAACACGCTTCGTAGCCAAGTTTGTCGGCGCGTTCTCGGGGAACGCAAGGAATAATTGTAGCGCCCGTTAATTTGGCAAGCCGGGATAAGGCAGGGGTCGTGGCAGTAGGAATGCCAAAAAAAGGCAGAAAAAGGGATTCTTTAGAACCAAAATCAAGGTCCGGCAAGTAATAAAACGCGCGAGGCGCTTTAAGATCTTTGATCACTTGTCTTAATCCCTGTTGCCGAGAATATAAAAAGCCCCCTGAAAAACGTGTGCGTTTAACAGATATCAGTTCATTAATCTGCGCATTCTTGTGTTTTCCAAATAGCGCCATTAGGGGGTACTCCGCACTCAACCGGATGCCAATGACGTCCAAGGCTAAAAAATGTGGAGCCAACAAAATTACGGGGCGGTCTCGTACTGCATCCCAATAATGAACATTGATTAAGCGCACCTCCTTTTGCAATCGCGCGCGGGAGGCATACCACTGCAAGCCAATAGATAAGATGGAGCGAATGAAGGCGATGAAATGGGCTTTGCCAATCTGAATACGTTTTGTTTCAGACCACTCGGGAAAGCATAAACGTAGATTAATCAAGGTGATACGCCTTCTTTCCCCGGCGCAATACCATGCGATCAGGCCAAGTGGAATGGCCAATCTCCTAATCCACCGGTAAGGAGGCAAGGAAAGTAGCCACACCAGGCCCTGGGTCGCGCGGCTTAGCCACATAAAGAAAGCTCAAATATTGAAAAACTGTGACTAAAATATTTCACAAAGGATGCGTATACTGGAGGGTTATGTTGATATGAGTCGGAGAACACTCTTGAGTAATTACCTTTTCACATCGGAATCGGTATCCGAAGGACATCCGGATAAAGTCGCCGATCAGATTTCTGATGCTGTTCTAGATGCAATTCTAGCGCAGGACCCGCATGCTCGCGTGGCTTGTGAAACTTTGGTGAGCACGGGCCTATGCGTGATTTCAGGCGAAATCACCACTCATGCCCATGTGAACTATATCGACATCGCGCGCGATACGATTCAACGAATTGGTTACAACAGCTCAGAAATTGGTTTCGATTACCAGACTTGTGCCGTATTGACTGCGCTCAATCGTCAGTCTCCTGATATTGCTCAGGGCGTGGACGAAGGCGCTGGAATGGATCTAGACCAGGGTGCGGGTGACCAAGGCCTGATGTTTGGCTACGCCTGTGATGAGACCGATGTACTGATGCCCTTGCCGATTCATTTGGCTCACCGTTTAACTCAGCGACAAGCCGAAGTGCGTAAAGATGGCCGCCTAAAATTCCTGCGCCCAGATGCAAAAAGTCAGGTCAGCGTACGTTATGTAGACGGTAAGCCCAGCCACATTGAAACCGTGGTGCTTTCCACTCAACACGATCCCGATGTATCGCACGCTCAGTTGAGCGAGGCTGTGATTGAAGAAATCGTGAAGCCTGTGATTCCTGCTTCAATGCTAAAAGACACCCGCTACCTGATTAACCCTACCGGTCGCTTTGTCATTGGCGGCCCGATGGGGGATTGCGGTCTCACAGGCCGTAAGATCATTGTGGATAGCTACGGCGGTGCCGCCCACCATGGTGGCGGCGCGTTTTCGGGTAAAGATCCATCCAAAGTTGACCGTTCAGCCGCTTACGCTATGCGGTATGTAGCAAAGAATATCGTGGCTGCGGGATTGGCTTCAAAGTGTGAAGTGCAAGTTGCTTACGCAATTGGTGTCGCTCGCCCCGTGAGCTTAATGGTGAATTCTTATGGAACTGGAGCGATCTCGGATGAGTCTATTGCCGAGGTTGTGCAAAATGTATTTGATTTGCGTCCCAAAGGGATCATCCAATCTCTGAACTTGCTGCGCCCCATCTACGGTAAAACCGCTTCATATGGCCACTTCGGCCGCGAAGAGCCGGAATTCACTTGGGAAGCCACTGATAAAGTGGATGCGCTCAAGAGTGAGGCTAAAGCACACGGTTTTGCCGGATAAAACAAGTTAGTTAACCTTTTAGTAAGATTTTTTAGGAGTCTTTTCATGAGCGCAGTTCCAAACGTTTCAGGTCCCGACTACAAAGTCGCCGATATTTCCCTCGCAGCCTGGGGCCGCAAAGAAATCGGCATTGCCGAAAACGAAATGCCCGGCCTGATGGCGCTGCGTGAAGAATACGCGGGCAAATTTCCTCTTAAAGGCGCGCGCATCTCGGGTTGCCTGCACATGACCATTCAGACCGCAGTGTTGATTGAAACACTGATTGATCTAGGCGCTGAAGTGCGTTGGAGTTCTTGCAATATTTTCTCTACCCAAGATCAAGCCGCTGCAGCAATTGCAGCAGTGGGGATTCCTGTTTTTGCTTGGAAAGGCGAGACCGAAGAAGAGTTTTGGTGGTGCGTAGAGCAATCCATCTTCGGGCCCAACGGCTGGCGCCCCAACATGATCTTGGATGATGGCGGCGACCTTACCCTCATCACCCACCAAAAGTTTCCGCATTTACTCGCAGACATTCGCGGTATCTCTGAAGAGACCACCACTGGTGTGCATCGTTTAAATGAAATGGTCAAAAAAGGCGAATTGAAAGTTCCCGCTTTTAACGTCAACGATTCTGTAACCAAATCCAAGTTTGATAACTTGTATGGTTGCCGCGAGTCCTTGGTCGACAGCTTGAAGCGTGCGACGGATGTGATGATTTCCGGTAAGTTGGCTGTTGTTGCTGGTTATGGTGATGTGGGCAAGGGCAGTGCTCAGTCCTTGTCACGCATGGGTGCAACGGTATGTATTTCTGAAATCGACCCAATCTGCGCCCTGCAAGCCGCCATGGAAGGTTACCGTGTCGTGACCATGGATGAGATGGCCGATAAAGCCGATATCTTCGTAACGGCAACCGGTAACGTGAGCGTGATCACCCATGACCACATGAAGCGTATGAAGAATGATGCAATCGTTTGCAACATTGGGCACTTTGATTCAGAGATCGAAATTGCCTCAATACGCGGCTACCATTGGGAAAACGTGAAGCCTCAAGTGGATATGGTTACCTTCCCGGATGGTAAGCGCATTATCGTCTTGGCTGAAGGCCGCTTGGTAAACTTGGGTTGTGCTACGGGTCATCCTAGCTTTGTAATGTCAGCTTCTTTCACCAATCAAGTCATGGCTCAGATCGAATTGTGGAGCAATCCTGGTAAGTACCCCATTGGCTTGTATGTGTTGCCAAAGATCTTAGATGAGAAAGTGGCGCATCTTCACCTCAAGAAAATTGGT
>CAIPTD010000019.1 GCA_903867885.1 uncultured Ferrovum sp. | reverse complement strand
TTCACCACTTAAAAAATTTCGGAGGAATAAATTAATGAGCGCTATCGAACCAGGAAAATACGGCTTCGCCGTCCCTTTCAAAAAACGTTATGGCAACTTCATCAATGGCGAGTGGGTTGCGCCTTTGAAGGGGCAGTATTTTGAAAACACCACACCAGTGACCGGTAAGGCTTTTTGCGAAATTCCTCGCTCTACCGCTGAGGATATTGAACATGCGTTAGATGCGGCACACGCAGCTAAAGCAGCGTGGGGCAAAACTTCACCGACCGAGCGCGCCAATATGCTCAATAAGATTGCTGACCGCATGGAAGCCAATCTTGAGTTGATCGCCACCGCTGAAACATGGGATAACGGTAAGCCTTTGCGTGAGACGATGGCGGCTGATATTCCTTTGGCAATTGACCACTTCCGCTATTTCGCCGGTTGCATCCGTGCACAAGAAGGTTCTATTTGCGAAATCGACAGCCAAACCTATGCTTATCATTTTCATGAGCCTCTGGGCGTTGTGGGCCAGATCATTCCTTGGAACTTCCCCATTCTGATGGCAGTTTGGAAGTTGGCACCCGCATTGGCTGCGGGTAACTGTGTAGTGCTGAAACCCGCTGAGCAAACTCCCGTTTCCATCTTGGTATTATTTGAACTGATCGGTGATTTGATTCCTAAAGGCGTCGTGAACATCGTCAACGGCTTTGGTTTAGAAGCAGGTAAGCCTCTAGCTTCTAACCCCCGCATCGCTAAGATTGCGTTCACTGGTGAGACCACCACCGGCCGTTTGATCATGCAATACGCTAGCCAAAACCTGATCCCCGTCACTTTGGAATTAGGTGGCAAGTCACCTAACGTGTTTTTTGCTGATGTGATGGCGCATGACGATGCATTCCTCAACAAGGCTGTAGAAGGCTTCGTGATGTTTGCATTGAACCAGGGTGAAGTCTGCACCTGCCCCTCACGCGCATTGATTCAAGAATCTATCTACGACAAATTTATGGATCGTGTGTTGAAGCGTGTTGCTGCTATCAAGCAGGGCAATCCTCTTGATCTATCAACCATGATTGGTGCGCAGGCTTCTAACGAGCAGTTGGAAAAAATATTGTCCTACATGGATATTGGTCGCCAAGAAGGCGCACAGTGCCTAATCGGTGGTGAGCGCAATAACTTGGATGGCGATTTGAGCGGCGGCTACTACGTTAAGCCTACTGTATTCAAAGGCAACAACAAAATGCGTATTTTCCAAGAAGAAATCTTTGGCCCAGTCGTTTCTGTGACCACCTTCAAGGATGAAGCAGAAGCCTTATCGATTGCTAATGACACCCTGTATGGTTTGGGCGCTGGTGTTTGGACCCGTGAAATGAATACTTCATTCCGCATGGGCCGTGGCATTCAAGCGGGTCGTGTTTGGACCAACTGTTACCATGCCTACCCCGCTCACGCAGCATTTGGTGGCTACAAGCAGTCTGGTATCGGCCGCGAAAACCACAAGATGATGTTGGATCACTATCAGCAAACCAAGAACCTCTTGGTGAGCTACAGCGAGGACGCACTTGGATTCTTCTGATCCTGGTTGTTTGAGCTAGAGCTGAATGCGCGGTGTTCCTCTAAAAGGGTTCACCGCGTTTTTACTTGGTATGATTTCGGACACGATCCAAAAAACTTGGGTGATTTCCCCAAGAGGAGAAAGCAATGCTTCAGCAATATATCGCTCCGCCCAATAGTGCGATGCCAGGGCCAATAGGGGCATTCGTAGACGTGCCTCAAGTATGTGCGACGCAAGCTTGTTTGGATTTATTAGATTTGGTAGTGAGTAAACATGGCCCTGTGATGTTTCATCAATCAGGGGGATGTTGTGACGGCAGCGCGCCCATGTGCTTTCCCTTAGGGGAATTTCTGGTGGGCGATAGCGATAAATTAATGGGTCATATTGCAGGCCACCCCTTTTACATCAGCCAATCACAATTTGAATATTGGAAACATACCCAATTGACCATCGATGTCGTTCCGGGCCGAGGTGGAATGTTTTCTTTAGAAGGCTCAGAGGGATTACGCTTTTTGGTGCGCTCGCGTTTATTTACTGAGGAAGAATGGTCTTGGTTAGTTGCCCATGACCGAGTCTAGACAGGATTGATGGATAGTGAGAGTTTTTCTGCTCGCCTTATAGCATGGCAGGAACAGCATGGTAGGCATGATCTGCCCTGGCAGAACACAACAGATCCATATCGTATTTGGGTGTCTGAGATCATGTTGCAGCAAACACAGGTCACTGCCGTCATTCCCTTCTACCAGCGCTTTATGGCGCGCTTCCCAGCCATTCCTGCGCTTGCATTAGCGCCTGTCGATGAAGTCATGGCGCATTGGAGTGGCCTGGGCTATTACGCACGTGCTCGCAATATGCACAAAACCGCGCAAAGCCTTATTGCGCAAAATCTAGCTCAATTGCCCACATGCCCAATTGAGCTAGAAAAACTTCCCGGCATCGGCAGATCAACCGCCGCAGCTATCGCGGCATTTTCATCGGGTCACCGCGCCGCAATCCTGGACGGAAACGTTAAGCGCGTATTGGCCCGTCACTTCGCCATTCAAGGCTTTCCTGGCGCCAAAGCAATAGAAAATAAAATGTGGGTTCTCGCCGAATCTCTTCTGCCCGAAAGTAAAATCCAAGCTTACACGCAAGGACTCATGGACCTCGGCGCAACACTCTGCACCCGCACTCGCCCAAAATGTGTGCTGTGCCCTTTGCAAGAAACCTGCGAAGCCCTTCGCTTAGGAATGATAGAGAAGTATCCCGAGCCGCGACCGAGCAAGCCACGTTTCGAGCGTTACGCCAGGGCCTGGATGATTGTTCGCGGCCCAGGATCAGTAGCCGCGGAAAACACTATTCGGTCCGGCCCCGGAGCCGAAGAATTCCTGTTGGAGCTACGCCCCCCCTCCGGCATCTGGGGTGGCCTATGGTGCCTGCCCGAAAATCTCTGCCCCGAACTTGAAGCCAATTTACTAACGGATACAGAGACCCAGCTCATTGAACACAGCTTCACCCATTTCAAGCTCTTTTTAACCATACAAAAGGCTAGATGCACTGCATTAAACAAGGACCACAATCTCGAGATATCGGAGCCCAATCAAGCTCCTAGAAAATGGTTTACCTTGGAGAAAGCGCTAGAGTCAGGCTTACCTGCACCACTACGAAAATTGCTGCAAGGTCTAAAAAAGAATTAAGCCTCTCGGTTTTTATCTGCCAGCATGGCAGGCTCCTCTCCCCAGCGTGGACCCAGCGAATGCAGAATTCCGATCTGATCCAATATGCGCGCCACCACGAAATCCACTAAATCCTGAATGGTTTGAGGGTGATGATAGAACCCCGGATTGGGGGGCAGAATGACGGCTCCCATCCTTGCCAATTTCAACATGTTTTCAAGATGCAGGGCTGAAAAGGGCATTTCACGTGGCACTAGAACAAGCTTGCGCCCTTCCTTCAAAACGACATCGGCCGCTCGTTCAATCAGATTGTCAGATAAACCCATCGCAATGGCTGCAAGTGTTCCCATGCTGCATGGACATACCACCATTGCATCAGGAGGGTTAGAACCTGAAGCAACGGGAGCAAACCATTCTTCCCGACCAAAACCCCTTAGCTGTCCCTCTGCTGCACCATAGCGCTCGCTTAACCATTGGGCTGCATCTGCAGCGCGTGATGGCAGGGAAAGATCAAGTTCTTGCTTGGCCACAATTTGAGCGGCTTGAGAGTACAGTAAATAAATCTGTGCGCCACTCTGAACCAATGCTTCAAGGAGTCTCAGCCCATAAGGCATTCCAGAAGCACCCGTTAAAGCAACCGTGATGGTGGGCTGCGCGTTGTGGTGAGCTTGAATTGAACTCATGCCTCCAGTGACCTATGAACGACCCATGTGGGATGAAGTGGACTGAGTTTTTTAGCAAGTTCCTCGGCAAGGTAAACTGAACGATGCTGACCACCTGTGCAGCCAATCGCAATACTGAGCACGTGTCGATGATCGCTGATAAAGGATGGAAGCCAATTGGAGATTAAAGAAAACAGGTCATCCAATATTTTTTGAGTCATAGGTTGAGCCTCTAGAAAATCGACAATGGCTTTGTCTTGACCATTGAGCGGCCGCAACACAGGATCGTAGTAGGGATTAGGCAGAAAGCGCACATCAAAAACAAAGTCAGCCTCCTGCGGAATACCGTACTTAAAACCAAAAGAAAAAATAAATAAACTTAAACGCTGAGGATCGGCGCTAGAAAAGGCCTTGACCTCAGCTCGTAAAGCATTTGGCCTGAGACTGGTCGTATCTATTCTGCGCGATTGCTCTGCCAGAGGGTTCAGCTTGATACGTTCAAGTTTGATACTTTCTTCCAGAGAGTGTCCTTCGCTTGCCATCGGGTGCGGGCGTCGCGCCTCGGCAAAACGACGCAAGAGTTCAGAGCTGGCAGCCTCTAAAAACAACAACCTCACCCATACTCCTTCGGCCCTTAAGGATTGAATGACATCAAATATAGCCTCCAGAGAACCATGATGACGGGCATCCAATCCCAAACCAATCAGTGATAATCCGCCTGCTCGTAAAGTATCCACCACCCCCCTCATGGTGGAAATGGGGAGGTTATCAACGCAATACCAACCTGAGTCTTCTAATGCGCGAACGGCCACACTCTTCCCAGCCCCAGACTGACCGCTGATAATCATGATTTGGCAACGAATGGGTTCACTCATAGTGATCATCATCTAAGAGATGTTCCCCTGCGTCTTGAGCCATCAGCCGTTCATGGCGCTCAATAAATTGACGTGTGCTATCGATCCCTCGACTGCGTAACACATAGTTTCGCGTTGCAGCCTCAACCAATACCGCCAGGTTACGACCCTCGGCTACGGGAAGAACCACCTTGGGATACTCAATACCCAGAATAGTTTGGGTTGAGCTGTTCATTGGAAGGCGCTCCATGGATGCCAGTTCGCCTGCACCAGGTTTTTCAAGATGAACAATCAGCTTAAGTGTTTTTCTTGGGCGGACTGCGGTTTCACCAAAGATTGAGCGAATATTGATGATGCCAAGTCCTCGAACTTCAAGAAAATCTCGAAGCAAAATGGGGCAGCGCCCCTGTAAGGTGGTGGGGCCGATGTGATAAAGCTCTACGACATCATCGGCAACAAGTCCATGTCCGCGGCTAATGAGCTCGAGTGCTAGCTCGCTTTTACCAACAGCCGAACTTCCTGTTATCAGAACTCCTACCTCAAGAACAACAAGAAACACGCCATGTAAGGCGATCATTTCCGCTAGTTCCAGGTTGAGATACTGGCGCAGGACATCAATTAGATTGGCCCCTGGCATCGTGCTAGTAAATAAAGGTATATCTTGCCGATCGCAAATTTCACTTAGACGGTGATCGGGGTCGCTGCCATCAGCAACAATGACTACAGCAAGATGCTCATTAAAAAGAGCATTTAAAGCGCGCTCTGAAGAAGCCTCGTCGAGACTTCGCAGGTAAGCCAGTTCCATTTCCCCAATCACCTGAAAGCGATGGGGGTGCGTGAGGTTCAAGTGACTAATCATGCCCACCTGAGGATTGTAAAGACTTCCTAAGGGGATCGTTCGGGACCCTCCTCGTTTACCAGAGGCCCAGCTTAGATTGAGCCGATCGCGGTTTTCGCTATACAAGCTTTGAATATTGACGTCTGGCATACGGGTACCATTATGAATAAAAAAGGGGCGGAAATTCCGCCCCTGGGATCATTACTCACTAATTTCAAGATGCTTAATTGAGGGTTGATGACGATGATCGGTTTTTCGTTCCTTGTGGCGTATGACTTGCCGATCCAGAATATCTACCAAGCCATCGATGGCAGCATACATATCTTCATGCGTGTTTTCTGCAAAAAGATCGTTACCCTGCACATGCACATTCGCTTCGATGTGTTGTCGAAGTTTTTCAACTTTCATCACAACGTGTATGTCGATAACGTGATCAAAATGTCGACCAATACGTTCCAGCTTGTCGATAACATACTGACGTATCGCTGGCGTTACCTCCATATGTTGCCCGGTGACCGTGACGTTCATGGATCTTCTCCTTACTGTCCTACAAGGACTTTCGTTGGCTTGCCGGATGGATTTGCATCGCCTCGCGGTACTTCGCCACAGTTCGACGTGCGACGACGATGCCCTGTTGCGCCAGAATATCCGATAACCGGCTATCGGATAGTGGCTTACGACAGTCTTCGGCGGAGATCAGTTGCTTAATCAACGCCCGGATTGCAGTGGATGATGCTGCCCCACCAGAATCCGTTCCAACATGACTGCTGAAGAAATACTTTAACTCGAAGATGCCTCTAGGGGTAAGCATGTATTTTTGTGTGGTGACGCGCGACACTGTAGATTCATGCATACCAACGGTATCAGCGATTTCGCGTAAGACTAGGGGACGCATCGCTACTTCGCCATGTTCAAAGAAATGGCGTTGTCGCTCAACGATGGCTTCCGAGACGCGCAGAATGGTATCAAAGCGCTGTTGAACATTTTTAATCAACCAGCGCGCTTCCTGAAGCTGAGCAGAGAGATGGCCAGAATGTCCGCGATCTTTATTGAGCATGTCGGCATACACTCTGTGTACCCTAAGCTTTGGGATGGCATCAGGATTCAAGGATGCAGTCCATTGATTGCGGTTCTTACGCACAATAACATCTGGTATGACATAACGTGCCTCTGAAGCGATGAAATCTGCGGCCGGGTGAGGGTTGCACTGACCAATCAAGAGCTGAGCCGCTTTTAAGGCCTCATCCCGGCAGCCCAAGAGTTTCTTAAGGCGCGGGAAGTCATGGTTAGCTAAAAGTTGAAGATGGGATCGTGCAATATCAAGAGCAAGCTTTCTTGTTTGTTGTTGCTCGGGTAGTGCATTGAGTTGAATGCATAAACATTCGGAGAGTGAGCGGGCCGCTACGCCTATGGGCTCAAGGGACTGGAGCATTTTTAAGGCAATTTGAAGCTCCTCAATTTCAAGCTCTTGTAATTCTGTTTCATCCGCAGCGTTTATTTCTTGATCCAGGATTTCTTCTAGTGAAGCCGAAAGATAGCCTTCTTCGTCTAGATGAGAAAGCAAAAGCGCGCAGATTGCATAGTCACGTTCAGAGAGATTGCTGAGTCTGAGTTGTGATACCAGATGATCAATCAGACTGGGTGTTGCCGCGATTTGGGGGCTGTAATCATAGTCTTCGCCTCCTTCCTTCCAATTGACGCTGGGATCGCTAAAGTCAATATCCGAGGTTGTCCAATGTTCGTTTTCAGTTCTCTGATCCACTGAATCTTGATTAGATGGGCTTGTGAGACCGGTGTTGGGTGGCTGTGATCCGGCTTCTACTGCGGTGGGTGTGTCTTCGTTCCACCCCTCTGTGCGCTCAAGCAGAGGGTTTTCCATCAGAAAATGCTCAAGCTCTTGATTTAATTCAAGTGTAGATAACTGCAGTAAGCGAATGGATTGCTGTAGCTGAGGCGTTAGAGCAAGGTGTTGAGATAACTTAAGTTGAAGACCGTTTTTCATTCTAGACCAATCATGGGATTGTTTTCCGCAGATCAGAGGCGGAAATGCTCGCCTAGATAGACTTTGCGCACATTTTCATTATTAATGATCTCGCTGGGTGTTCCGGCCGCCAGAACAGTGCCTTGGTTGATAATGTAAGCGCGATCACAAATATCTAAGGTTTCTCTAACATTGTGGTCAGTGATCAAAACGCCAATACCTCGTTCCTTTAGGAAACGGATAATGTGTTGAATATCCAGCACAGCAATGGGGTCCACACCAGCAAAGGGCTCATCCAGCAACACAAAACGTGGACTGGTTGCCAGGGCGCGTGCAATTTCAACCCTACGGCGTTCACCGCCAGAAAGGCTGCTCGAGTTTTGTCTGCGCAGATGACTAATGCGTAAATCGTCTAATAAGAGTTGGGTTCTTTCCTCAATTTCCGAAGGCTTTAAAGACTGCAACTCCAAAACAGCTTTGATGTTTTCTTCAACTGACAGGCGCCTGAAGATGGATGCTTCTTGAGGTAAATACGATAAACCTAACTTTGAACGTTGGTGGATGGGGCGGTGCGTGAGATCCTTTCCATCCAAAATAATTTGGCCGCTATCAAGTTGAATGAGCCCTACCATCATGTAAAAACAGGTTGTTTTACCTGCACCATTAGGGCCCAACAAGCCAACCACTTCCCCCTCATTGACACGAATGGAAACGTCTTTGACTACAGTGCGAGATCGGTAGCGTTTGGATAATGAGATTGCTTCAAGGTAATTCACTTACTTATCGCTTATCAGGATTGCTGGCGGGCTTTGCGCTAGAGGGAGTTGCTGCGCCGGGAGTGGCAGGAGTAGCAGTACTGGTTTGAGCGGGTTGAATGATGGCATGCACACGGCCGGCCCCAGTTGCCTCCCGAGCTGCATTGCCGTTCACCTTGAAATATTCAGTTGCCGTATCGTAGGCAATATATTCGCCTTTGACATCATCACGCCCACGTTTAAGTTCAGCTTGTTCAAATAACTCGATACGTTCTATTTTTCCATCATATTCAAAGCGTAACGAATGTCCATCGACATACTCATCAACGCCATCACGTTTTTGGCGGAAAGTAGTGGGGTTACCCGTTCCAGAGGCGTGTCGCATGCCATCCTTGTCTTCGGTAATGACCACGCGTTGGGCCGTGATTTGCATCGTGCCTTGGGTAATGATCACGTTGCCCTCAAACACACTAATTTTTTTTGCGTTATCTAAAGAAAGTTTGTCTGATTCTGCAACGATTGGTTTTTCACGGTCGGCCTGTTCTGCATAGACTGCGCTGGAGGCGGTAAGGATGAAGACAATAAATAATAAATTGAACAATGAACCTAGCATGATCGTTTTTAGAGAAATACTTTGAAGGGGAATTTGCAGAGGCCTAGACATCATTTTAATGCTGCCTTTTAGAAAATAGGACACGTGCACGGCTAAACTCGGATAAGGATATGTTTTCATCGAATGTCATATTATCAGCCTCAAGATGATCTGCACCGTGGTCAATTGTAACGGGGCCGGGCGAGTTACCTTGTTTTTGATTAGGAAATACTTCAAGACGTTCTGACTTGAGTACATAAGGCGGATCATCCTGCGTCATTCCCAGCCTGGTAAGCACGGCGTGACCTGTAAAGATGACTATTTCTGAGTCGGGTAGCCTTTCTCCTTGATCTGCATGCACAGTCAAGGGAGGTTGCCCCTGATCAAAGAATTTCAATTCTACGTCCTCGTAGACTGAGGAATCATCATCGGGATAATGCTGCATACGTTTTGCCCCTAAGGTTTGACGTAACTGTCCGTTACTACCTAATTGATGAGCAAGAAATGAATACACCACAAGGTCTGGATCATGGCGTGCGAGAGTAATCCCAGAGCGTTGAGATCCGTCGACCACTCCTTTAAGCCAGAATGAAGTGGCGGTGAGTAGCAGTAAAATCCCAATAGGAAGCCAACTGTTGGATACACGTTCAAATATCATTCTGACACCCTTAAACTAAGCCGGCTCGCATGAGGTCATGCATATTGAAGGCCCCCACTACATGACGGGCTTGATCAACGACAGCTAAAGCCGAAATACGTTTGCTTTGCATCAGCTCAGCTGCATCTACAGCTGCGCGCTCAGGCCCAATGGTGATCGGTTTTAAGGTCATGACGTCTTTAATGCGAAGGGATGAGACTTCTCCTTTTGTATTCTCTAGGGTTCGACGAAGATCACCATCTGTAAAAATCCCTGTTAGTACTCCTGAGGCGTCAGTCACCGCCGTCATACCTAAGCCAACTCTAGACATTTCTTGAAGTGCTTCAATCAGGCTTGCAGACTCTAAAACACAAGGCGTATCCCCGTCACTGTGCATGATGTCACTGACCTTAGTCAGTAACCTTCGTCCCAATGAACCACCAGGGTGAGTGCGTGCAAAATCTTCAGCAGAGAATCCACGCGAAACTAAAAGCGAAACCGCTAAGGCATCGCCAAGTGCCAAGGTGGCGGTGGAGCTTGTGGTGGGAGCGAGGTTGTGCGGGCAGGCCTCGCGGTCTATGTGAACGTTGAGATGAACGTCTGCAAGATGCGCCAAACTGGATTTAGGATCACCTGTGATAGAAATCACGGCACTCCCTCTGCGTTTTAGCAGAGGCAAAATTTGAAGTAATTCACTACTTTCTCCCGAGTAGGACAAAGCCATGAGGATATCTTCTGGCTGAATCATTCCAAGATCGCCATGACAGGCTTCAGCGGGGTGTAAGAAAAAAGCGGGCGTGCCTGTACTTGCCAAAGTAGAAGCTATCTTATGGCCAACATGACCTGACTTTCCAATTCCACTCACCACCACGCGCCCAGAACAATTCAGGATCATCTGATGCGCAGAGACAAAGTGTTGATCAAGGTGTTGAGCGAGCCCGGATAAAGCCTCGGACTCAGTAATCAATACTTGACGTGCGGTGATGAGGATGTCTGAAGACATAAAGATTTCATTGATCAGAATTAAACTTAGTATAGCAAGCTGTTAGCCTAGGTCGTAGGCATCGATCGAAGCATTGAATTTGGTATTCCCAATGATTTCACCATTTAGGTCTTGGTGGTCTAAACTAATACTATTCATCTTTCTGGAGTTCGTTTTTTGGAGTCTGATGCCGCAGTAGAGATTTCTGGCCTCAATTTTCGTTATGGTGACCGCGCAATACTTAAGGGTATCAATATGCGCATCCCTAGGGGGTCTATTGTCGCCATCATGGGTCAGAGTGGCTGTGGAAAAACCACCCTGCTTCGCCTGATTGGTGGGCAGTTGCAGCCAACAGACGGGCGCTTGGTGGTTGAAGGGCAGGACATGAACACCATCAGTTCAGACGCACTGTATAAATTGCGTAGGCGTATGGGGATGTTGTTTCAGTTTGGCGCTTTGTTCACCGACCTTACTGTTTTTGAGAATGTGGCCTTTCAGATGCGCGAGCACACCGACTTGCCCGAATCGCTGATCAAAGACCTCACATTGCTGAAGTTAGAGGCCGTGGGGCTAAGAGGGGTGAGGAATAAGATGCCCAGTGAGCTCTCGGGGGGGATGGCGCGCCGTGTTGCTTTAGCTAGGGCGATTGCCCTAGACCCGATGATCATGATGTACGACGAGCCCTTTACAGGACTCGATCCGATTTTGATGGGGGTCATTGCGCAATTGATTCGCGATCTCAACTCGGCTTTGGGAACAACCTCAATCATTGTGACGCATGATGTGCAAGAATCATTGCGCCTGGTGGACTATGTTTACTTTGTTTCTGAAGGGGTGATTGTGGCTGAAGGGACCCCCGATGAGATCCGCGCATCCAAATTACCTTATGTACACCAGTTTGTTTGGGGTGAAATGGACGGTCCCGTTCCCTTTCATTACCCAGCCCCTTCTATGCAACAGTTATTAACGGGTAACAGCCTTCATTCTTGGTGATCATTGCATGCTAAATAAATTAAGACGAGAGCTGGAATCTATAGGTAGTTTAAGCCTGGATTTGATTTCTGGAATCGGTGCGGTTTTTGTTTTTTTACTTCTCACCCTAAGATACTCGGGCACGAGTTTTCAGCGTTTCTCGCTGACTATTCGCGAAATTTTTTACTCTGGGGTGCTGTCCCTCATCATTATTTTGGTTTCGGGGCTGTTTGTAGGTATGGTGTTGGGTTTGCAGGGTTATGAAACACTGCAAACTTATGGAAGTTCTGAAAGCGTAGGGGTGTTGGTTGCGCTATCCCTTACCCGTGAACTGGGGCCAGTGGTATCTGCATTATTATTTGCAAGTCGCGCGGGATCCGCCATTACTGCAGAAATTGGTTTAATGAAAGCCACTGAGCAACTCTCTGCGATGGAAATGATGGCCATTAACCCAATCGCGCGGGTGGTTGGACCAAGATTTTGGGGGGGAGTGATATCAATGCCTATCCTGACCGCGATGTTTATCGGAACGGGTGTGTTGGGCGGATATATCATTGCCGTCTTGTTGATCGGGGTAGATAGTGGGGCGTTTTGGTCACAAATGAACGCTGCCGTGGATGTTAGTCATGATGTTTTAAATGGCTTGTTGAAGAGTTTTGTATTTGGCTTGGCAATTTGCTCGATTGCGACTTATCAAGGTTATTCGGCCGCTCCGACTGCAGAAGGCGTGTCGGGGGCGACTACACGCACCGTTGTCAGCTCTTCTCTAGCCATTCTGGCGCTTGACTTGGTGTTAACTGCTTTTATGTTGAAGGGGTAATGCAAAGTGAATCGCGCCACACTAAATTTATGGGTTGGGATTTTTGTCGTTGGTGGTTTTATTGCACTGCTGTTTTTGGCTTTTAAAGTAGGAAACTTTTCCAGTGGAAATTTGGGCGAAACCTACGGGGTGAGCGCCCATTTTGACAATATTGGTGGCCTCAAAGCGGGCGCCCCGGTTAAGAGTTCTGGGGTTCTGGTTGGCCGTGTGGTGGCAATTCAGTTTGACACTAAGAAATATGATGCTTTGGTTACGATGCGTTTGGATAAACGCATTCCCTTTTCTAACGACACCATTGCATCTGTGCTGACCTCGGGTATCCTCGGTGAGCAATATGTTGGGCTAGAGTCAGGGGGGGAGCCAGAAATGCTGAAGGACGGGGGCGAAGTCACCCATACTCAAGGTGCTGTCGTTCTTGAAAAATTGATTGGGCAATTCTTTCTCAGTAAATCTCAAGAGCCCGCCGAAGCAAGTAAATGATGTATTTGAAATGAGATTGATCGTTGGCAGTCGAGTGTTTTGACTTTGCCCTTTTTTATATGACGAGATAAACGATGAATTCCCTAATGAACTTAGTTTTGGCTTTAGTTCTTATCCTTTTTGGCCCCTCTGTTTGGAGTGCAGACATGGCGCCAGACGAGATGCTACGTCACACCACTGAAGAAATTCTAACCTTGGTGAAGCAGGATAAAGATCTTCAATCTGGTGATAAGCAAAAAGCCTACGCCCTTGTAGAGACTCATATCGTTCCCCGCTTTGATTTTGTTCGTATGACGCGCCTTGCGTTGGGCAAAAACTGGAACAAGGCCACACCCGAGCAACAAACCCTCATCGTTGATGCTTTTCAAAATTTATTGGTAAGAACCTACTCCTCAGCAATCACCCGCTTTAATAAGCAAACCATCACCTACAAGCCTTGGACGGGCAAAACCGAAGATGCGACTACCTCCGTTCAAAGCGTTGTTTCAGATGGCTCCAGAACCGTTCCTATTGATTATGCAATGACGCACGTTGAGTCCGGTTGGAAAATCTACGATATCAAAGTGGACGGTATTAGCCTGGTGACCAATTATCGCTCTGATTTCAATGATCGTATTAATGCGGCAGGTGTGGATGGATTGATCAAAGATCTTCAAGAAAAGGCAAAAATGGCGAGTCAGTCTGCCGATGCCAAGTCTCTAAAGAAAGGGCAGTAAATGAAGGAGTTTAGCCCCGAGGGTCCGGTCAATCTTTCTACTGTTTCTGCTTTATCTTCAACTTTGCTGGCCGCTGCAACTCCTGAAGGCATGGTGGTGAATTTGGCTGGCGTAACTGAAGTGGATTCGTCTTCATTAGCGCTTTTAATTGCTGCTCGCCGTGCTGTTGAGGCTGCGGGAGGTATCTTTGAAGTTAAAGAGATTCCTGATGCAATGAAAACGCTCGCTAGCCTGTATGGCGTGAATTTTATTGTGGACAACGCGGCACCCCATGATTGAATCCATACCTTTAAGTAGGATGGGACGTCCAGGCTTTGATGGGGCGGCGATATCCATCAAAGGTGCTAAAAAAAGCTTTGGACAATTTGAGGCCTTAAAAGGCTTGGACCTAGAAGTACAACAAGGGGAATTCTTTGCGTTGCTGGGCCCCAATGGCGCTGGAAAGACTACCTTAATCAGTTTGCTCGCTGGTTTAGCGCGTCCCGATGCCGGGGCACTGTCTGTTCTGGGTTTTGATGTCGGACGAGACTATCGACAAGCAAGAAGAGCGGTAGGGGTGGTCCCACAGGAGTTGGTATTTGATCCCTTTTTTACCGTTAGAGAAACTTTAAGCCTGCAAAGCGGCTATTTTGGGATTCGTCCAGACTCAAAATGGATAGACGAGTTACTTGAAAACCTTCAACTGCGTGACAAAGCAGATTCCAACATGCGTGCCCTGTCGGGAGGGATGAAGCGCCGAGTATTGGTAGCGCAAGCCCTGGTGCATCGCCCCTCGGTTTTGATCCTGGATGAGCCTACTGCAGGGGTAGATGTTGAGCTTCGGCAAACATTATGGAAGTTTATTCGCCGCTTAAACGAAGAAGGTATGACCATACTGCTCACCACACACTATCTTGAAGAAGCGCAAACACTGTGTAATCGGGTAGCCATGATGAAAGCGGGGCAAGTGATTGCGCTGGACACTACACAAAATTTATTAGCGGACCATTCTCGTCCAAGTCTGACGCTGAGTGTGGGGCAAGGTAAACCCTTGCCGGATGTTTTGATACAAAGAGCTACATCGCTTCCCGCCGGACGTTTCCGTCTTGGATTAGAGAATTTTGCGGAAGTGGAGCAAATATTGGCAGCCTGCAGAACGGCAGGCCTTGAAATTAAGGAGCTGGAAGTAGGTCAGGCTGACCTAGAGGAAGTTTTTGTACGCATTATGAAGGACACGCCGCGGTGAGGGGCTTCACTACATTATTTGGAAAAGAAGTGTTGCGCTTTTGGAAAGTGAGTTTTCAAACTTTACTGGCGCCGCTCGTGTCCACGCTTTTGTACATGTTGGTGTTTGCTCAGGTTTTAGATCATCACGCTGAAGTCTATCCTGGAGTGAGCTACAGGGAGTTTTTAATACCTGGTCTCGCAATGATGGCTATGCTGCAAAACTCCTTCTCAAACACTTCATCGAGTTTGATTCAGAGTAAGCTCACCGGGAATATTGTTTTTATTCTGCTTCCCCCTCTCTCCCCGTTCGAAATTTTTGCAGCCTATGTATTGGCAGCAATGGTCCGTGGATTTGCCGTTGGGGGATGTGTATGGTTAGCCAGTTTGATTTTCTTTCCGCACTTACCTGCGCACCCCTTAGAGTTAGTCATATTTGCGCTTCTGGGAAATGCATTGTCGGCGGTATTGGGTTTGCTTGCGGGGATCTGGTCTGAAAAATTTGATCAACTTGCAGCCTTTCAGAACTTTATCATTGTTCCACTGACCTTTTTAGCGGGCGTATTTTATTCTATTCATAGCTTGCCCCCGCTTTGGCGCGATATTTCTCGGTTTAATCCCTTTCTTTACATGATTGATGGTTTTCGGCACGGTTTTTTTGGTGTTTCAGATATCCCCCCACTTGAGAGCTTTCTGATTGTCGGGGGGTGCGCTTTTGCCCTATCATGTTTATCTTTAAGCCTGCTTTCTAGGGGTTGGCGGCTTCGCAGCTAAACCCCATAAGCGCAATTTTTACCAGATTCACTTTTTCGAGCTTTTGCGAGATGGTTTTACCTGACGATGTTCGCCGCTATATTGAGCAAGGACTCCAATGCAGTCATCTTGAGGTGAGTGGTGACGGCCATCATTTTGAAGCTGTAATTGTGAGTGATGCGTTTGATGGAAAAACGCGCGTTGCCCGGCATCAATTGGTTTATGCAGCCTTGGGTGATCGGATGCGCGAAGAAATCCATGCTCTTTCCATGCAGACTTTAACCCCTTCACAATGGGCCGCTGACGGCCAATCAGTTAAATAAACTGTGGACCAACTGCTGATTGCTGGGGGCCGCCCCCTAAACGGTGAGGTGCGTATTTCTGGTGCCAAAAACGCAGCCTTGCCTATTGTGTGCGCAAGTCTGCTAACGGCCGAGCCTCTCAAGTTAACGAACGTACCCGGTTTGCGTGACGTCACGACCTTGGTAAAGCTTCTCAAGGGAATGGGCGTGGAGTCGCAGCGCAGCGATAATGGCATGATCCTGGTCGGTACTGATATTCACACCCCTGTTGCAACCTATGAACTTGTCAAAACCATGAGAGCCTCTATTTTGGTTTTGGGGCCATTGCTGGCGCGATGTGGTTCTGCAAAAGTGTCTTTGCCCGGGGGCTGTGCCATCGGTGAACGACCTGTCAACCTGCACATCAAAGGCTTGGAGGCAATGGGGGCTCAGATTCGTATCGAGCATGGCTATATTGTTGCTGAGGCACCTCAACTTAAAGGTGCTCGAATTTTTATGGATACAGTCACGGTAACGGGCACTGAAAATCTGATGATGGCAGCTGTCCTGGCAGATGGCGTGACTATTCTAGAAAATTCTGCGCGTGAGCCCGAGGTGGTAGATCTGGCCGAGTGTTTAATAAAAATGGGCGCAAAGGTCAAAGGGCACGGTACCGATGTGATTCATATCGAGGGGGTGAAAACGCTGCATGGTGCCGAACACCGTGTTATGCCTGACCGAATCGAAAGCGGAACCTTTTTGGTTGCTGCTGCTGCAACGCATGGTGATGTGACGCTTGTAGATAGTTGCCCCGAAGCGCTTCAGGCCGTTCTCGAAAAATTACGCGAAGCAAATGCTGAAATTGAAGAAGTGGGCAACCGCATTCGGGTTCGCATGCGCGGCCCTAATCATGGTGTGAGCCTGCGAACCGCCCCCTATCCTGCCTTCCCTACCGATATGCAGGCACAGTTTATGGCGATGAATACGGTTGCAGAAGGGACCACAGTGATCACGGAAACCATTTTTGAAAATCGTTTCATGCATGTTCAGGAACTACGCCGGCTAGGGGCCAACATAGAGATTGAAGGGAATACCTCCATTATTCGAGGGGTGCCTAGTCTTGAAGGTGCAGGAGTAATGGCTACCGATTTGCGTGCTTCGGCCAGTTTGGTGATTGCAGGTTTGATTGCGCAAGGAGAGACCTGCGTGGATCGCATTTATCACCTTGATCGTGGATATGAGCGCATTGAAGAAAAGCTTGGACTGCTCGGAGCCGACATTCGGCGTGTAGCTGGGCAAGAGGGGGCATAGATGAGCCTGAGTTCACCTTTTTCTGAATTTAATGGAGTGACCATAGCACTTTCTAAAGGGCGGATCTTTGATGATACCCGTCCTTTGCTGGCCGCTGCAGGGATAGAGCCGGCCACAGATCCAGAGTCGTCGCGTGAGCTGATTATCGCTACGAATCGCCCGGATGTGAGGTTGGTGATTGTAAGAGCATCGGATGTTCCAACCTACGTTCAGTATGGAGCGGCCGACCTGGGCGTAGCAGGTTTGGATGTGCTTTTAGAGCATAGCGGAGAGGGGCTATACCAGCCTTTAGATCTTCAGATTGCACGTTGTAAGTTAATGGTGGCTGTACCTGAAGGATTTGACTACCAGGCGGCGATTGTCCGCGGATCACGTTTGCGCGTGGCCACAAAATATATCCGATCAGCCTCAGAACACTTTGCTGCAAAAGGGATGCAGGTAGATTTAATCAAGCTCTATGGTTCGATGGAGTTGGCCCCCCTAACGGGCCTAGGTGACGCGATTGTTGACTTGGTGAGTAGCGGGGGAACACTAAAAGCAAACCGTTTACAGGCGGTAGAACACATCCGTGATATCAGTTCGCGATTGATTGTGAATATCGCCGCATGGAAATTACAGCGTGAGCGCATTGCCCCCCTTGTTGAAGCATTCAAGCATGCGGTGAATAAATGATCAAAATGCGCAGATTGAGCACAGCCAATATTGATTTTGACTCTTCACTCAAAGCACTCACTGCGTTTGAGTCGGCTCAAGACCCCAGCGTGGATACCAAAGTGGCGGAGATTGTGGCTGATGTGCGTGCCCGGGGTGATGCAGCCGTGATGGAGTTCACCAAACGGTTTGACCGTGTTGAAGTTCAATCCGCGCAGCAATTGGAATTGTCTCAAGCATATTTGCAGTCAGCACTTAAAAACTTGCCCAAAGAGCAGGCTCAAGCGCTTGCAAGTGCAGCTGATCGTATTCGTTCCTTTCATGAGCGACAAAAAGGTGAAACTTGGACCTACACCGAGCCCGATGGAACCATTCTGGGGCAGCGTGTCACGCCGCTTGATCGAGCAGGGCTATATGTGCCGGGTGGCAAGGCCGCCTATCCCTCATCCGTTTTGATGAACGCGATACCCGCAAAAGTAGCAGGGGTGTCTGAGCTGATTATGGTGGTTCCAACTCCCGATGGCGTTCGCAATGAGTTGGTTTTGGCTGCGGCTGCGCTGGCAGGAGTAGATAGGGTATTTACAATTGGCGGGGCCCAAGCTGTGGCGGCATTGGCTTACGGTACAGAAACGATTCCGGCTGTGGATAAAATTACCGGCCCAGGCAATGCTTGGGTTGCCGCAGCAAAGCGAAGAGTATTTGGGGTTGTGGGTATTGATATGGTTGCAGGCCCCTCTGAAATTTTGGTGATCTGTGATGGACTCACCTCACCGGACTGGGTTGCCATGGATCTGTTTTCACAGGCAGAGCACGATGAAATTGCTCAAGCTATTCTGCTTTGCCCTCACTCTGATTTCTTGGATCAAGTAGAGCAATCAATCAATAAACTGATTGAAACAATGCCGCGCGCAGAAGTGATCCGTGCGTCATTAAGCGGGCGCGGAGCGTTTATTTTGACTAAAGATTTGTTTGAGGCCTGCGAAATTTCAAATCGGATCGCCCCCGAACATCTTGAACTCTCTGTTCAAAATCCTGAGGTGTATTTGCCTCTTTTGCGCCATGCAGGCGCAATTTTTATGGGGCGATTTTCTTCTGAGTCTTTGGGGGATTACTGTGCGGGGCCTAACCACGTGTTGCCCACTGGCCGCACGGCTCGCTTTGCCTCTCCCTTGGGCGTGTATGATTTTCAAAAACGTACCAGTTTGATTCAGGTATCGGCTCAAGGTGCGCAACACTTAGGTAAAATTGCTTCTACCCTGGCACAGGGTGAGGGACTCACTGCCCACGCACGCGCTGCCGAATATCGCCTAGAGCAGGAATAATCATGTCTGCCTTAGATTTGATCCGCCCGGAAATACGCGCACTTTCTGCCTATCATGTTCAACACGCCGAGGGATACATCAAGCTTGATGCAATGGAAAACCCATGGCCTTTGCCTCTTGCTCTTCAAGAGCGTTTGGGAGAGCAATTAGCCAAGGCTGCCTATAACCGATACCCAGACGCTAATCCATTGGTGCTAAAAGCTTTGATGGCGAAAGTGTTTGGCGTTCCTGAGGGAGCGGCGTTATTGCTAGGTAATGGCTCGGATGAGTTGATTCAGATTATGGCGCAGGCAGTTGCCAAACCTGGGGCAGCACTTCTAAGCGTTGAACCTGCGTTCGTGATGTTTCGTGTGTTGGCAAATGCTTGCGGGTTGGAATATATCGGGGTTCCCCTTCAAGACAATTTTTCAATTGATCTTGAGGCCATGCTGAAAAAAATCCGAGAACGCCAGCCCGCACTGATTTTCTTGGCGATCCCAAATAACCCAACAGGAAATACGTTTGCACCTGAGGCAGTCCAAGCCATACTAAAAGAAGCAAAAGGTATCGTGGTGATTGACGAAGCTTATTTTCCTTTTCGCGATGGGAGCTATCTCTCGTGCATACATCATTATCCCAATATGGTGGTGATGCGAACCGTCTCTAAGCTGGGTTTAGCTGGAATTCGGCTAGGTTTTTTGGCAGGTGCTCCAGAATTACTGGGCGAATTAGAAAAACTGCGATTACCGTATAACGTCTCCGTTGCAACCCAAGTGATTGCTGAGACTGTGCTGCAAGAACAACAAGCGCTCAGCGATCAAACCCTGAAATTGCGTCAAGAAAGAGAGCGGCTCTTCACTGCCTTGCGAGATATTGATGGAGTGCATCCCTTCGAAAGTGAGGCCAACTTTATTTTGCTGCGCGTGACTGACGCACAAGCCGTGTTTGACGGTATTAAACGTCATGGTATATTGATCAAGAACTTAAGTAGCGCGCATGCATTATTGCGCGGATGTCTGCGTGTCACGGTGGGAACACCCGAAGAAAACGACCGCTTCCTAGACGCATTAAAAGCGTCAATGTTGGCTTGTGCGTAAGCATAGCTAAATTTGATTGAAATTGAATACTCATGCGCTCCGCACTGGTCACTAGAAATACCTTAGAAACTCAGATTTCCGCCTCAATCAACCTGGATGGTAAAGGAGAGGGCCGGCTTGATACCGGGTTGCCATTCCTTGACCACATGCTGGATCAGATTGTGCGGCACGGTCTGATTGACCTTGATGTTCAGGCCAAAGGCGATTTACATATTGATGCGCATCACACCGTTGAGGATGTGGGCATTACACTGGGCCAGGCCTTTCATCAAGCGCTCTCAGATAAAAAAGGTATTCGCCGCTATGGCCATGCCTATGTGCCCTTAGACGAAGCTTTATCTCGGGTGGTCATTGACCTATCGGGTCGTCCCGGCTTGGAGTTTCATGTCGACTTCACGCGTGCGCGTATAGGTGAATTTGATGTTGATCTCTTTTATGAATTCTTTCAGGGTTTCGTGAATCATGCCGGTATGACTTTGCATATCGATAATTTGCGTGGACGAAATGCGCATCATCAAGCAGAAACGGTATTCAAGGCTTTTGCTCGAGCACTTAGGATGGCGATAGAGCCAGACCCTCGCGCCGCGGGTACCTTACCGTCTACTAAAGGCGCCTTGTGAGACGATTATGAGCCACGTAGTAGTGGTGGATTACGGAATGGGCAACTTGCGATCGGTTGCTAAAGCCTTGGAATATGTGGCGGGAAGTGAGCACACTATCGAAGTGAGCGGAGATCTTCAGCGCTTGGAAGCAGCCGACAAAGTCGTTTTTCCAGGTCAAGGCGCGATGAGAGATTGCATGCGCGAAATTGATGCTCGTGGCTTAAGAGATGCAGTGACCCATGCGGCAAAAAACAAACCTTTCCTGGGGTTATGTATTGGCTTGCAACTCCTCTTTGATCACTCTGAAGAGGGCGATACGCCCGGATTAGGTATTCTCTCAGGGCAGGTAAAAAAGTTTCCTGCTGAAGCGATGATGGATGCAAAAGGCAATCGACTAAAAGTACCTCATATGGGATGGAATGAAGTTTATCCGCATCAAGCCCATCCTTTATGGGAAGGAATTGCATCAGGAACCCGGTTTTACTTTGTTCACAGCTATTACGTTCAACCTGCTCAATCAGATGTAATTGCTGCGCACTCGGCGTATCCATTTCAATTTGCATGCGCTGCAGAGCAAGAGGCTTTGTTTGCTGTTCAGTTTCACCCTGAGAAAAGTGATCGGGCAGGATTAAAACTGCTGTCCAATTTCTTAACGTGGTCGCCCTAAGGCGATCTTAATTTCACCCATAACTGTAATTGTCCGACCATGATTGTTATTCCTGCCATTGATCTTAAAGACGGTCACTGCGTTCGCCTCAAACAAGGCGAAATGGATGGTGCCACTCTTTTTTCTGAAAACCCCTCTGAAATGGCGCGGCGCTGGAAAGACCTCGGCGCAGAACGCTTGCATCTCGTTGATCTGAACGGAGCATTTGCTGGAAAGCCCGTAAACGAAAATGCGATCCGAGACATTATTAAAGAGTTGGGAGACGAACTTCCTATTCAATTAGGTGGGGGGATTCGTAGCTTAGAAATTATTGAGCGCTATTTGGACGATGGGGTAAGTTGGGTCATTGTGGGAACGGCAGCAATTAAAAACCCGGGTTTTTTACACGAGGCCTGTGATGCCTTCCCTGGCCACATCATGGTGGGCTTGGATGCCCGGGATGGCAAGGTTGCGGTAGATGGTTGGTCAAAAATGACGGGGCATGATGTGATCGATTTGGCTAAGCGTTATGAAGACTATGGTGTTGAAGCCATCATCTATACTGATATTGGCCGCGATGGAATGATGGGCGGAATCAATTTGGACGCCACCGTAAAGTTAGCGCAAGCGCTTCACATTCCCGTTATAGCCAGTGGGGGTGTTTCACAGTTGAGTGATATTCAGGGGCTGTGTGAAGTTCAAGATGAGGGCATCATGGGGGTGATTACCGGCCGTGCGATTTATGAAGGCACCTTAGATTTCAAGGCAGCCAACGAACTTTGTGCTCGCTTCAACCAGGATTAATATGGGCCTGGCGAAACGCATTATTCCTTGTTTGGATGTCAACGCGGGTCGCGTCGTAAAAGGGGTCAATTTTACCGGTTTGCGTGATGCCGGTGACCCGGTAGAAGTGGCGAGAAGATACGATGATCAGGGAGCAGATGAAGTCACTTTTTTAGATATCACGGCAAGTTCGGATAACCGTGGTTTGATTTTTTCTGTGATCGAAGCCGTGAGCGCCCAAGTGTTCATCCCTCTTACTGTGGGTGGTGGGGTGCGTCAGGTTTCCGATGTTCGGGCATTGTTGAATGCCGGTGCGGATAAAATCAGCATGAATACAGCTGCTGTTTTAGATCCCCGATTGATTGCAGATTCTGCTGATCGATTTGGATCGCAATGTATCGTTGTGGCGATTGATGCTAAACGCAATCCTGCAACGGGTGGGTGGCAGGTTTATACACACGGCGGTAGAAATGCCACTGGTCTGGATGCTGTGGAATGGGCGATAGAAATCTGTCGCTTGGGTGCAGGGGAAGTTTTACTGACCAGTATGGATAGGGATGGAACACGCAATGGTTTTGATCTGGATTTAACCCGTGCAGTTTCTGAGGCGGTACCTGTGCCCGTGATTGCCAGTGGCGGAGTAGGGTCTTTGCAGGATTTGGCTGACGGTATTTTGATTGGTAAAGCCGATGCCGTCCTTGCTGCGAGTATTTTTCACTATGGCGAACACACCATAGGAAGCGCTAAAGCTTACCTGGCTCAACAAGGTGTTGAGGTACGCTTGTGAATACCAATTTCGACATGATTAAGTGGGATGAACACGGCCTGGTGGCCGCAGTGGCTCAAGAAATTGTGAGTGGGCGCGTGCTGATGATGGCTTGGATGAATAGGGAATCTTTGCAGGCCACGCTTGACTCAGGTTTTGCCACCTACTGGTCCCGCAGTCGTGCGCGTTTATGGCGTAAGGGAGAAGAATCGGGCCATCGGCAGCGCGTAAAACTAATGGAAATGGATTGTGATGGTGACGCAATTGTCCTGCAAGTTGAACAAGAAGGGGGGATTGCTTGCCATACGGGGCATCACAGTTGTTTTTACCGAAAATGGCAAGATGGCGAATGGATAGAAAATGAGCCGGTTGTGAGAAACCCTATCGAATTTTATAAAGCCCTCTAACCCCTGAATCTCTTCTGAGAAGCCTTTGATTATGCCTGGTGAAGATTTTTTGTTTCAGTTAGCAGCTACCTTAGCGTCACGAAAAGGGGCTGATCCCAATAGTTCTTATGTCGCTAAACTCTATTCCAAGGGCCAAGACGCCATTTTGCGTAAGGTGGGTGAAGAAACAGTAGAAGCCATATTGGCCGCAAAGTCTGGTGATACACTTCATTTAGTGAAAGAGACGGCAGATTTATGGTTTCACACCCTAGTGATGTTGGCTGATGCTGGGGTGGGGCCCCAGGATGTCATTGCAGAACTCAAACGCCGCGAGGGTGTTTCTGGAATCGATGAAAAAGCGGCAAGACCACAGGAAAATGAACAATGATCGACTGCATTTTTTGCAAGATTGTGGCGGGTGCAATTCCGAGCAAAAAAGTGTACGAAGATGATCACCTTTTTGCTTTCCACGATATACAACCTGCTGCACCTGTGCATGTACTCATTATCCCTAAAGTGCACGTGGCATCTTTAGCGGATTGCAATGCATCTCATCTCGAAGATTTAGGGCGCATTCTGCTGGCGGCTCCCAATATTGCCGCCGAATCAGGATTGACTGACGGGTTTAGAACCATCATTAATACGGGTAAAGGTGGGGGGCAAGAGGTGTTTCATATTCATGCCCACATTTTAGGCGGCGCTCAATTGCGCCCACTGGTGGATTGCGTCGCATCGGCGTGATCCAAAAGATTAAGGAGAATAGAGACTTATGGGTACGTTCAGTATTTGGCATTGGTTGATCGTTTTGGTCATCGTGGTGTTGGTTTTTGGCACACGCAAGCTCAAAGATGCGGGTAAAGATTTAGGTAGCGCGGTGCGCAGCTTTAAAGATGGCATGGCTGGACCTGATGGCCAGCAGACCGGGACTCATTCCCCTCCTGCTGAGGCAAAACCGGCCATTCCAGCTGAAAAAATACAGCATCCCCCGCTATAGGCCGGGTATCGGCTTTCATGTTTGATTTCAGCTTTTCTGAAATTGCGCTGATTGGTGTCGTTGCCTTGGTGGTAATCGGCCCTGAGCGTTTGCCTAAGGTTGCCAGGACCACAGGCGTGATCATTGGCCGTTTAAAGCGTTATGCAGCCACTGTCCAGGCAGATATTGCCCGAGAAGTGGAGCTATCTGAGTTGAGGCGTGTGCAGAGTGATTTGCAGGATGCCGCTAAAAGTCTTGAAAGCAATATACAGAGCCTACAAACGGGGATGAACGAGACTTTGGTAAGCGCAGAGTCAGCGCTCACAGAAGTTAAAGAACAATGGATGACCGGACCTAGTGTTGATAAAAGTGGTGATTCCGCGCCCATCTCCGAAGCCTCGGTTCCTCGTTCGCCCGTTTATGAACCCACACAACAAGATTTGGCATTAGAAATCACTGAAGGATCAGCCCTTATTACGCCTGCCCCATCAGATAAAGTCTTGGAGCACAAGGTTTGAGTGATGTGCCAGAGAGTGACGATAAGCTAGAGGGGTTTATGTCGCATCTCATAGAGCTGCGAAGTAGACTGATCCGGGCCATCATTGCGATAGGAGTGATTCTTGTTGCACTGCTGCCCTTTTCGAATAAGTTGTATACCTTCCTCGCATTGCCGATGCTGCGTTCCTTGCCTTCGGGCGGTCACATGATAGCAACCGAGGTTACCACCCCCTTTTTCGTGCCCATGAAAGTTGCCATGATGGCGGCCTTCCTTATTGCCTTGCCTTATGTGCTTTACCAAGCTTGGGCATTTGTGGCGCCAGGACTGTATAACCATGAAAAGCGATTGGTATTGCCATTAGTAGTCACTAGCACAATCTTGTTTTATACCGGCATGTCATTTGCCTACTTTGTGGTTTTTCCGGTTATTTTTGGGTTTATTGCCGCTGCAGCTCCAGAGGGTGTTGCTGTGATGACAGACATAGATAAATACCTGGGTTTTGTTCTCACCATGTTTATGGCATTCGGTGTGACCTTTGAAGTCCCTGTAGCCGTGGTTGTTCTCGTGCGTTTGGGGGTGGTCTCAGTAGCGTTTTTAAGAGAAATAAGACGCTACGTGATTGTGGGGGCGTTTGTGGTGGGCGCTATTTTTACCCCCCCTGATATTGTTTCACAAAGCCTACTCGCTATACCTTTATGCTTGTTATATGAAATTGGAATATTGGCAGCCAGTCGATGGAAACCTAAAGAAGCGCAATAAAAGGGATCTTGATGGGAACGCTTTGGGCGTTATGCTGGTCTTCACCAAGGTTGCACTGCAATATTTTTTCAGACGTTAATGTTATACTTTGTTAAAATTGGCGGGTTTTATTCAATCTATACGCACGACAGGATTCCATTATGAGTGATTCGCACTCGGACAACGGCGGTCGCCGCCGTTTTCTGATCGGGGCCGCAGGGGCCCTTGGCGCTGCAGCTGCTGCTGCTGTAGCCACACCGTTTGTTATGAGTATGCTTCCTAGTGCACGAGCGAAAGCTGCGGGCGCTCCGGTAGAGATTGACATCGCCAAGCTTGAGCCTGGAATGATGATGACCTCTGAATGGCGTGGTCAACCGGTTTGGGTGGTCAACCGCACTCCAGAAATGTTGGCGCAACTGGCTAAAAACGTTGATCGTTTGCGTGATCCCGGGTCAGACAACTCTGAACAGCCTGAGTATTGCAAAAACCCTACCCGATCCACTGCCGAGCATCCTAATTTATTGGTAGCGGTGGGTATTTGCACCCACCTTGGTTGTTCCCCGCAAGACCGCATGAAAGCGGGTAACGCTGCCGGGATGGGCGAAGACTGGCCAGGAGGGTTCTTCTGTCCTTGTCACGGTTCAAAATTCGATATGGCAGCGCGGGTTTTCCAAAACGTCCCCGCTCCGCTCAATATGCGCATTCCCCCCCACATGTATCAGGCAAATGGTCGCCTGCTTGTGGGTGCAGACAAGTCTAAAGGAGCTTAATCAATGAGCACCGCATCTGAAAACACAAAATTAGCGCAAGCAACCCAATGGATTGACGCCCGCTTTCCAATGTCGTCACTCTGGCGTGATCATATTTCTGAATACTATGCGCCCAAGAACTTCAATTTTTGGTACTACTTTGGCTCGTTGGCCATGTTGGTGCTGGTGATTCAGTTGGTGACAGGTATTTTCTTGACCATGAATTACAAACCTGACGCACGCTTTGCGTTTGCATCGGTTGAGTACATCATGCGGGACGTAAACTATGGCTGGTTGATTCGCTACATGCACTCAACCGGCGCTTCAATGTTTTTTGTCGTGGTCTATCTTCATATGTGTCGCGGATTAATGTACGGCTCCTACCGTAAACCCCGTGAACTCGTTTGGTTGATCGGCATGGGTATTTATCTTTGCTTGATGGGCGAGGCATTTATGGGTTACTTGTTGCCTTGGGGACAAATGTCTTACTGGGGTGCGCAGGTCATTATTTCTTTGTTTGATGCAATTAGCCCTCCCTTAGCGCTTTGGATTCGCGGTGACTTTGTTGTTTCCGATGCCACATTAAATCGTTTTTTTGCTTTCCACGTTATTGCACTTCCCTTAGTGCTGGTGGGCTTGGTTCTAGTTCACATCATAGCGTTGCATGAAGTGGGCTCAAACAATCCCGATGGTGTGGAAATCAAAAAGCATAAAGATCCCGTTACCCATAAACCATTAGATGGCATTAACTTTCATCCTTATTACACCTTGAAGGACTTAGTGGGTGTGTCCGTATTCTTGGCCATTTTCTCGGCGGTGGTATTCTTTGCGCCTGAAATGGGTGGTTATTTTCTGGAAGCAAATAACTTCATCCCCGCAGATCCGATGAAGACCCCACCTCATATCGCTCCAGTATGGTATTTCACTCCTTACTACGCTATTTTGCGTGCAATCCCTCAAAAGCAGTTAGGTGTGATCGCGATGGGCGCGGCCGTGCTGATTTTCTTGGCATTGCCTTGGTTGGATCGCGGTGCAGTTAAATCAATACGTTATCGCGGAACCTTATACAAGACCGCGTTTGGTATGTTCATCACGGCATTCTTGATTTTAGGTTACATGGGTACTCAAGATCCGAATCTTTGGTACGTCAATCCCGTATCTCAAGTGTGTACAGCTATCTACTTTGCATTTTTCTTGTTGATGCCTATTTACTCAAAATTGGACAAAACACTACCAGAGCCTGATCGGGTGACCTCATGAAACAACACGCTCGCTGGATGAAATTTCTGTTCTCATTTGTTGCGCTGACAGCACTGAGTGCAGGACTCGTTGGCCAACCCGCATTGGCTCATGAAGAATTGGTGCTGGACCGTGCTCCCATTGTAGAGGGTGATAAAGCGTCTCTCCAACGCGGTGCGCGTGCCTTCGCTAACTACTGCCAAAACTGTCACTCTGCTCAGTATTTACGCTATAGCCGTCTTACCGATATTGGCTTGAGTGAGGAAGAGATCAAGGCAAATTTGATGTTCTCTTCAGAGAAAATCGGTGACACCATGACTGTAGCTTTAGACAAAGCAGATGCTAAAGCTTGGTTTGGTAATCCGCCTCCTGACTTATCAGTCGAAGCTCGCGTTCGCGGGGCGGATTGGCTGTACTCCTATCTGCGCGGATTCTACAAAGATTCCTCTCGCCCGACAGGATGGAACAATACGGTTTACCACAACGTGGGTATGCCTCATGTTCTGTATGAGTTACAGGGTGTGCAAGAGATGTCTGGGGAAGAAGGAGCCCAATCACTTAAAGTGGTTCATCCCGGCAAATTGAGCCCGGCTGAATACAACCAATTCACAGCAGATTTAGTGAATTATCTGGTTTGGATGGCAGAGCCCGCCAAGGCTACCCGTATCCAAATCGGTGTATTGGCTATATTCTTCTGTGTCGTGGCGTTTTTTGTAACGCTAGCTTTAAAGAAAGAGTTCTGGAAAGATATCCATTAACTGAAGCTTTGGCGGCCTGCCGCCGGAACCAGATAGGGTCATTTCCACCCCACAAGACCGGCGGACTAGAGTGCCCGCCGGTTTTTCACTAAGAGAGGCCTACCCATTCCATGATGACGCTATATTCGGGTACCACTTGCCCATTCAGCCAGCGCTGCCGCTTTGTTCTTTACGAAAAAGGTATGGATTTTCATATCGCAGATATTGATTTATTCAATAAACCCGAAGAAATCGCGGTGATGAACCCATTTAACCGCCTGCCCATATTGGTAGAGCGGGATTTGCATTTGTACGAATCTAATATCATCAATGAATACATTGATGAGCGGTTTCCTCATCCTCAGTTGATGCCTGCAGATCCAGTGATGCGCGCGCGTGCTCGGCTCTCTCTGTACCACTTTGAGATTGAATTGTTCAGTCAAGTTGAAATTCTTGAAAGTGGCGCAGCGAAAAGTGCGGAAAAGGCACGGGCGGCAATTCGCGATTTCTTAATGCGCATGGCCCCCATCTTTGCTAATCAAAAGCAAAAATACATGTTGGGTGATGAGTTCTCAATGCTGGACGTGGCAATAGCACCCTTGTTGTGGCGCCTAGATCACTATCAGATTAATTTGCCCCGCACTGCAGCGCCGCTCCTAAAGTACGCTGAGCGTCTGTTTTCACGCCAAGCATTCATCGATTCGATGACGCCATCAGAAAAGGCGATGCGGAAGTGACGCAACCGTCCACCAAGCCTTATCTTTTGCGTGCCATGTACCAGTGGTGCTGTGATTATGGTTTCACGCCCTATTTGAGCGTGAAGGTGGATGGCAATACTCGGGTGCCTTTAGAGCATGTAAAAGACGGCGTAATCGTCTTAAATATTGGCTCTAACGCAACGCGTCACTTCACGATTAGCAACGATGAGGTGGCGTTTTATACAAGGTTTAATGGCATTTCACGTGAAGTTTCGGTTCCGGTTGGAGCCGTTACAGGAATATTTTCTCGTGAAAACGGCGAAGGATTAGCCTTTCCAGTCGAGGCTGTGACTGAGGGGGCTGCGCAAGATAGCCCCAGTGTGGCCGATGAATTTGAGTTGGGGAGTGATAATAATTTAGGTGAGGGCTCCCAAAAGCCTACGCCGGTGGTAGCATCCACCTCTTCAAAAAAACGATCAGGCCCTGATGAGACACCCAGCGGTTCATCGGATGACGAGCCAAAAGGGCCAAAAGGTCGAGCCCGATTGCGCGTTGTAAAATAGGTTTTATTGCCGGCATAGCTCAGTTGGTAGAGCAGCTGATTTGTAATCAGAAGGTCGCGAGTTCGATTCTTGCTGTCGGCACCAAAATTGCCTCTTGACTTAAAGCTTCCAAACCACCAGAATTGCGGGTTCGGTCCGGTGGGGTTCCCGAGCGGTCAAAGGGATCAGACTGTAAATCTGACGGCTCTGCCTTCGAAGGTTCGAATCCTTCCCCCACCACCAAAGTTGAAAAGTAGTGGTAGTACTTGTGCGAAGCGGGTGTAGCTCAATGGTAGAGCAGAAGCCTTCCAAGCTTACGACGAGGGTTCGATTCCCTTCACCCGCTCCATAGCGGACACGGTTTTAGGTTGCGGGCCCTTGTAGCTCAGTGGCAGAGCACTCCCTTGGTAAGGGAGAGGTCACCAGTTCAATCCTGGTCAAGGGCTCCATATTTTATTAACCCCGAATTTTTCGGGACTGATTCATGCCGGTGTAAAAGCCGGTTCACCATCAAAGGTTAAGGACTCAGAGACATGGCAAAAGGCAAATTCGAACGGACGAAGCCACACGTGAACGTGGGGACGATTGGTCACGTGGACCATGGTAAGACGACATTGACAGCGGCGCTGACGATTGTGCTGTCGAAGAAGTTTGGTGGTGAGGCGAAGAGCTACGCTGATATTGATTCGGCGCCGGAAGAGAAGGCACGTGGTATTACGATTAACACGGCGCACGTTGAGTACGAGACCACCACGCGTCACTATGCGCACGTTGATTGCCCTGGCCACGCGGACTATGTGAAGAACATGATTACGGGTGCGGCGCAGATGGATGGCGCGATATTGGTGGTATCGGCAGCGGATGGCCCCATGCCCCAAACCCGTGAGCACATTTTGTTGGCACGTCAGGTTGGAGTGCCCTACATCGTTGTGTTCATGAACAAAGCGGACATGGTTGACGATGCCGAGTTGTTAGAGCTTGTTGAGATGGAAATTCGTGAGTTGCTGAGCAAGTATGAGTTTCCTGGCGATGACACTCCGATTGTGACTGGGAGTGCGTTGAAGGCATTGGAAGGCGACCAGTCTGATATTGGAGAGCCAGCTATTTGGAAGCTGGCTGAGGCCTTGGATACCTACATTCCTACACCTGAGCGTGCGATTGACGGCACGTTTTTGATGCCTGTTGAAGATGTGTTCTCGATTTCTGGCCGTGGCACGGTAGTGACGGGTCGTATTGAGCGCGGGATTGTGAAGGTAGGGGAAGAGATTGAGATTGTGGGCTTGAAAGACACCCTAAAGACGGTATGTACGGGTGTTGAGATGTTCCGCAAGTTGTTGGATCAAGGTCAGGCGGGAGACAACGTAGGCGTATTGCTGCGTGGTACGAAGCGTGAAGAGGTTGAGCGTGGACAAGTGTTGGCGAAGCCTGGTTCGATCCAGCCGCACACGGAGTTTACTGCTGAGATTTTGGTATTGTCGAAAGATGAGGGCGGACGTCATACGCCATTTTTCCAGGGGTATCGTCCGCAGTTTTACTTCCGTACAACGGATGTGACGGGAGCGATAACATTGGGAGAAGGCACAGAGATGGTGATGCCTGGAGACAACGTATCGGTGACGGTGAAGTTGATTGCACCGATTGCGATGGAAGAAGGCTTGCGATTTGCGATCCGCGAAGGCGGACGTACCGTAGGTGCGGGCGTCGTTGCTAAAATCATCAAATAAAGCAAGCTCATTAAGTAAAGAGAGAAATTATGGCAACTGCAATTCAGCACCAAAAAATCCGTATCCGCCTGAAAGCGTTTGACTATCGGCTGATCGATCAGTCAGCGCTAGAAATCGTGGAAACGGCCAAGCGTACAGGCGCAGTGGTTAAAGGCCCGGTTCCTTTACCTACGCGTATACAGCGCTTTGACGTGTTGCGGTCGCCCCACGTGAATAAAACATCACGGGATCAATTTGAAATTCGAACACATTTGCGCCTGATGGATATCGTTGATCCAACCGATAAGACGGTGGATGCATTGATGAAGTTAGATCTACCAGCAGGTGTAGACGTAGAAATCAAGTTGTAAAATTTTTTCCAGCCAACCTTTTTCGGCTGGAGTGGTAACAAGAAGTACAGCAACAATAAAAACTTTCGGCGTCGGACGCCCTGACAATGAAAGATAAAAAAACGTCGGTCAATTGAAACCGACACCCGATATGGAAGCGCAGCGACGCTTTCCGTGCGGGCCAACAATTTTAGAAGGAATTTGGCGATGGCACTAGGACTCGTCGGCCGCAAAGTCGGCATGACGCGAGTCTTCACTGATGACGGCGATTCCGTTCCTGTAACGGTCGTTGAGGTCGGTGATAACCGCGTCTCACAAATTAAGACCACCGAAACCGATGGCTACACTGCGGTTCAAGTGGTGTATGGCACACGTCGCGCAAGTCGCGTCAGCAAGGCCTTGGCAGGTCATCTTGCGAAAGCAGGTGTGACTGCAGGTACCCTGACGACTGAATTCCGCATAGATGCTGCAGCACTCGGCCAATTCGCCGTAGGCGGCTCGATCCCCTTGGATACATTCCAGGTAGGTCAGGCTGTGGATGTCTCCGGAACGACGCAAGGTAAGGGCTTTTCTGGTGCGATTAAACGGCACCATTTCAGTTCCAATCGGGCATCGCACGGTAACTCGGTATCTCACAACTCTCCCGGTTCTATCGGTATGGCGCAGGATCCAGGTCGCGTTTTCCCTGGTAAGCGCATGGCCGGTCATTTAGGTGCAGTCAAGCGCACCATTCAGAATCTAGAGATCGTGCGCATCGACTCCACCCGCAAACTGCTTTTGATTAAGGGTGCAATCCCTGGATCCAAAGGCGGCCATGTGATCGTGAGCCCAGCGGCAAAGGCAGGTGCGTAATGGAACTTAAACTGATTAATGACCAAGGTGAATCTACTTCTACCTTGGAGGCAGCAGATAGCTTGTTCGGGCGTGACTACAATGAACCCTTGGTTCATCAGTTGGTTGTTGCTTTTCAAGCCAATGCGCGCCAAGGTACCCGTGCCCAAAAAGGCCGTGCAGAAATTGCAAAGAGCACCCGTAAGCCTTGGCGTCAAAAGGGTACTGGACGTGCTCGTGCTGGTATGGCATCCAGCCCATTGTGGCGTGGGGGAGGTAAGATTTTCCCCTCCAGCCCCGATGAAAACTTCACTCAAAAAGTCAATCGTAAGATGTTCCGTGCTGGCATGGCGACGATCCTGTCCCAATTAGTGCGTGAAGACCGCTTGTCAGTGGTGGAGCAACTTTCACTAGAATCCCCTAAAACTAAAATCCTGGCTGGCAAGATTAAAGGCATGGGGTTTGAGAAGGTACTGGTGATCACCGATGATCTGGACGACAACCTGTATTTGTCCTCACGTAACCTGCCCAATATGTTGGTGCTTGAAGTGGCTCAGGCTGATCCGGTGAGTCTGATTCGTTTCCCCAAGGTTATTTTGACCAAGGGTGCGGTTCGCAAGCTTGAGGAGGTGTACGCATGAGCGCCATTCATTTCAGCGAGGAGCGTTTGCTTCAAGTGATCGAAGCGCCTGTGGTCTCTGAAAAGAGCACCTTCGTGGCGGACAAAAACGAACAAGTCGTGTTCCGCGTAGCGGTTGATGCGACAAAACCAGAGATCAAGGCTGCGGTTGAGTTGGTCTTCAAGGTTAAGGTGGACAATGTTCAAACCTTAAACGTGAAGGGCAAGGTCAAACGTTCGGGCCGCTTCATGGGTCGTCGTAAAGCTACGAAGAAAGCCTTCGTATCCTTAGCGCCGGGCCAGGAAATCAACTTTGTCGCGGGGGAATAAGCCATGGCTATAGTCAAAATGAAACCGACTTCACCAGGCCGTCGTGGCGTGGTGAAAGTCATCAACGACAAGCTCTATAAAGGCCGCCCTATCGACGCACTCGTCGAAAAGCAGTCTCATACTGCGGGTCGTAACAACAATGGTCACATCACCGTTCGCCATCGTGGCGGCGGTCATCGCCAGCATTACCGTATGGTGGATTTCCGTCGCAACAAAGACGGAATTACAGCGACTGTAGAGCGTATTGAATATGATCCTAACCGCACTGCACATTTGGCTCTTTTGTGCTACGCAGACGGTGAGCGTCGTTACATTCTTTGTCCTAAGGGCTTAGAAGTCGGAACAATTCTGCAGAATGGCGCAGAAGCTCCGATCAAACCTGGTAACTGCTTGCCACTTCGTAACATTCCGGTAGGTAGCACGATCCATGCGATTGAGTTACAGCCTGGCAAAGGTGCACAGATGGCACGTAGCGCCGGAACAGGAGTTCAGTTGTTAGCTCGTGAAGGGGCATACGCACAGATCCGTTTGCGTTCCGGCGAGATCCGTCGGGTGCATGTAGATTGCCGTGCAACCCTTGGCGAAGTTGGCAACGAAGAACACAGCCTGCGGCAGATTGGTAAAGCTGGCGCAATGCGCTGGCGTGGTGTTCGTCCTACCGTTCGCGGTGTGGCAATGAACCCTGTCGATCACCCGCACGGTGGTGGTGAAGGTAAGACTGCAGCCGGACGCCATCCGGTTAGCCCATGGGGTCTTCAGACCAAGGGCAAGCGGACCCGCAATAACAAGCGCACAGATAACATGATCGTGCGCCGCCGTCACAAAGCATAAGGGGGCGTACACATGGCACGTTCAGTTAAAAAAGGGCCGTTCATTGACGGCCACCTGTTGAAAAAAGTCGAAACCGCATTGGCAACCAAGGACAAGCGTCCCATCAAGACCTGGTCCCGTCGTTCTACCGTTCTGCCTGATTTCGTAGGCTTGACGATTGCGGTCCACAACGGCAAAACCCATATCCCGGTTTACGTAACCGAGAACATGGTGGGCCATAAGCTTGGCGAGTTCTCGCTGACCCGAACTTTTAAGGGTCATGCGGCGGACAAGAAAGCTGCTGGTAAGAAGTAAAGGAGACGAGAAATGAGCATTAATACACAAGCCATCCTGCGTGGCGTTCGCTTATCAGCCCAAAAAGGGCGATTGGTAGCGGACCAGGTGCGCGGCATGCACGTTGAGCGCGCTTTAGATCTCCTCACTTTTAGCCCCAAGAAAGGCGCCAAGTTAATCAAGAAAGTACTCGAGTCGGCTATTGCCAACGCTGAGCACAATCTAGGCGCTGACGTGGACACGTTGAAGGTCTCCACCATCCATATAGAGAAGGGCCCTGTTTTGAAGCGATTTACCGCACGTGCTAAAGGTCGCGGAAATCAAATCATTAAACAGACTTGCCACATCTATGTGACCGTAGCCGATTAACGGCGACGAGATAAGGAATCGATATGGGACAGAAAATACATCCAACAGGCTTCCGCCTCGCCGTCCAAAAAAATTGGTCGTCGAAATGGTTTGCCAGTAACCGTGCGTTCCCGCAGATGTTGCAGGACGACATTAAAGTGCGTGCCTTTTTGAAAAAGAAATTGGCACATGCTTCAGTAGGCCGTGTCGTCATTGAGCGACCTGCTAAAAATGCCAAAATCACAATTTACAGCGCACGTCCTGGAGTGGTGATCGGCAAGAAAGGCGAGGATATTGAAACCTTGCGCGCGCACTTGCAGCGTTTGATGGGCGTGCCCGTGCACGTAAACATCGAAGAGATTCGTAAACCTGAACTCGACGCACAATTAATCGCAGATAACATTACCTCTCAGCTAGAAAAGCGGGTGATGTTCCGCCGTGCAATGAAGCGGGCAATGTCAAATGCGATGCGCCTAGGGGCACAAGGTATCAAGATCACCAGCTCAGGTCGTTTGAACGGTATCGAAATTGCCCGTTCAGAATGGTACCGAGAGGGTCGTGTGCCATTGCATACGCTTCGTGCTGATATTGATTATGGTTTCTCAGAAGCCAAAACAACCTACGGGATCATTGGAGTGCGTGTCCTCGTATTTAAAGGCGAAGTACTTGGTCGCGGCGAACAGCCTGTAGCGGCACCCGTCGAGCCAGAGAAAAAGTCTCGCAAGCCAGGAGGACGCAGCAATGCTTCAACCATCCAGAACTAAATACCGGAAACAGCAGAAAGGCCGCAATACAGGTATCGCTACTCGCGGCGCGAAAGTATCTTTCGGTGAGTTTGGTCTCAAGGCTACTGAACGTGGTCGTCTGACTGCACGGCAAATTGAAGCGGCCCGTCGAGCAATGACGCGTCATATCAAACGGGGTGGACGTATCTGGATTCGTATTTTTCCAGATAAGCCTATTTCAAAGAAACCCGCAGAAGTGCGTATGGGTAACGGTAAAGGAAGCCCGGAGTATTGGGTAGCCGAAATCACCCCGGGTAAAGTGTTGTACGAGATGGATGGTGTGGCTGAATCACTGGCACGCGAAGCGTTTCAGTTAGCTGCTGCCAAGTTGCCTCTTGCTACGACCTTCGTTATCCGACAGTTGGGAGCGTAAGGACATGAAAGCAAGTGAACTGCGCGCGAAGAGCGTGGAAGAGTTAAACGGGGAGTTGATCTCACTACTGAAAGCTAAGTTTAGCCTACGTATGCAGATCGCCACTCAGCAAACCAATAAAACCAGCGAGATGGGAAAGATACGAAGCGACATCGCTCGTGTTAAAACCTTGCTGACTGAAAAGGCGGGCAAATGAGCGAGCAGATAATGCAGCAGGCAGAGCCTGCCGTGATCCGACGCACCCTGCAAGGGCGCGTGGTCAGCGACAAAATGGAAAAAACCGTAACGGTATTGGTAGAGCGTACGGTGACCCACCCCCTATATGGGAAAGTGGTGCGCCGGTCTAAGAAGTATCACGCTCATGTGGTTGATGACTCGGTACATGCCGGAGATGTGGTGGTGATTGAAGAATGCCGTCCTATTTCTAAATCCATGTCATGGCGCGTATCACGAGTGTTCACCCGCTCGGAAGGCGTTTAACAATTAAATTGCAGGAGG
>CAIPTD010000018.1 GCA_903867885.1 uncultured Ferrovum sp. | reverse complement strand
TCCGCTTTTTATCCTGAAGGAGACGATCATAAAGTGGTTCGGTTTTGTTTCGCCAAGAATCAAACTACGATTGACGCTGCGCTTGAGCGCCTGCTTAAAATTTAAGTTGTGAAGAACATCCCGCTCAGCTCCCCCGGCCCCCTTAAAGAAAAACCGGATGATCATTCTCTTGAGGCCAGTATAGGATTAATCGGCAAACAAGAACCCTCTGCATTTGATTGGTCGGCAGAAGATATCGTTTTCATGCGTCACGCCTTAAGCCTGGCAGAGAGGGCAGCGGCGCTGGGCGAGGTACCGGTAGGGGCGGTAGTCGTGATGAACGATTCGATTATTGGTGAGGGATGGAACGCACCCATTGCGGGTCATGATCCCTGCGCGCATGCCGAAATCAAAGCTTTGCAGCAAGCAGGACAACATCAACACAACTATCGTCTTCCTGGGGCCACGGTGTATGTGACCTTAGAGCCCTGTGCCATGTGTGCGGGCGCCTTGATCTGGTCGCGGGTGTCGCGCGTGGTGTGGGGGGCCGCTGACGGTAAATCAGGAGCCGCAGGCAGTGTGGTGAATCTTTTTGCGGAGCCAAAGCTCAATCATCATGCGACTCAGAAGGGTGGTCTTTTGGCCGATGAATCAGCCGCTATGTTGAGACAGTTTTTTGTTGTGAAGAGAAAAGTGCCTGAACAAAATTCTGCTGAAGTAAGCCTTGCGGAACAACTCAGCAAAGAATTATGCATGACTCCTAGCATTGATTTAAATCATAGCCACTTGGATCTATTGAAAGATCTGGACCAAGGTGGAGTGGCCCCATGAACGCCCTCACGCAATCCGAAGACAGCGCTTTAACGCTCCCCGCTGGCCCCGGGTTCGTGCACCTTCGTGTTCACAGCGAGTACTCGGTCACTGATGGCATCGTGCAAATTGATCGCTTGATCAAACGTGCCAAAGAAGATGGGCAAGCAGCGTGTGGGCTGACCGATCTGGGTAATCTGTTTGGTTTGGTGAAGTTCTATCAGGCGGCGCGATCTAATGGTATCAAGCCGATCTGTGGTTGCGATGTATGGATTGCCCCGCAAGAAGAGCGTGATCAGTCATCTAGACTCTTGCTCTTGGTTCGCTCCAAGCAAGGCTATCTGAATGTATGTGAGTTGCTTTCGCGGGCCTATCGGGCTGGGCAACGTAAGGGCCGTGCAGAGGTACAACGCGAATGGTTGCGTGAGCTCGGCGAAGGCTTGTTGGCGCTCTCAGGGGGGGCGCAAGGTGAGATTGGACAAGCATTATTATCGGGGCAACAGGAAGCCGCGCAAGCAGCAGCAAGACAATGGCAACAGTATTTTCCTGGGGCGTTTTATCTTGAGATTCAGCGCGTGGGGGCACCTCAGGAAGAGTCATTGATTCAAGCTACGCTCAACCTTGCAGGGGATGTCAATCTGCCTGTTGTAGCGACACACCCTATTCAGTTTGTGGATCCGGACGACTTTAAAGCGCATGAAGCTCGCGTGTGTATTGGGGGCGGATGGTTGTTGTCTGATCGCCGCCGGCCCAAAGACTTTACGCAGCAACAATATTTTCTGTCGCGCAATGAGATGCAAGCGAAGTTTTCAGATGTTCCTGCCGCCTTAGCCAATTCAGTCATCATTGCGCAGCGTTGCAATCTGGAATTGGAACTCGGCAAAGCAAAGCTGCCTGACTTTCCTACGCCAGATGGATCGGGGCTCGATGCATTTATGGTGGCGGAGTCTAGGAGAAGGCTCGTGACGCGCATGGAGCATTTATTTCCCGATCCCATCGAGCGAGAAAAACAACGCCCTCTGTATGAAGATCGACTCGCGTTTGAAACGAATACCATCGTGCAGATGGGCTTCTCTGGCTATTTCTTGATCGTGGCTGATTTCATCAACTGGGCCAAAGAGAATGGGGTACCTGTAGGGCCCGGGCGGGGTTCCGGTGCGGGTTCATTGGTGGCGTATTGCTTGGGCATTACCGATCTGGATCCGATTCGCTATGACTTGCTGTTTGAGCGCTTTCTGAACCCTGAGCGGGTTTCCATGCCTGACTTTGATATCGACTTTTGTCAGGATGGGCGCGAGCGCGTGATTGAATACGTGCGCAATAAATATGGCGCAGATTGCGTTTCGCAAATTGCCACCTTTGGTACCATGGCCGCTAAAGCAGTCGTACGTGATGTGGGGCGCGTATTAGATCTGCCTTATAACTTTGTGGATCAACTCGCCAAGCTCATTCCCTTTGAATTGGGCATCACGCTCGCCAAGGCGCGCGAGGATGAACCGCAGCTCAATGAGCGCGCCAGCAAAGAAGAAGAAGTGGCTGAGCTTTTAGTGCTGGCTGAAAAACTGGAAGGCATCACGCGTAATGTAGGCATGCATGCGGGTGGCGTATTGATCGCGCCCGGACGCCTCACCGACTTCACACCTTTGTATGCCCAAGACGGCAACACCTCCATGGTCAGTCAGTTTGATAAAGATGATGTGGAAAAAGTGGGCTTAGTGAAGTTCGACTTTTTAGGATTGCGCACGCTCACCATTTTGGATTGGGCGATTCGCTATGTGCGGGATCTGGCGCGACAAGAGGGCAATGAAGCCCTGCAAAAAATTTCGCTCGAAGAGATACCGTTAGATGACCCCGCTACCTATGCTTTGTTTACGAGCGGCAATACCAGTGCGGTGTTCCAACAAGAGTCACGCACCGCACGTGATTTAGAAAAGCGCCTGAAGCCCGATAATTTTGAAGAGATCATTGCGCTCATGGCGCTGAACCGACCTGGCCCGTTGCAGTCGGGCATGGTGGATGACTTTATTGATCGTAAGCACGGCAAACAAAAAGCCGATTATTTCCATCCGGATCTGGAGTCCATTTTGCGCCCCACCTATGGGGTCATTGTGTACCAAGAGCAGGTGATGCAAATCGCTCAGGTACTTGCGGGCTATAGCTTGGGTGCGGCGGATCTCTTACGGCGTGCGATGGGTAAGAAGTTAGCTGACGAAATGGCCAAGCAACGCTTAAGTTTTTGCGATGGGGCCAAAGCGCGTGGCATCAGCGATGAGCTTGCTGGTAGATTGTTCGACTTGATGGAAAAGTTTGCTGAGTATGGATTTAATAAATCGCACTCAGCAGCCTATGCGCTGATCTCCTATCAAACGGCTTGGCTGAAAACCCATCACACCGCAGCTTTCATGGCGGCTACTCTCTCAGCCGATATGGATGACACTGACAAGGTACGTATCTTTGTGGAGGACAGTCAGTTCAATCGCTTGGAGGTCTTGGGCCCCGATGTGAATGAATCGGGATATCGATTTATTCCGATTGGCCGCCAAGCCATTCGTTATGGATTGGGCGCGGTGAAAGGTTCGGGTGAAAACGCGGCGTTAGAGATTGTGCGCGAACGCGAATCAAAAGGGGCCTTCAAAGATCTGTTTGATTTTTGCTGTCGCGTGGATAAGCGGGTTGTGAATCGCCGGGTGACAGAGGCGTTGATCCGCGCCGGAGCGTTTGATTTTACGGGCGCTGAGCGCGCCAGCTTGCTGGCTTCGGTAGGGCGTGCTTATGAAATCGCTGAGGTTGAGGCAGCAAGTGTTTTACAAAGTGGTTTGTTTTCTGAGGGCTTGGGCAATGTTTCTGCCAGCGCTGAACTGGTTGCGGCTAAACCTTGGTCCTTGCGTGAAAAACTGCAAAACGAAAAATCTTGCTTAGGCTTTTATTTTAGCGGGCATCCCTTCGAAGGGTTTCGCAGCGAAGTGCAGGGATTCATTCGTCGCCGCTTGGTGGATGTGGTTCCGCAGAAAGAGCCAATCATTGTGGCCGGGGTGGTGTATGGGAGCCGTATTCAACAAACCCGCAGTGGGCGTATGGGCATCGTAGAGTTAGACGATGGCTCCGCCAAGATTGAAGTCACTATTTTTGCCGAGTTATTTGAAAAGGTACGCAGCCAAATCAAAGAAGATCAACTGCTGGTGGTAGAAGGGCGTCCACGCCAAGATCACTTCACCGGTGGAGTGCGATTATCATCTGAGCAGGTTTGGGATTTATCCAGTGCACGCGCGCACTTTGCGCGTAGGCTCACCATTCAATTTTCCGCGCATCACGACCCGAAAAAACTCAACAGTCTTTTGGAAGCCCGATGCCCAGGAACCACGCCAGTTAAGCTGCTGTATCAGGGCGCATCTGCACAATGCGAGATGCTGCTCCCACCGGTGCAGCTCAATGATGCCCTCATCCAAGCGTTGGGTGAATGGTTGGGTGAAGCATCGGTCCAGATTATGTACTAATGTGGCGCAGCCAAAAAAAGAAACCCCGCAAGATTCAGCAAATTTAGCCAGTTTTTTGTCTACGGTCCATAGCAAAGCACCGGGAGTAATGCGCACAGCGCAGACTCAGGACATAGGGTGATGGCATTACTTGATCCGCATGCCTGGTGTGGCCCCAGTGTCAGGGTTGAGAATGTAAATACCTTGGCCGTCCCCTGCTGCCAGGACCATTCCTTGCGATTCTCCAAAACGCATTTTGCGTGGGGCAAGGTTCGCTACAACCACTGTCAATCGGCCTTCTAATAACGCAGGGGTATACGCAGATTTAATTCCAGCAAACACGGTGCGTATTTCTAGCCCCAGATCAATGGTGAGCTTGAGTAATTTATCGGCTTCAGGAATCGTTTCGGCTTTCAAAATACGACCCACACGCAGATCGATTTTCGAGAATTCATCAATCCCAATGGTTTCTGCAAAGGGCGCGGGTGGCGCTGCAGTTATTTGAGAAGGGATCGAATCTGTTGTTTGGGTCACAGATTTCTGTGGTTTGTTCCTGGTGTCGTCGCTTCCTGATTGATGGGATGGGCTATTGGCGTGACTGTTATCCCGCACACTGTTCGGGCGCGCGGTTTGAACTGATGCATCGCTTTGCTGAGATGTTTCTTTTACGGTTTCAATCGAAGCGGAAAGCAGAGCTTCAATTTGTTTTGAATCAACCCGCGCCATCAAGTGCTGATATTCCTCAATGTGCTGATCCAGCAAGGTGGCATCGATGGCTTCCCAACTGAGCTCAGGTATTTGCAAGAGGCGCTCAACTTCCAGGGCTACTTTGGGGAGTACGGGCTTGAGGTACACAGTCAGTAAGCGAAATAGCTCAAGGCATGAAGTACACACCGCATGCAGTTCCTCATCCCGCGCGGTATCTTTAGCAATATCCCAGGGCTTGTTGGCATCGACATACTGATTGGCCAAGTCAGCCAAGGCCATGATGTCACGCATGGCTTTGCTGAATTCGCCTTGCTCATAGGCCAGGGCAATCCCTTCACCGGCTGCTCTAAATCGGTGAACAAGCTCAACCGCGGGGCCATGCAGATTACGCGCGGTCCGCCCCGCAAAACGTTTGCGAATAAAGCCTGCTGTGCGGCTGGCTAGATTCACGTACTTGCCAATGAGATCGCTATTCACACGCGCAGTGAAATCATCCAGGTTCAGATCGAGGTCATCTACACTGGCGTTGAGCTTTGCGGCGTAGTAGTAGCGCAGGTGCTCGGGATTCAAATAGGTAAGATAATGACCCGCAGTGATGAAGGAGCCTCGGCTCTTGGACATCTTTGCCCCATTCACCGTCAGGAAACCGTGTACGTGTAATTGGGTAGGCGTGCGAAAGCCCGAGCGGGCCAACATCGCTGGCCAGAACAGACTGTGAAAATACAAAATATCTTTGCCGATGAAATGGTGTAGCTCGGCTTCTGAGTCCACGCCCCACCATGTATCAAAATCTAAATGCTTTTGTGAGGCCAGATGCTGAAAGCTGCCCATATACCCCACTGGGGCATCTAGCCACACATAGAAAAACTTATCAGGCGCTCCTGGAATTTCAAAACCAAAATAGGGCTTATCGCGGCTGATGTCCCAATCCGATAATCCCGCCTCAAACCATTCATTGAGTTTGTTTGCAGCGGCAAGGGGGATGGTGCCAGAACGTGTCCAGTTCTTCAGAAAACCAGCGCATTCACCCAATTTAAAAAAGTGATGATCAGATAAACGCCGCTCGGGCTTGGCACCGGTGACCGCAGAGTAGGGTTCGATCAATTCTGTGGTGGAGTAAGTCGCGCCGCACGATTCGCAAGAATCTCCGTATTGATCTTTAGCATGGCACCGCGGGCACTCGCCTTTCACGAAGCGATCCGGCAAGAACATTTCTCTCTGAGGATCATAAAACTGCTCAACCGGGCGGATGTCGATTAAGCCCGCCTCCTTCAGTCTTGTATAAATCAACCCTGCAAAAAATTTGGTTTCTTCGGTATGCGTGCTGTAGTAAAGGTCATAGCTAATGCCAAATCCCATGAAGTCGCGCAGATGTTCTTCGCGGGCCCGGGTAATCAGTTCTTCAGGGGTGATGCCTGCTTTTTCAGCGGCTAGCATAACCGGCGTGCCGTGCGTATCGTCAGCACATACATACCAAACCTCATGGCCACGCATGCGTTGAAAACGCACCCAGATATCGGTTTGAACATGCTCCACCATATGGCCGAGGTGGATGCTGCCGTTGGCATAAGGAAGAGCGCTAGTAACTAAAATCTTGCGGGACATGGGGGAACTTACTTTTCAAAGTTGAGTTCAGATTGTAGCAAAGGCTTGTTCGCTTGCACTGTGCGCGATGCGAGTAATCAGCTAGAGGTATAATCCGGCATCTTTCAAGGAGTAGGCATGGAAATCACGCAAGCAACCGTTCAGGCACTCGTAGGCGACCTCACCGATCCCAATACGGGCCGAACCTTCAACGCTGACAAGGCCATTTCGGCTATTCGCATTCAAGGCAAAGATGTTCAAGTGGATGTGCAACTGCGTTACCCCGCACGCCGCGCGGCCAGCGAAATTGGCGAGCGATTGCAGAAAGTATTGGCGGGCCTGCCCGATATCGGGCTTGCTCAGGTTAATGTGGGTTGGAAAGTGGTGTCGCATACGGTACAAGGCGGCCTGAAACCCTTGCCCGGTATTCGCAACATCATTGCCGTGGCGTCTGGCAAAGGCGGAGTAGGTAAATCCACCACCTCAGTGAACTTGGCGTTGGCCTTGCAGGACGAAGGTGCGCGCGTGGGCTTGCTCGATGCCGACATCTACGGTCCTTCTCAACCGATGATGTTAGGAATTGATTCGCGCCCACAGAGCTTAGATGGCAAAACCATGGAACCCATCGTGGCGCATGGCTTACAAACCATGAGTGTGGGCTACTTAGTAGATAACGAAACCCCTATGGTATGGCGTGGCCCGATGGTGACGCAGGCTTTGCAGCAGTTGTTGTCCGATACCCGCTGGCAAGATCTGGATTATTTGGTGGTGGATCTCCCGCCAGGTACAGGCGATATTCAACTCACCTTGGCCCAGAAAGTACCTGTGACCGGTGCAGTAGTGGTCACCACTCCACAAGATATTGCGTTACTTGATGCCCGCAAAGGCCTGAAGATGTTTGAAAAAGTAGGGGTACCGATTCTTGGCATTATCGAGAACATGAGTACGCATATCTGCTCACAATGTCAGCACGAAGAACACATTTTTGGATCAGGCGGTGCTGCAAAAATGTGCGCAGATTATGAGCTGTCTTTACTGGGCGAATTGCCCTTAGATATTCGTATTCGTGAGCATACCGATGCAGGCGTGCCCACTGTTGTTGCAGATCCTGATGGCAAGATCTCGGAGGCCTACCGAGCCATCGCGCGCAAAGTCGCCGTGAAAATCGCCGAGCGTGGCGTGGATCACAGCGCGAAATTCCCCAAGATTGTGATCAAAAATGGCTAAGTATTTCTAAATCGGACGGGCGACCTCATTCACTCCCCATGGGGCGCTCTGAGCATCATTGAGACGGGTAGTGTTTTTTTGGAAAGACAATATGAGCGTTAAATCAGACCGCTGGATTCAAAAAATGGCCACCGAGCACGGCATGATCGAGCCCTTCGAGCCGCGCCAAGTGAAAGAGGTGAATGGGCAACGCGTGGTGTCCTATGGCACTTCAAGCTATGGCTACGATATTCGCTGCTCGGAAGAGTTTAAGTTATTCACCAACATCAATTCCACCATCGTTGATCCCAAAAATTTTGACTCGAATTCTTTCGTCGATATCACCGGGCCGGTGTGTATTATTCCCCCGAATTCCTTTGCACTGGCGCGCACGGTGGAATACTTCCGTATTCCTCGAAATGTGCTCACCATTTGCTTGGGTAAAAGCACCTATGCGCGTTGCGGAATTATCGTGAATGTCACCCCTTTTGAGCCCGAGTGGGAAGGCTATGTCACTTTAGAGTTCTCTAACACCACCCCGCTTCCTGCAAAGATTTACGCCAATGAAGGTGTAGCCCAAGTGATCTTTTTTGAATCCGATGAAGAATGCGAAATCAGCTACAAAGATCGCGGCGGTAAATATCAAGGTCAGCAGGGTGTCACTTTACCCAAGATCTAGTCCGGGAATAGTGTGTCCAACCTTCATGAGTGGCGAGAAGTGAGGTCGTTCAGGGCGTCTGGTTGCTGAATATGGATGGCTTTGCCATGTACGCTGATAATACCCTCCGCATTAAAGCGCGAAAACGTACGGCTAACGGTTTCAAGTTTCATCCCCAAATAACTTCCAATATCTTCGCGTGTCATCCGAAGAATAAATTCATCTTTGGCAAAACCACGCTCCACAAAACGTTTACTCAGATTCAATAAAAAGGCAGCTAAACGCTCCTCGGCCCGCATGCTACCCAGCAGCATCAGCAGGCTTTGATCGCGAACAATTTCGCGGCTGAGCATGCGGTGAAAATGGTGCTGTAAGGTAGGGATTTTAGAGCTGACTTGTTCCAAGGCTTCAAAAGGGATTTCACACACTTCGCTGTCTTCTAGCGCGACTGCATCACAAGCATGGGAGTCAGTGCTAATCGCATCCATACCCAGTAATTCACCCATCATTTGAAACCCTGTGACTTGTTCGCGACCATCTTCATGCAGCAAGCATGTTTTGAAAAAGCCGGTTCGCACTGCATACAGTGCCCTAAAACGATCGCCGCTTCGGTACAGTGTGGTCCCTTTGCTAATGGGGTGTCGGGTATCAATGAGTCGATCGAGTTCTTTGATCTCTGTTGATTTCAGGCCAACGGGTAAGCAGAGTTCACGCACTGTGCATTCACTGCATGCTGAACGAAAGGCCTGAAGGCTAAAAACGTTGGATCGCTGGATGGCATCCATTCAGTGAAGAACCACGGTATTGAGATCGGGTAGGGGTTCTTCTGGTTTGGTCACATTTTGGGGGGCCGCAGAGGCGTGATGCAAAATCATGCGCCAACCCCGCTCAGTGAGGGTGTAGGCGTTGGTTGCAAAAACGGGCGTGCTTTCTGAAAGGTTATTCGCATCGGATACCCATTCGCAGAGTACATGCACCGCATAGGTCATGCCCGCGTGCTCGTTGAGATCGGTGAGCGTGAATCGCAAGCGGTTGCCATGGGTAAAAATCTGTTTCCAGCCTTCTAAAATGGCCGCATAGCCGTCTAATCGGGGGCCGCCAGGGTGGATGCAGACCACGTCGTCATCCACGGCCCAAACCGCCATGACGCCCTCGAGATCGGCTTGCTCGATGGCCTCATAAAAAGCGGCTTCCACTTCGGCAGGAGTGGCAAACTGTGGCTGAGGGGTAGAGGTCTTTTTAGGCATATTGGCTATTCTATGCACTTAATGATGAATTTCGCCATCTTGCCATACTCAATCTATACTCTGGCACTGTTCGCTATGCGATTTCCAAGCCCGTGACTACTAGGAGAATAAAAATGAATAAGGTTTTCCCAGACGCAGCAACTGCCCTCAAAGATATTGTGCATGGTGGTATGACCGTGGCAGCAGGCGGATTTGGCCTGTGTGGTATACCCGAAAACCTGATTGCAGCGCTTGCTGCCTCGGGTGTGAAAGACCTCACGATCTTAGGGAATAACGCTGGGGTGGATGGTTTTGGCATGGGGATTTTGCTGAATAACCGGCAAGTGAAGAAAGTGATTGCTTCGTATGTAGGCGAAAACAAAGAATTTGAACGTCAGGTCTTAGCAGGCGAACTGGAGCTTGAATTGGCTCCACAAGGTACGCTGGCTGAGCGCTTGAGGGCAGGGGGGGCAGGCATTCCCGGCTTTTATACCCCAACCGCAGCAGGTACACAGATTGCGAAAGGCAAAGAAACCAAGGTATTTGATGGTCGCGAATATGTGCTGGAAACCGGCTTGAAGGCCGATGTGGCGATTGTGAAGGCATGGAAAGGAGATACAGCCGGCAATCTGGTTTATCGCAAAACTGCGCGTAACTTTAATCCCATGATGGCAACGTGCGGGAAGGTGTGTATTGCTGAAGTGGAAGAGTTAGTGGAAGAGGGCATGCTCGATCCCGATCAGATCCATACCCCCGGTATCTATGTGGATCGCATCATCAAAGGCCCCCACTACGAGAAGCGTATTGAGTTTCGTACAGTGGCAGGGATGGAAGCCTCACCGGGTAAGAAAGATGCCCATGTGCGCGATATGTTGGCAGCGCGTGCTGCTAAAGAATTGCGCAATGGGTATTACGTGAACTTGGGCATTGGGATTCCTACGCTGGTGGCCAACCATATTCCAGCGGGTATGGATGTGATTTTGCAGTCGGAAAATGGCTTGCTAGGTATTGGCCCTTTCCCTGATGAGTCGGCGATCGATCCTGATTTGATCAATGCCGGTAAGCAAACCGTGACCACCATGAAGGGATCCAGCTTTTTCTCAAGCGCAGATTCTTTCGCCATGATCCGTGGCGGGCATATTGATTTGGCTATTTTGGGGGGGCTAGAAGTCTCGCAGAATGGTGATTTAGCAAACTTTATGGTTCCCGGGAAAATGGTGAAAGGCCCCGGTGGGGCGATGGATCTGGTGTCGGGCGTGAAGCGGGTGATTGTGCTCATGGAGCACAATGCAAAAGATGGCAGCCCTAAAATTTTGCCTGAGTGCCAGCTACCTTTAACAGGCCGCCGCGTGGTGGAAATGATCATTACTGAATTGGCTGTATTTAAGGTGAAATCAAGCGGTGGGCTCGCCCTGATTGAGTTGCATGAGGGAGTTGATTTAGAGACGGTGCGGGCTAGAACGGGCTGTGATTTTGAAGTTGCGCTCGGTTCTGAGTGACCTGCTTGATTGCTTTAAGCCCTATCAGCCGCCTGCTAATCCATGCTAGGTCAAGGGGTGACGAGATGCGGGTCATAGCGTCAACGGATGGATAGCACGGATATCAGCGTATTGCGCGCTGCAGTAGAGTGGCAGTCCGCTGGGGTTCCCGTATTGTTAGTGACGCTTGTGGAAACGTGGGGCTCTGCCCCTAGGCCAGTTGGCGCATTGCTTGCCTTGTCGGGTGATGGACGGATTGCTGGCTCGGTTTCGGGTGGTTGTGTTGAGGATGATCTGCAAAGCCGTGTGACTGAGTTTGGCCGCACTGGCTGGCCTTCCGCTCCACAAAAAACAAGCTACGGGGTCAGTGCCGAAGAAGCCCGCCGTTTTGGTTTGCCATGCGGTGGGACCTTGGGTTTGGTGATGGAACCCCTTCACGCGCAAAGCCAAATTAAGCCCCTGCTTGACGCCATTCAGAATCGACAAGTGTTACGAAGAGAACTGGATCTTCACTCCGGTAAAGTCTTGCTGAGCCCAGCGCAAGCCTGGGATACTTTCTGCATGGAAGCTCAAACACTGCGAACAATACATGGCCCTAAAATGCGCTTGCTGGTGATTGGGGCGGGTCAAGTAGCGGCTTACCTGGATGAAATGGCCGCTGCATTAGAGATGCAGGTCATGATTTGTGATCCTCGCGAAGAATATCAGCGCTCATGGACACGAGATTCAAACCCTATCGATACCCGCATGCCCGATGATTTTGTACTGGAGTTGAAGCCCGATCAACGAACAGCCATTGTTGCGCTCACCCATGACCCCAAGCAGGATGATTTGGCGCTGATCGAAGCCTTGCGCTCCGAGGCCTTGTACGTGGGTGCATTGGGCTCGCGTTCTAACCAAGAGAAGCGTAAAGCACGTTTACGTGAGTTTGGATTGACCGATGCGCAGATAGCGCGCCTGAAGGGGCCGGTAGGATTGCCCATCGGAAGTCGTAGTCCCCCTGAGTTAGCCATTGCAATCTTGGCGGATGTCATTGCAGTAAGAAACGGAATTCATCTAAAACAGGTATGATCGCGACAGATTAAAGTACAAAACCCTTCAGAATTCATATTAAATTAGTCGAGATAGGCAAAATTGCGAATAGGAATTTTACTTGCTGCTGGACGTAGTACTCGTTTTGGAAGGGATAAGCGCTTTGAGTGTTTACCAGACGATACCCCCATCGTGCTGGCTTCTGCCATGAATCTTAAACCGGCCGTTGACCGCTTATTTATCGCGATCCATGAAGATGATCATGCTTTAGAGTCTTTACTCACGCAGGCAGAAATTGAGTTTTTTGTTTGTCCTGAATCCTTGCAAGGGTTGGGAAACTCTATTTCTGAAGCAAGCAAACTCATTCTGGATAAAATTCAGGCAGAGGGTGTGACGGGATGCCAGTGTATTCTCGCTCTGGCTGATATGCCTTTTATTCATCCCAGTTCTTATCTACGGATTGTTGATGCATTAAACCAAGGGGCGTCTATTGTTCGCCCCGAATACCATGGTTTTAAAGGCCACCCGGTTGGTTTTTCTGCGGAATGGTGGCCCCATCTTATGATGCTCAAAGGCGAGTTCGGTGCGCGTGATTTCATTGCCCAACAGGAAGATCAGTTAACCCTGATCGCCTGCGATGATCCCGGTGTGATGATGGATGTGGATTATCCCGACGACCTATTACCAAAACGATAGAAGTTGTCAACACAAAGCAGGGGTTGTTCGATCGTAACAATCTAGCGATAGGCTTATTGCTGTCTTTATCGGCCTTCAATTTGAGGAACAGGTGCCATGACTTTCAGCAAAACACATTCTTCAGCAGTTCGACATGCAAGAGATATGCTGGCTTTTATTAACGCCAGCCCAAGCCCATGGCATGCGGTCTCAACGATGGTGGAATGTTTGCAGGAGGATAGCTTTACCGAATTACTTGAAACCGATACGTGGGCCTTGCAAGCGCATGCGCGCCATTTTGTGATCCGCGGTGGTTCATTGATTGCTTTCATTTGCGGCGGTGAGTCTCCTGCGGAATCGGGTTATAGGATTGCTGGAGCGCATACCGATTCGCCGGGGCTCAGGCTCAAACCTCTGGCCGCGCATGTTTCAGAAGGGATGTTGCGCCTTGGGGTTGAAGTATATGGCGGCCCTATTTTGGCAACGTTTACAGATCGCGATCTGGGGCTGGCTGGGCGCGTTCAAAAGCGAAGCGAGAAAGGGATAGAAACCCAACTGATCAATATTTCCCGTCCTGTGGTGCGTTTGCCTAATCTAGCCATTCACATGAATCGGGAAGTGAATGAGCAAGGTTTAAAACTGAATCGTCAAACCGAATTAAATGTACTCTTTTCAGGACAGGATCCCCTCTCTGCAGATGCGTTCAAAAGTTTTATTGCTAGTGAATTGAACTGTGCGCCAGAGGATATGTTGGCAATGGATGTGCTGGTGCGCGATACCCAAGAGGGGGCGATTTGGGGTGCGCGGGAAGAATATGTATCGAGTGGGCAACTCGATAACTTGGCCTCTTGCCATTCCATTATTCAGGCTTTACTAAAAGTAGATGAGCCCCGGCATACGGTTGTGGGTGCTTTCTTTGACCATGAGGAAGTAGGGAGCGAATCGAGTGTCGGCGCCTCGGGCTCTTTTGTGTCGGATATTCTTGCGCGGATTGGGGAGGGTTTATTTGTGCACGGTACCGATGCTTTGCGCGCCCGAGCCCGCAGCACTTTTATGAGTTTGGATATGGCACATGCTTTTAACCCCAATTTCCCTGCGGCTTCTGAGCCTAATCACCGATTACGCATCAATGGGGGGCCGGCGATTAAATTTAACGCATCGCAACGTTACGCAACGGATAGCGAGAGCGCTGCGCGTGTTATGCGTTGGTGTGAAGCAGCCGAGGTGCCCTTTCAACAGTATGTACATCGCAGTGATTTAGCTTGTGGTAGCACTATTGGTCCCATGGTATCTGCGCGCTTAGGCATGCCTACCGTTGATGTGGGCGCGCCCATGTGGGCCATGCACAGCTTGCGTGAAAGCGCTGGGGTATTGGATAGCTGGTGGTTAACCAAAGTACTAGATCAGGTTTTTGAAGGTCGCTAAACCTGCGATCACGTTTTCGGGCAACAGTTTTTCTAGACAATCTAAATGTCCTAGCGGGCATTCTCGCTTGAAGCATGGGCTGCAAGCGAGGCTAAGGTAAGCGATGCATGCCCGATCGGATAGCGGGGGGGTAAAGCTTGGGCTGGATGAACCAAACACAGCCACCATCGGTTTGCCCAAAGCAGCAGCAATGTGCATGAGCCCCGAATCATTCGTGACCACTGCGCTGGACGCAGCCATCAGGTCAATGGCTTGTGCCAGATTGGTTTGGCCACACAGGTTGCGGGCACCCGGTATTGCCTTTGCACAAATTTCTTCTCCCGCTTCATGGTCTTTGGCGGAGCCCAAGATAATCACTGACCATTCTTGATTGAGGTAGTGGCTAGCCAAGGCAGCAAAATGGCGCGCTGGCCAACGTTTGGCAGGACCGTATTCGGCACCGGGGCACAGAATAAGGGAGTGTTTTTGGACGGGCAGCCCGAAACTTTGAAAGAGTGTTGGGAGGGATTCGCGGCGTGCACGAATAACCGGATTGGGCGCGGAGGCGAGGCCTGATTGAGCCAGATCAAAATAACGGTCAACCAATCTTGGGCGTGCTTTTTTGTTAAGCGGGATTGTTTTATTCAACAAACCATAGCGCCATTCGCCCACATACCCGATACGTTGGGGAATGCCAGAAAACCAGGGGATTAAAGCGGCTTTAAACGAGTTAGGGAGCACAAATACCCTCTGATATCCATGATTGGCCAGTTGTTTGCCTAATGCTCTTCGGCTATTCCAGTTGAATTCACCGTGAGCGAAGGGGCTAGCAATGACCTGACCTGCTCCGGGTAGGCGTTCGCATAGACCTGCCGTCCAGCTTGGGGCGAGGATATCCACAGTGCCCGATGCATCCTGTTGAGCAAGGGTGGCAATCAGGGGCTGGCTCATCACCATATCCCCCACCCAAGAAGGGGCCACAAGCAATGTGGAGGAAGAGGAGGGCATGACGCCTATGGATCGCTCAGTATCAGCCGCAGCGGTGGGATGGGTGTGGGGATCAGTGTCCTGAAGAAGCGGGGCCGTTGTAGCGGTATTGCGTTCCGCAATAGGGGCAACTCACACTGCCGTGTTTCACCACATCCAAAAAAACCTTAGGGTGGGCATTCCAAAGTTTCACCGCATCCGTGGGACAGTGCAAAGGAAGATCACTGGCGGTGACTTCTACTTCGCGCTGCGTTAAACCACCGCTTTCTGGGATTGTTGTCGTGCTCATAATACGTTTCTACCCTTTAAAAATGATGAGTATTGATTGACTCTGTTCCTTAGAACAAGATTTAAACCTTGGGTACCTGTGTATTCCATGCACGATGGGCACTCGATTCTCCGCGCACACATTCAAAATAACGTGACTGCAACTGCTGTGTAACGGGGCCGCGCTTGCCGGCTCCGATGATACGGCGATCTACTTCTCGAATCGGCGTGACTTCAGCTGCTGTTCCAGTAAAAAAGGCTTCATCTGCGCTATACAATTCATCTCTTGAGATCCGTCTTTCAGTCACGGTAATGCCCATTTCTTTGGCCAATTCAAAAATTGAATCGCGGGTGATCCCTTCAAGTGCCGATGACAAGTCAGGGGTCACTAATTGACCACGACGCACGATAAAAATATTTTCTCCCGAACCTTCGGCGACAAATCCATCCACATCGAGAAGTAAGGCTTCATCGTATCCATCCGCAATCGCTTCATTATTCGCCAGGATGGAATTCATGTAATTGCCACTGGCTTTCGCTTTGCACAAAGTGATGTTGGGATGATGACGGGTGTAGGAAGACGTTTTGACCCGAATGCCTTGTTCTAAAGCGGCTTCGCCCAAATAGGCACCCCAAGGCCAAGCCGCAATACTGATGTGCACCTTGGCGCCATGAGGGGAAATCCCCATTTTTTCTGATCCGTAAAAGGCCAGAGGACGTATATAGCATTCCTCAAGACCATTCCGCGCCACGGTTTCAAGTTGGGCCTGCGCGATGGTGGCCTCATCGTAGGGCATCTTCATTTGCAGAATATGGGCAGAACGAAATAAGCGCGCAGTATGTTCTTGCAACCTAAAAATGGCGCTACCTTTGCTCGTTTTATAGGCGCGCACCCCTTCAAAAACGGCCAAGCCGTAGTGCAGGCTGTGCGTTAAGACGTGGGTTTGTGCTGCTCTCCATTCCACCCACTCTCCATCTAGCCATATCAGGCCATCACGATCAGACATCGACATAGTTCAAACTCACCGGCGAAAAAAAAGGTAAGTTTACCGCATCAACGTCATGGGTTTGGCGTGAGCTGTGCCAAAAAGCTATAATTGATGAACTAAAAAATACAATATTGAAGTATTTATTTCGATATCCGCATTTATTTTGGCGTTGAGTGCCTCAAGCGACATTCATCGCCCCAAACCCACTTAACCCCAAAGGTGCAATGTTAAGGCAATCAACGATTTGGCTGATGCGAGGCGCGTTGGCCCTTGTAACGCTAGTCTTGCTTCTTGCCCTTGGGCTTGGTTTCTGGGCCAGAGTGTGGTTGGGGGATCATCTTGACTCTTTTCGCCCGCGCATAGAGGCAGCGGTTTCTGAAAAAGCAAAAATTCAAGCGCATGTAGGAAAGCTAGAGGTCATATGGCATGGCCTTTTGCCTGAATTCGTATTGAAAGACTTGGAGTTTAAAGACGACTCTGGTCTTGTGGATTTCAGCTTGGAGCAGGTCAATGTGCGTTTGGCATTGCTTTCTTTAATCGATGGCAATATTGATTTTTCTGCACTCGACATCCATCGTCCCAAACTCAATATCCAACGACGTGCAGATGGACGTTTCTTGTTGGCCGGAATCCTGTTACCCCTGAGTTCCGATGAGCCTGGTATTCCTTTTCTAGATTGGCTTTTGAATCAGCAAGAGCTGAGTATTCATGATGGCGTGGTGAATTGGGATGATCAATTACTGAATTCTCCCGTTGCCAGATTTCCGCAACTCGAACTGCATTTGCAAGGGCGAGGGGATCGGCATCGTTTTAAATTAACCTTTACCGCGCCTACGCAAATCATTCGACATCCCGAGTTTAATGGTGATTTTCATGGGCGGGATAGCCAGCACTTCGCCGAATGGTCTGGCACGTTCGGTGTGAGTGCTGATTTCATTGATTTAGCAGGGCTGCGACATCTTTTACCCTTGCCCGAGAAATTGCAAACTCAGCTGGATAAGTGGGCCCCAAAGGGGGTGATTCAAGCACTGAAAGCAAGCTGGAATGTGGGTGAACATCGCAAGGGCGATTACAGCCTGCAAGCTCGGTTTACGGATCTGAGCATGATGGCAGATCAAAAATGGCCCGGTATAGAGCATTTGTCTGGCGCCATTCAGGCAGATCAATCAAAAGGACAGATTGATCTGGATGGGCAAAATTATGTGATGGCACTGAATGCGTATTTTGATCATCCCCTTGCACTTCATCATATTCAAGCAAGTGCGCATTGGGAGAAGAAAGGGAAGGCCACCTTGATCACCCTTGATCAATGCAAGGTGGAGGATCCTGAAGTGTCAGGGCATGTAGAAGGTACGCTGCAACTGGATGAACAAGGGCATCGGATGGCGCACCTTAGCGCTCTTTTAGAGCGCGCAGAGGTTTCGTCTGTGGGTAAGTTTTTACCGACTGATATTGGTCAAGATGCGCGAAACTGGATCAAGACTTCCTTGCGATCGGGGCAAAGCAGGTTAGCGACAATGGAATTAGAGGGTGATTTGCACGCTTTCCCGTTTGCCACCCCTCAAGCAGGAACATTCAAAGTTCATGTGCCCTTGGAGGATGTGCGCTTGGATTACGCCAGTAATTGGCCTGTGTTGACGGGGGTGCGCGGCGCTTTGGATTTTGATGGGGTGGCAGTGACCATTCGGGGCACGGAAGCCAGTCAAGGTTCATTAGTTGCGCGGGAAATCCTAGGTAAAGTCCCCGACTTAGACGCTGAACATCCTGTTTTAGAGCTTGTGGCAAAAGTGCGGGGACCTTTGCAATCCGGGCTGGATTTTATCTCAGCGAGTCCGCTTAAAAAGTCAATAGGTTCTCTTCCCAAGCTGTTTAAGGCTTCGGGTGCAGCGGATGTGGGTTTGAAAATTCATGTGCCTTTAGATCAAACCGATGCGACGACTGTTGTCGGAAACCTTGAGGTGGATGGGGCAGAGTTACGGAATGACAGTGGCGATATTCCGCCTATGAGTGCGATTAAGGGGCGGGTGCAGTTTACGGAAAATGGGGTAAGTGCGGATGGCTTGAGTGCCAGAGTGCTGGGTGGCATGGCGCGAGCCAGAATCACGACTATCGCTGATGCATCCGAAGCTGTTTTGGCTCCAGTTGCGCCTAATCCGCCCAAACAGGGGCACCCCGCTTCGCAGGTTGCAGTGACGCATTCAGTTGCAGTGGTCGTGGAGGCCGGAGGGCAGTTTGATCATGCCGATGTCAATCATTTCTATATGGAAGATAAGCTCAATTTCCTGAAGGGAAAAGGTGAATGGAAGGGACGGTTTAGAGTGATGGATGGCCACACGGATTTAGATATTCACGCCGTGGCCCCCATCTTTGGTCAAGCTTCAGAAGCAGATATTCAAAAGCATGGTTCGGAGCCCTTGTCGATTGATCTGCACGGAAAGCCTGCGCTTCGCTCGGTGCTTCAAGAGTTTGCTCCTGTTTTGACGCCTGCAGCAGAGGGGAATTTGGATTGGAATGTTTCGTTTAAACGCACGAATAATTCAGACGCTCTTTCTGGTTCGGGGCGATTTGTATTACTTGGAAAGCCAGGTGAAGTGTTGTTATCTGGGCGCCCCGATGCACTTGTTTTAGAGATATCTGGTGGAATGGAAACCAAAGCTTTAGATCGCATCATTCCGCGCATACCTAAAGGTATTCTTACTGGGTCTGCTAGCTGGCAAGCAACGGTAGATGAAAGACCTGGACAAGTATTTTTTAAGTTGAACTCAGATCTGAAAGGGCTAAGTATCGATCTTCCTGCTCCTTTTGGAAAAGGGCATTCTGACGCGCTGCCCTTGATTGTTCGCATCAATCGAAAAGTACCCAATGCGTCAACAACACTCACGGGTTACCTTGATTCCGTGATGGCATTTAGCGCTTTGATTCCGTCTAGTGACAAGGAAGAGATCAAGCGCGTGGCGATCAAATTGGCATCAAAGGAGGCCCCATCCCTTCCCTCGTCGAATGGCATTCAACTGAGCGGTGATCTCGTTGATCTAGATATCGATGCTTGGAAAAAAACCTTGCGCAGTCATCCTATCGCCTCAACCACGCATGCGCGGAATTCAATGTCAGATTTGCCTATTTACTTTGATATGAAAACACAAAAGGCCAGCTTTGGACGCTATCGGCTTGGGGCGCATCATGTTGTCGGTCAATATGCTTCTGCTGGCATAACGTTTGAATCACATGGTTCAAATTTAGAGGGAACCATAGAGTGGTCTAATGAGGGGCCGGGTCATCTAAATGCCAAACTAGATCAGCTCATTTTGCGCTCTGATCCTTTGCTTGCGACGGGTAAAACCTTAGCGCTGGATCCTTCCGATGATCCCCGTCAGTTGCCCCTCTTTGATCTTAAAGCAGGCAAAGTAGACTTTGATCAACGACAGATTGGTCAGGTAGAAATGCATGCTGAGCCCGATACCGGGGGTTGGAAAATTACAAAGCTCACCATCACCCAGCCACATGGGCTGCTTCAAGCCCAAGGAAACTGGACGCTCAGGGCAGGGCAGACGCACACCATAATGACGGGTGAGATTCAATCCCCGGATACAGGCCTGTTATTGCAAGACTTGGGATATCCCAAAGCTTTGGCAAGAGGGAAAACGAGCTTACACGCCCAACTGGATTGGCCGGGCGATCCCGGCGACTTTGTGGTGGCGAACCTGAATGGATCGATGGAATTGAATTCTCAGTCGGGGCAGTTTTTAACTGTGGAGCCGGGGGTGGGGCGATTGATCGGCTTACTGAGCCTGCAATCTTTGCCCCGCAGAATCACCTTGGATTTTAGAGATATTTTTAGTGAGGGGTTTGCATTTGACTCCTTGGCGGGGCACATTGATGTGAAGCAGGGGGTGTTAAGTACCCAAAACCTTAGAATGAAAGGGCCTGCTGCCAGTGTAGTGATCAGCGGAAAAGCCTCGGTAGTCTCTGAGACTGCAGATATGAATGTAAAAGTGAGCCCGGCGGTGGGAAATAGTGTTTCCCTTGCCAGTACTTTGGTGGGGGGGCCCGTTGTCGGGGCTGCAACATATTTGTTGCAGAGATTATTGAGCAACCCCATTGATCAACTTTTAACCTACGATTATCAGGTCACGGGTCCTTGGAGTGATCCTAATGTCAATCGCATCGGCGAGAACAAAAACGTTTCAAAAACCAAGAATGATACTAAGGCTGAGCAAGAGTAATGTTTGAGTCAGCAGAAAAATTTAAGGTTGCGACTATTCAGATGGTGTCGGGCCCCAAGGTGGACGCAAATCTAAAAGTCGCTGAGGGCCTCATACAAGAAGCCGCCCAGACTGGCGCAAAAGTGTTGGCCTTGCCCGAGTATTTTCCGATTATGGGGATGGTGGATACGGATAAAGTATCGGTGCGAGAGCAGCTGGGTACAGGGCCCATCCAGCAGTTTCTGGCAGAGATTTCAGCGCGTTTAAAATTGTGGATTGTGGCGGGTACGATCCCTCTTGAGTCGGAGGATGCGCACCGTGTGCGCAATACCAGTTTGGTCTTTACCCCGGAAGGTAAGCCTGTTGCGCGCTACGATAAAATTCACTTGTTTGGGTTTCATCGCGGTCAAGATCAGTATCAAGAGTCACTCACAATAGAACGCGGTGATGAGCCCGTTGCCCTAGACACTCCTTTTGGTCGTTGGGCGCTGTCGGTGTGTTATGACTTGCGTTTTCCTGAGCTTTACCGCGGGCTTCAGCAGCCTGATTTAATTTTTGTGCCTGCTGCCTTTACGCAAACAACGGGGCAGGCCCATTGGGAGATTTTGCTGCGTGCTCGCGCGATTGAGAATTTGGCTTATGTGATTGCTTCAGGCCAAGGGGGAGTGCATCCCTCTGGGCGCGAAACCTTTGGTTCCTCTATGATTATCGATCCGTGGGGTGCAATACTGGCTCGGCTCGACAAAGGCCCCGGTTTTGTTGTGGCAGAGATTGACCCTGCTTATCTTACTAGTGTGCGCAAAAGCTTGCCCGCGCTAGACCACCGAATTTTGACTTGAAAGGTTTTCTTTTGAATATTGCCACTTCTTCTTTTGCTTCAATAGATCCTCATTTTGAAGTTGCACAACGCCAGTTGCTTGAACCCGGTGCCTTAAGGCTCTCGGATTTGGATGCTGTGTTGGGTAGTATTTTTACCCGACAAGTGGATGATGCCGATCTGTATTTTCAATACAGCCGATCAGAAGGTTGGAGCCTTGAAGAAGGACAAGTGAAGTCGGGAAGTTTTCACATTGAGCAAGGCGTTGGGGTTCGGGCCGTTTCAGGCGAGCGCACGGCCTTTGCCTATTCGGATGACATCAGTCTCATGGCCTTGCACAAGGCGGCAGATGCCGCGCGGGCGATTGGCCGAAGCGGAGGCCAAGGTTGTGCCAATTTAACTCAGTTGCACCCAGGGTCAGCGCTTTACTCTGCCAATGACCCTTTGGCAAGTTTGCCCGATAGTGAAAAAATCCGACTACTGGAGCAATTGGAAAAAGAAGCCAGAAGACTGGATCCCCGCATTACCCAAGTGATGGCAAGCTTGGCAGGGGAATACGAAGTCATTCTGGTAGCCAGAGCAGATGGAAGGATGGCCGCTGATGTGAGGCCCTTGGTGCGGCTTTCTTTGCAAGTCATCGTGGAACAAGATGGGCGGCGCGAACAGGGCAGTGCAGGGGGAGGAGGGCGGAGTGATTATTTGTACTTCACGCCAGAAGTGCTGCGCAGGTATGCTGAGCAAGCCGTAAAGTTGGCTCTCACCAATTTAGAAGCAGGGCCTGCGCCCGCAGGCAGCATGACGGTGGTGTTGGGCCCGGGTTGGCCCGGTATTCTGTTGCATGAGGCTATTGGCCATGGGCTTGAAGGCGACTTTAATCGTAAGGGCAGTTCTGCGTTTGCCGGACGAATAGGCGAACGGGTGGCCTCCCCCGGCGTGACGGTGCGGGATGATGGAACGCTGCCGGGACGCAGAGGCTCCTTAAGCATCGACGACGAAGGAAATTCCACTTCCTGTACTACACTCATTGAGGACGGAATTTTGCGAGGGTATATTCAAGATAGCTTGAATGCACGGTTGATGAATATGTCTTTAACCGGCAATGGTAGGCGTGAGTCTTTTGCCCATCTGCCCATGCCCCGCATGACGAATACCTACATGCTGGCGGGAGCCCACGATCCTGCTGAGATTATTGCTTCAGTCCCTAAGGGTTTGTATGCCCCCAACTTTGGTGGCGGTCAGGTCGATATCACAACGGGTAAGTTTGTGTTTTCAACCTCGGAGGCCTGGTTGATTGAAGGCGGCAAGCTCACCCGCCCTGTAAAAGGCGCCACCCTGATTGGAAATGGGCCAGATGTTTTGACCCGGGTGGCGATGATCGGCAATGATCTAGCGCTAGATGCTGGTGTTGGTGTTTGTGGTAAGGATGGGCAAAGCGTGCCCGTGGGAGTGGGGCAACCCACTGTGCGTATTGATGGGCTGACGGTAGGCGGAACGGTATAAAGCTGCGCTTTGGTATACTGTTAGACCCAGATTAATCAATGAACCGCTTAACTAGAATAAGATGCTGATGGAAACACTCACACATAAAACCGACGATGTACGTGTTCGTGAAATTAAAGAACTTGTTCCCCCTGCCCATATCCTGCGGGAATTTCCTGCCACGGATCGTGCAGTCGAATTGACCTTTGAAACACGTAAAGATATTCACCGCATTCTCCATGGCAGCGACGATCGTTTGCTGGTCGTGGTGGGGCCGTGTTCCATTCATGATGTCGATGCTGCCAAAGAATACGCCACACGATTACGCAGAGTGCGTGAAGCGTTGATCGATGATCTGGTTGTGGTCATGCGAGTGTATTTTGAAAAACCCAGAACCACCGTGGGTTGGAAAGGATTGATCAATGATCCCATGTTGGACAACAGTTTTAGAATCAATGAAGGCCTGCGGATTGCGCGCCATTTGTTGATGGACTTGAATGAAATGGGAATCCCTGCAGGAACAGAGTTTCTTGATTTGATTACCCCGCAATACCTTGCTGATCTCATTAGTTGGGGTGCAATCGGTGCGCGTACCACCGAAAGCCAAGTGCATCGTGAGCTGGCTTCAGGCTTGTCTTGCGCGGTTGGTTTTAAAAATGGCACAGACGGCAATCTTAAAATTGCTGTGGATGCGATTCGTGCAAGCCGTCAGCCCCACCATTTCCTCTCGGTCACCAAGGGCGGGCATTCCGCAATCGTGGCTACCAATGGCAATGAAGATTGTCATGTGATTCTGCGGGGTGGCAAGCAGACGAATTTTGATGCGGCCAGCGTAGATGCTGCGGCTAAAGAACTTGCAGCGGCAGGCTTGGAGCAGCGCATCATGATTGATTTTAGTCATGCCAATAGCCAAAAAGATCCGCAAAAGCAACGCGCGGTGAACAGTGATGTGGCCGGACAAATCGCTGCGGGGGATCAAAGAATCTCAGGCGTCATGATTGAAAGCCACTTGGTTGCGGGTCGCCAAGATTTGACCCCTGGATGCACATTGACTTACGGCCAAAGCATTACCGATGGCTGTATTTCTTGGGAAGACACCGAGGTGATGCTTGAGGAGTTGGCCGGAGCAGTGCGTGCCCGCCGCCTCAAGCACAGCACCTCAGGAGACTGATTGATGCGTTATACAAAGATGGCGCAACAAGCATGAAGACTCAATTTCTGGATTTTGAGCAGCCCATTGGCGAGCTTGAAGGGAAGATAGAAGAGCTGCGTTTTGTTCAAGAAGACTCTGCGGTTGATATCTCTCAAGAAATCTCAAGACTTCAGAAAAAAAGTCAGACGCTTGCAAAGGACATCTACGCCAAATTAACGGCTTGGCAAATCGCGCAAGTGGCGCGTCACCCGCAACGACCGTATGCCCTCGATTACTTTGATGGGATGTTCACTGACTTTCAAGAACTGCATGGTGATCGCTGCTTTGCCGATGACGCGGCTATTGTGGCTGGCTTGGCCCGATTTGATGGTCGTTCAGTGATGGTGATTGGCCACCAAAAAGGCCGAGATACCAAGGATAGAATCTATCGAAACTTTGGTCAGGCGCGCCCTGAGGGCTACCGAAAAGCATTGAGGCTGATGCGCTTAGCGGAACGTTTTCGTCTTCCTGTTTTGACCTTTATTGATACCCCAGGCGCCTATCCAGGAATCGATGCCGAAGAGCGCGGGCAATCCGAAGCGATTGGTCGCAATCTTTTCGAAATGTCTGGCCTGACTGTTCCGATTATTTGCACCATCATTGGTGAGGGCGGGTCGGGCGGTGCTTTGGCTGTGGCGGTAGGGGATGCCACCTTGATGCTGCAATATTCCATTTACTCTGTGATTTCGCCTGAGGGTTGTGCTGCCATTCTTTGGAAAACGCCAGAGAAAACAGCAGATGCCGCAGAAACTTTGGGGATAACGGCAGTCCGTCTAAAGGCGCTGGGATTGATTGATACCATCGTACAAGAGCCTTTGGGTGGGGCGCATCGTGATCCTGCATGGATGATGCAAACCTTGCGCAAAGCGATTCATGATCAATTAAGCGTATTGGACGGGCTCTCACCCGAAGACCTCATCCAGCGTCGCCACGACAGATTAATGAGTTATGGGCGCTTCAAGGAAGTGTCTGTCGCCTGATCCGGTCAAGCCTCACCCTTATCCACTAGAGCAGAACAACGATGCTCGATGATCTTCTTCAGGTCGTGAACCACGTGCTTGAGCAGGGCGGGTCTTGGCAGGGTAAGACGGTTCTGCTTGCTTTTAGCGGGGGCATGGATTCAACTGTCGTTCTGGAAGCGTTGACCTTGTTGAGACCTCGCCATGGTTATGAACTGCATGCAGCCCATATTCATCATGGTTTACAGCCTATTGCCGATCAGTGGCCGGCACATTGTGAGCAGCAGGCTCTTCAGCGTGGTGTGTCTTTTCATGTCAGAAAAGTGCACTTACAACAATCCGAAGGGTTGGGACTTGAAGGGGCTGCCCGTTTGGCGCGCTATCAAGCCCTAGGCGCAATTCCTGCCGATGTCGTTGTGTTAGGCCACCATTTAGATGATCAAGCTGAGTCCGTGTTGCTTCAGCTTTTGCGGGGAGCCGGGCCGGCAGGTTTATCGGGAATGGGGACAGACAGTATTCCAAGCGGCCACCCTTTGCGGTCTCCTATTTTGCGGCCTTTGCTGAGTGTGCCGCGCGAGCGAATTGCATTGTGGGCAAAAGACCGCGGACTGAGCTGGATAGAAGACCCTTCTAACCAGAGCCTGCAGATGGACCGCAATTACGTGCGGAATCGGCTGGGCCCCGTGCTGAACGAGCGTTTTCGGTCTTGGCAACAAGGCTTGGCGCGCAGCGCGCAATGGGCGACTGAAGCACAGTCATTACTCGTGGAGTTGGCTCATCAGGATTTACACGCCATTCTTTGTGATGTTGATGCGCCTACGATACCCGCTTGGTCGCAGAGTGATCCTGCTTGTTTGCCGGGACATCAGCAGTCTTACTTGGCCTTAAGTGAACCGCGCTTGCGCAACCTCCTCCGCGTTTTAGTTGTGGAGCGCGGTGCGCCCGCTCCTCCGGCACCAAGGCTTGTGGAATGGATTCGACAATTACAACAGGCCGATGCGGATCGCGCCCCTACGATGATTTGGCAAGATTGGGTACTGCGCAGTTGGGGCGGCAAATTATGGCTGGAAAAGCGCGTGAACACAGTGCGAACCCAAAATCCTGACGCTGTGATTCCCTCAGATGTGATCACTGCAGAGCGGAGGGAGGCGCTATCGATAGAGTGGGATGGTCTGCAGCCTTTGCAGGCAGATTGGCCGGCCGGAGGTGGCTTTGACATCGTGAGGGTCGATCCTGGATCGTTGGATCAGATTCAAGCAGGCATCATACTGCCTTTCGTTCTCCGCCATGACTGCGGGTCACTGACGATCAAAACGGCGAGCGGAGGGGCATGCATTCAACCCGGTGCGATGCAGCCCCATCGTAATTTGCGCAAACTATTTCAAGAATTACGTGTGCCGCCATGGCGTCGCGCGCGTATGCCAATGCTGCATTGCGGTCGTGAATTGATCGCTGTTCCTGGAGTAGCGGTGCATCCCGCTTGGCAAGCCCCCCCGGGGAGCGCTGGTTGGCAACTCATTTGGCGAGATGCGGGGCTGGCATGCTACAATAATTAGCTTTTTCAATCATCATCTTACCGGAGCTTACATGACCATCGAGCGCACTTTATCGATCATCAAACCTGACGCTGTTGCTAAAAATGTGATCGGTCAAATTTATAGCCGCTTTGAGCAAGCCGGACTTAAAGTCATCGCGGCCCGCATGACCCAGTTGTCTCAAGCCCAAGCAGAGGGGTTCTATGCGGTGCACCGTGAACGTCCTTTCTTTAAAGACCTCGTTGGTTTCATGATTTCAGGCCCTGTCATGATTCAGGTTTTAGAAGGCGAAGGCGCAATTCTTAAAAACCGCGACCTGATGGGGGCAACCGATCCCAAGAAGGCCGCTCCTGGCACCATTCGTGCCGATTTCGCTGATAGCATTGATGCCAATGCCGTTCATGGTTCTGACGCACCTGAAACGGCTGCAGTCGAAATCGCTTATTACTTCCCTAGCCTTGAACTGCATAGCCGTTAATCGCTTGAGGGTTGTGCTTGTTTCAGTGAAGGCATGCACGCAGCCATGATCAATCTCATGGATTTGAGTCTCCCCCAATTAGAAGCCTTTGTTGAGGGTTTGGGGGAGAAGCGTTTTCGTGCCAAGCAGGTGATGCGTTGGATTCATCTGTATGGTGAAAATGATTTTACCCGCATGACCGATATCGCAAAAAGTTTGCGAGAAAAATTACTTGAAACTGCGGTGATTCAACCGCCCAAGCTGATCGCAAGCCATGAGTCCGATGATGGCACCCGTAAATGGGTGTTAGAAGTGGGGGCTGGAAATGCAATCGAGACGGTGTTTATTCCCGAAGATGATCGCGGTACGCTGTGTGTTTCATCTCAGGTGGGATGTGCCTTAGCCTGTACCTTCTGTTCAACCGGTCACCAAGGTTTTAATCGTAATCTCACAAGTGCTGAGATTATTGGACAAGTCTGGTGGGCGAATCGTGCTTTGGGGCGGGATCCCAAAGGCGAACGCATCATCAGCAATATCGTGATGATGGGAATGGGTGAGCCCCTTGCCAATTTTGAGAACGTAGATACTGCGCTCGATATCATGCTCGATGATTATGGCTATGGTTTATCGCGGCGCCGTGTCACTGTTTCAACCTCTGGAATCGTGCCCGCCATGGACCGATTACGCGATCGCCATCCAGTTGCATTGGCGGTTTCGCTTCACGCCCCAAATGATGCGTTGCGAGACGTGATTGTCCCCATCAATAAAAAATATCCCTTGATAGCGTTACTGGGAGCGTGTCGACGCTACCTCGAGAAAGCGCCGCGCGATTTTGTGACATTTGAGTATGTCATGCTGGAGGGGGTGAATGACCAACTGGCCCATGCACGCCAACTTTTAGATTTAGTAGAAGGCACGCCCTGCAAATTTAATTTGATTCCATTCAATCCCTTTCCAGGAAGTGAATATCGCCGATCCCCTCAATCCGCGATCCATCAATTCCGCTCCGTTTTGATGGAAGCAGGCTATGTGGTGACGGTTCGTAAAACCCGTGGGGATGACATTGATGCCGCATGCGGGCAGTTAGCCGGACAAGTAAAAGATAAATCCAGAAGAGCAGCCCGCATGGCGATGCACAGCCTGGAGAGGAGTGAACTGTGAGCGAAGAGACAGCTGGATTGGATAAGATGTCAGATGAGATGGTGCAGCAATTCAGTCAAGGACCTGGCCGCGGGGCATTGATGCGCATTGCGCGCGAGAAATCAGGGTTGTCTGTGCAGCAACTGGCCAGCGGAATGAATCTATCGCAAAAACAGATACTGGCCCTGGAGTCAGATGATCTGAGTGCTTTGCCTTCCGCCGCATTTGTGCGTGGATATGTTCGAAACTATGCGCGTATTGTAGGTTGCGATCCTGCCCAATTTGAAGTAACACAAATCCAAACCGCCCATCGTTCTGAGGCGACTGCGATTACACTTTCCCCTCCCGCTGAAAATATGCCGATTCAAAGCAATCGTGCGCACGCGAATCGTCGTTGGATCATCGCAGCAGGGGTGGTGGTGTTCATCGGTTTGATCGGCGGGTATGTAAGGTGGGACCACATTGAACAAGCGCGCAACTTAATTCATCAGCAAACGGATTCCGTTACTCCTGCGGCGCCTAAATTGTCTGCTGAAGACCAGCCGGGGGGGAATGCAGCCCCTTCAGTCAGTACCGAGAGCACTGCGACAATATTGGGTTCAAGCGCTTCATCATCTCATCCGCAGGTGTCTTCCCCGTCTTCAGTCAATTCCGCTCCTGTGCCTGTGCCTGCGCCGCAAGTTGCGGCTTCCTCAGCGACATCAGCCGTGCCGGATGCTCCAGTTATTGCACCATCAACGAGTGCTGCTTTGTCTGTGAAGCCCGTTCTGAATGCGGGGGGGGCAAGCCCAAGTTCTTCTTCAAGCTTGGCTGGAGCCCCCACTCCGTTAAAGCTCGCCGCATCAGATGCAGATTCTTCCACGCCCCCTCGCCTTGATCCTAGCTTGCCCGCCTATCCCGTGGTGTTGGATTTTTCGCAAGAAAGCTGGGTGGATGTGCGCGAAATGGGGGGCAAAGTTTTTGTTCATGGCATGGTTAAAGCGGGAGAACGCCGTGAGTTTCAGGCGCGTGGCCAAGTTAAAGTGGTGATTGGGAATGCTCCCGGCGTGAGCCTAAGCTGGAAGGGAAAAACAATAGACTTGACTGACAGTACCAAAGATTCTGTCGCTAAACTGACCTTAGAGCCGGTTGCGGAATAAGGGGGAGCAGAAGATGACACACACAGCGCCGCTGAGAAGAACTACGCAAGCCGTTGAAGTGGGCTCAATCACCGTTGGGGGCAATGCGCCCGTTGTTGTGCAGTCAATGACCAATACGGATACGGCTGATATCCCCGGAACCATTCAACAGGTCGCGCAGCTGGCGCGTGCGGGCTCTGAGCTGGTTCGGGTTACAGTGAATACCAGTGAGGCTGCAGCAGCCGTTCCGCACATTCGTGATGGTCTGGCGCGTGTAGGAGTTGCGGTTCCTCTGGTGGGAGATTTTCACTTTAACGGGCATCGCTTATTGCAAGAGCACCCGGCCTGTGGTGAAGCGCTGGCCAAGTACCGCATCAATCCCGGTAACGTGGGTGCAGGCTCTCGTCGTGATAATCAATTTGGTTATTTGATTGAAATGGCTTGCCTGAACAAGAAACCTGTTCGGATTGGCGTGAATTGGGGGAGCTTAGATCAGGCCTTAATGGCACGGATGATGGATGACAATGCCGTGCGGGCAGAACCTTGGTCGGCAGAAGCCGTCATGCGCGAAGCCTTAGTCATCTCTGCATTAGAAAGCGCTGCGCAAGCGATTGAATGGGGCCTGCCCTCTGATCACATTATTTTGTCCTGCAAGGTGAGTGATGTTCAGGATTTGATTGCTGTTTACAGAGAGCTAGCCAGCAGAACCACACATCCTTTGCACTTGGGTTTAACAGAAGCGGGGATGGGATCCAAAGGTATCGTGGCTTCTACCGCTGCACTCGCGGTGCTCTTGCAAGAAGGTATAGGCGATACGATTCGTATTTCGCTCACGCCAGAGCCGGGTGGAGATCGTTCAAAGGAAGTGATTGTTGCCCAAGAGATTCTACAAACGATGGGGTTGAGATCCTTTACGCCCTTAGTGACTGCCTGTCCCGGATGTGGGCGAACAACCAGCAGTTACTTTCAAGAGTTGGCAGAACAGATTCAAACATTCTTGCGCGAGAGCATGCCGCAATGGCGCGAAAAATATCCCGGGGTAGAGAGTTTAAATGTTGCCGTGATGGGCTGCGTGGTGAACGGGCCCGGTGAAAGTAAGCTTGCGGATATCGGCATTAGTTTGCCAGGATCTGGTGAGCGGCCGGTTGCACCGGTTTATATCGATGGTGAACGCGCCGAAACACTGAAAGGTGACCATATCGCCGAAGAGTTTCAGGCGCTTGTTGTGAACTACATAGAAAAACGCTACGGCGTCCCCGCATGACCCAACACTTTCAAGCTGTGAGGGGGATGAATGATCTCCTGCCTGATTCTATTCACGAATGGGAATTTTTAGAAGATACGCTGCGGTCTTGGTTGGCAAGCTATGGCTATCGTCAATTGCGCACTCCCTTATTGGAACCAACGGGTCTGTTTACGCGCTCGATTGGAGAAGTCACCGACATCGTCGAAAAAGAGATGTATAGCTTCACCGATAGTTTAAATGGCGAAGCGTTGACCTTGCGTCCTGAGGCCACGGCCTCATCTGTGCGTGCCGTGCTTCAACACAATTTGCTATACCCTGGCCCGCAGCGGCTTTGGTACATCGGACCGATGTTTCGGCATGAGCGCCCGCAAAAAGGGCGCTATCGGCAGTTTCATCAATGTGGCGTGGAGGCGATGGGTTATGCCGGCCCGGATATTGATGCGGAATTAATTCTCATGACGGCACGCCTATGGAAGGTGCTTGATTTGCCTGCAGTAGAATTACACCTCAATACAATTGGCGCACCCGAAGCGCGTCTGCGCCATCGTGAGCGATTAATTGCGCACTTTGAGCAACACCAAGAAGTCTTGGATGAAGATGCGAAGCGACGCCTGTATACCAATCCTTTGCGTATTTTGGATAGTAAGAACCCCGCAATGCAGGCCTTGGTTGAGGCCGCACCCAAGCTGGCCGATGACTTGGATGATGCTTCGCGCGTCCATTTTGAAACACTGCAAAATATACTCACGCATGCTGGGATTTCTTTTAATTTAAATCACCGTTTAGTGCGGGGTTTGGACTACTACAACGCCACAGTATTTGAATGGGTGACCCAAGATTTGGGTGCACAAGGTACGATTTGTGGTGGGGGGAGATATGATGGGCTGATCCCTCAACTCGGAGGTAAACCCACGCCAGCCGCAGGTTTTGCGATGGGTCTGGAACGTTTGCTGGCGCTACGGCAAGACAAAAATGGTGCGATGACGCCTATTCCTCCTGACGTATATTTGGCTTGTAGTGGTGAGGGCGTAATGGGGTTTGCTCTTGAAGTTGCGGAACGTTTAAGAGATCAAAATTGCAAAGTGGTGTTTCATGCGGGCGGTGGCAGTTTTAAGTCGCAATTAAAACGGGCTGACGGAAGTGGGGCCGCGGTGTGTATCATCGTGGGTGAAACCGAGGCGCAAGCCCGACAAGTGAGTTGCAAACCGCTCCGTGGCCAAGGCGAACAAGAGACCCTGGATCTTGAATTGATGCTGGGTAGAATCCCCTCTCTGGTAGTGCGCACCGCGGTTTAATTCAGTGTTGCAATCAAATTTAGAATACCGTCTTATTCAGTAGGAAGTCAGCATGTACGATCTAGAAGAACAGGAAAAAGTAGACGCGCTCAAAGCGTGGTGGAAAGAGAACCAGCGAATTGTGATGGGCTTTGTGTTGGTGGC
>CAIPTD010000017.1 GCA_903867885.1 uncultured Ferrovum sp. | reverse complement strand
TGTAACCTCATTTCAAGCCAATTGCGCAGTTCAGAGATGATCGAGGCCACGTCTTCAGTGAGTACTTTGATTGAGTCGATACGTGATAGCGCATTGAATTTGCGAATGGTGCAAATTGGCGGAACATTTAATCGTTTTCAGCGCGTGGTTCGTGATCTCAGTCGTGAGTTAGGCAAAACAATTGATCTTAAAATCAGCGGTGCGGATACCGATCTTGATAAGGCTGTTGTTGAAAAAATCACTGATCCACTCACGCATTTGGTGCGTAATTCAATTGATCACGGTATAGAAGCTACTGAAGCCCGAATCGCAGCAGGAAAGCCATCCATCGGTACGCTGCAACTTAATGCTTATCACGACTCTGGAAATATCGTGATTGAGGTGGCAGATGATGGAGGCGGCATTAATGTTGAAAAAGTACGTCAAAAAGCAATAGAACGTGGCCTGATCTCTGAAACATCCATTCTTTCAGATCGAGATATTCGCAATCTTATTTTTGAACCCGGTTTTTCAACTGCTGAGTCCGTGACCAATGTGTCGGGCAGGGGTGTTGGGATGGATGTGGTAAGAAGAAATATTGAAAACCTCCGAGGTACGATTGATATCGAAAGCACGCTTGGAGTGGGCACCACTATTCGGATTCGCCTGCCTCTTACTTTGGCCATTATTGATGGATTCTTAGTGGGAGTAGGGGGGGCTGCTTATGTGGTTCCTTTAGGAATGGTTCTCGAGTGTATTGAGTTAAGGTCAGATGATCTAGAGCACAGCCATGGGCGGGATTTTGTGAATCTAAGAGGCGAAGTATTGCCCTTTATTCGGCTTAGCCATCTGTTTAACCGCCAGCGCGTTTCCAACGACAACGAAACCATTGTTGTGGTGCGCTACGGCTCGCTCAGTGCAGGACTGGTCGTGGATGAGTTGCTCGGTGACTTCCAAACCGTCATCAAACCACTTGGCCGTCTCTTCAATAAAGTGAAAGGGATCAGCGGATCTACCATTTTAGGTAATGGCAATGTTGCTTTGATTCTGGATATTCCTGCTCTCATTGATCTTGCTGTCTCTCGTGAACAGTTTGATCCCAACATCATCCCGATGGTTCAAATTGCCAACGGTAACCATCAACCCAACGTAATTCATTAAGGAACTCTTGTGATGTTTACATGGAATCAATCGCATCAAGACACTGAACGTTTGCTTCAGTGTTTACAAAAAATAGATACTTATCATGATGCAGGGCGCACGGATGAGTTGCTTTCTGTTTCGCAATTTAATGGCGTTCATGCCGAAATTGCTGAAATCGTCAATCACCGTTTAGCAGCTGCCAATCATGCGATTAAAGAGAGCGAACGCTTACTGAAAGCCTTGCGTGAGATGGAAAATAAGCACACTGCTGGATGGATCAAAGAAATCATAGATCCTCACTCTTTTCATGGCGTTTATGCTGAAACCGCGGAGAACATTAATCGACTGGTTGCCGCGCATATCGCTGTAAAAATGCAAGTTGTGGATGTTGTTAAAGAATATGGCAAAGGTGATTTTAGCCGCATG
>CAIPTD010000016.1 GCA_903867885.1 uncultured Ferrovum sp. | reverse complement strand
TCATAAGCAGGTAAAGGAAGCCCCGCTTCAATAATGCGTGAGGCCTGTTGCTCATAACTCTTAAATTGATCAAATAACCAATTCGCGTCACTCAATTCAAAGTTGTAACGTGATTGTTCCACTTCATTTTGATGATACACATCGCCGTAACTCACACCCGGGGTCCAAACAAGATCAAATAAATTGTCTTTCCCTTGAAGGTACATAGCAAGACGCTCAAGCCCATAGGTGATCTCGCCCAGAACAGGTTTGCAAATGAGCCCCCCCACTTCTTGAAAATAAGTAAATTGCGTCACTTCCATGCCGTTCAGCCAGACTTCCCAACCTAATCCCCACGCGCCTAGAGTGGGGTTTTCCCAATCATCTTCAACGAAACGGATATCGTTTTTCTGGGTATCAATGCCAAGGGCGCGGAGCGACTCTAGATAAAGTTCTTGGATGTTGTCAGGGGATGGTTTCAGGACAACTTGAAATTGATAGTAATGTTGAAGGCGGTTGGGGTTTTCGCCATAGCGACCGTCTTTAGGGCGGCGCGACGGCTGCACATAGGCTGCATTCCATGGTTCTGGTCCTAAGGCCCGAAGGAAGGTGGCGGTATGCGAAGTTCCTGCCCCTACTTCCATATCAAAAGGTTGAAGAAGAGTACAACCTTGGGCACCCCAATAAGTTTGAAGCCGCAAAATAAGATCTTGGAAACTCAGCATGAAATGGGAAGCAATTGAAAAGTTAAGATTGAATTTTAGCTTGGAACGAGCGCTATCTGTGGGTTTAAGCAGGATCTGATTTGTTGGGATAGGTTTGCAGCCAAGCCCAGACCATCATCAGAATAAAACAAAGCAAAGTCCATTCAGGAATACTGAAACTCAAAAATGTCCAGCCAACAGTGGCGCATTCTCCTGACCCTGTCAGTACTTTGCGTAATACTTCAGCCAAAGGAAAGGTATCAATCATGTACGACAAGCCAGGCCCACATTCTGGCAAGCGGTCTTTGGGTAAATGTTGAATCCAGATATGACGACTAGCGATAGAAGCCCCTATTCCGCTGCTCACAAAAATGAAAGCCGCATACACTTTAGCCCCTTGTGAACGCGGACCATGCGCTGCGGCCAAGAAAAAAATAATCCCTGTGATCATGACAGCAACCCTCTGAAAAATACACAGTGGGCAGGGGTCTTCACCGAGTTGGTACTGAAGATAAAGGGCGAAAGCAATTAAAGCCGCGCAGCCTGTTGCCCCAAGTAGATAAGCGAGTCGACGCGAATGTAAAAATCGTTGTGAGAGCATCATTCCAAAGAATCCTTGTTAACTTGCTTTGCAGTTAGCGGGCGCTGAGCATTAAAGGCATCAGTATTTAATCTTGAGTGATCTGTGCTGAATGTTTTTGATTGATGCCTGCTGAGATCAAGCATCCTAAAAGACTTAATACCACCACAATAAGATTACCCTGTTGGATGAATGGTGTGGATCCTTGTCGCCCTTGAATAGTACGCTCAATGACTGCAATTTCTCCTTTTGGGGCGCGTTGAATGATTTGACCATCCGCTCCAATAAATGCGCTCACGCCCGTGCTGGTTGCACGCACCATAGGTCGTCCGGTCTCCAGGGCTCTTGCTTGAGCCATTTGTAAGTGTTGCTCTGGCCCCATCGCGGTGCCAAACCAAGCATCATTACTTACGTTTATGAGTAGGCTTGCTTCGGGAAGTGCGGTAATAATCTCTTCCCCAAAAGCATCTTCGTAGCAGATATCCATTCCTATTTTTTGTCCGGCTACTTTCATGACGCCTTGGCCTAAGGGGCCAAAGCTTTGACTGCCGATGGGTATTTTTAGAATAAATCCCATGACTGGGCCAAGAATGCTTTCTAAGGGAATAAATTCGCCAAAGGGAACCAAATGGTGTTTTTGATAATGTTGGGTAGGGGATAAGCCCAGACTGATCATCGTATTATGAATCTGACCCGGTGTAGGCTCATCGAATACTCCTAGCAAGAGATCGCCTTGGTTGCGAATCGCAATGTCGCGCAGGCCATTCATATACTCAGCAGGCACGTCTGCGAGTAGGAGCGGTAGGGCACTTTCAGGCATCACAATGAGCTTAGAATGATTGGATTGAGCTAGGCTGGCATAACGCTGCATGCCTTCATAAATGTGCTCAGGGTCAAACTTGTCGTCTTGCGAGATGTTTCCTTGCAGGATGGCTACGGAGAGAGGCTCCCCTGATGTTTTGGTCCAGTGAATCTGCTGTAAGAGGGATCCTGAACCATACACACAGACCACCATCACGACCAATTTCATCCAAGCTTGACTATTTTTTATGTTTAAACTGAGGTGAGCAATGGCCCCTGCGCACATGGCACACAGCAAGCTGGGCCCGTATACACCGAGGATGGGAATCCAACCGGCCAGGGGAGAATCGGGCACTTGGCTATAACCAAGGCCTAACCATGGAAAGCCAGTGCAAAACCAGGTGCGCGACCATTCAATTAATGTCCAGCAGGCAGGAAGAGCAAAAATGGCCGTCAGGTAAGTCGGGTGCTTTCCTAAATGCTTTGATCCTATGCCTGCCAGTGCCGGCATCAAGGCAATAAAAGTAGAAAAACCAAGCAAGGCAAGCCCCGCAAGTACTGCAGGCATCTCGCCGTGATCATGTAAGCTGATATAAATCCAATGCACACCGAATAGAAATAGCCCAAGCCCAAAGGCAAACCCTGTTACGCCCCTTTGAGTGGGATTCTTAAGCCATGTGCGAAACAAAACACTGAGGGAGAGCGGTGCCAGCCACCATAGATGGAAGGGAGCAAACGCCAGTACCGTTAGCATCCCTGCTAAAAATGCGATGGTAAGAGTGGGTAAGGCCTGAGTGAATCGTCTCATCAAAGACACGGAGCGCAGCGCTAAATTCATTCTGCAGGGGAGGATTCCGCTGAGATGTCTCGCTCAACTAAAACAGCAAGAAGGCGGCGGCTGTCGGCGCGGAGTACCTGAAAATTGAGTCCGCCAAAGCTGACTTGTTCGCCACGTTTGGGAACATGGCCAAAATGACCAATTACTAAGCCACCCACAGTATCAAAATCCTCATCGCTGAAGTTGGTTCCTAGCGCAGCGTTGAAGTCTTCGATTTCGGTCGTTGCTTTAACGCGCCAACGTCCGGTTCGGTCTAGCAAAATATTATCTTCGGTTTCATCAAAGTCATATTCATCTTCGATTTCCCCCACGATTTGCTCCAAGACATCTTCAATCGTTACAAGCCCAGCGATTCCCCCATACTCATCCACTACGATAGCGATGTGATTTCGGTTATTGCGGAATTCTCGTAACAGGACATTCAGTCGTTTTGATTCAGGCACAAATACTGCGGGCCGAAGCATATCCCGAACATTGAATTCTTCCCCGGCATAAAAGCGCAAAAGATCTTTGGCAAGCAGAATGCCAATCACATTGTCTTTACTTTCTTCCACTACAGGAAAACGAGAGTGCGAAGTTTCAATTACAAATGGAATGAATTGCTCTGGTGTTTGAAGAATATCGATGACATCCATTTGTGAGCGCGGAATCATCACGTCACGTACTTGCATTTCTGAAACTTGAAGCACGCCTTCTATCATTGATAGGGCATCGCTATCCATGAGGTTGTGCTCATATGCGGAATGTAAAAGATCGATCAGTTGTTCCCGATCTTCTGGCTCGCGTAATAACATTGCGCTTAAGCGTTCAAGAAAGGTTCTGCGGTGTGGCTGTTCTTCCATGATTTTTTAGGTGCCTTGGTCGTTGATGAGGTAGGGATTGGGAAAACCCATTTCAGACAAAATTTGAGTTTCAAGTGCTTCCATTTCTGCGGCTTCAGAAGACTTAATGTGATCAAGACCTTGAAGATGCAACATGCCATGCACAACAAGGTGTGCGCAATGTGCTTTAAGGGTCTTGCCTTGGGCAGATGCCTCGCGGCGCACAATAGGCCAACAGAGTGCGATATCCCCACTCAATGATCCGGTATCGTCTAAACCATAAGGAAAGGTTAAAACATTGGTGGCATAAGCGCGACTACGAAAGCCTTGATTTAAACTCAGGCCTTCCTCTTCATCAACGATACGCAAAACAGCTTGAACAGGCCCTAACAACGCTTTTGCAGCCCAAGCGCGCAGTTGTTGGCGCGAGGGGAGATGGCGATCACGCAATGCGAACTGCACACTGAAGTGAAAGGGGTAATGACCAATAGCAGGTTCTGGGTCCATGTTCAGTCAGGTAGGCGCGTATAACGCTCATAGGCGTTAACAATGGATTGAACAAGGGGATGCCGCACCACGTCCTCGCTCTGAAATATCGTAAAGGCGATACCCTCAACTTTTTGTAAAACATTGCGGGCATCAATCAATCCGCTCTTTTGGCCGCGGTGTAAATCGATCTGGGTTACATCCCCGGTGATCACGGCTTTGGTTCCAAAACCAATACGCGTTAAAAACATTTTCATTTGTTCTGGTGTGGTGTTTTGCGCCTCATCCAGAATGATAAATGCGTTATTGAGCGTGCGACCGCGCATATAGGCCAACGGAGCCACTTCAATGGTGCTCCTTTCAAATAATTTAGTGACCTTATCAAAGCCCATCAAGTCATACAAAGCGTCATACAGTGGGCGCAAGTAGGGATCCACTTTTTGGGATAAGTCACCCGGTAAGAATCCCAGTTTTTCCCCTGCTTCGACGGCCGGGCGAACCAACACAATGCGCTTTACTTCATCCCGTTCGAGCGCATTGACCGCAGCCGCAACAGCAAGGTAAGTTTTTCCTGTCCCAGCGGGCCCCACCCCAAAGGTGATCACGTGGTGTTGAATATTTCGAATATACGCCACCTGTTGGTCAGTTCGGCCTCTTAAGTCTGGCCGTCTTGAGAGCAAAATGGGAGAGTCTTGAGCATTTTGATCGCGCGAGTGATCACCTGATAAATCGCGCAGACCCAGCATGATTTCCTGCTGAGAAAGATTGCGCTTAGCAGAGCGATAAAACTTTTTTAGCGCTTCTGCTCCAATGGCAGTTTGATCGGGATCCCCTAGAAGACTGAAATGTTCTCCCCGGCGATGAATCGTAATAGCCAGGGTATCTTCAATTTGTTTTAAATTCTCATCCAGCACGCCACAAAGATTTGCGAGGCGATGGTTGTCGACCGGAGAAAGATCTAATTCACGAGAAGTAAGAACATCAGGTGCTGGCACGCCATACTCCTCTTAAGCTGTGGGATGCTGTTTCAGTAATCGTGACGTAAGTAAATTGACCTATCAAGCTAGTGGGGCCAGGAAAATTCACCACGCGATTGTTGTCTGTTCGGGCTGCTAATTCCTGAGCGTCTTTGCGCGCCGGGCCCGTCACCAACACCCGCTGATGTGAACCAACCATCGATTCCGCGATTCGTGCTGCCTGAGCATCAGTGGCTGCGAGTAAGGTATGTAGCCTTTGAGTTTTAATTTCATGGCTTACTTCATCGTTCAAACTAGCAGCAGGTGTTCCCGGCCTGGGGCTGTAGAGAAAGCTGAAGCTCCCATCAAAGCCTACTTCTTCTACAAGTTTCATCGTCTGCGCAAAATCTTCATCGGTTTCACCTGGAAAGCCTACGATGATATCGGTTGATATTGATAATCCTGGTCTAGCAATCCTCAGGCGACGAATAATCGACTTGTATTCAAGACGGGTGTAACCGCGCTTCATGGCGGCTAAGATTTGATCTGATCCCGATTGCACGGGTAGATGAACATGCGAAGCAAGCTTTGGTAACTGGGCGTGGGCATCAATAAGGCGCTGATTAAATTCAAGCGGGTGCGAAGTGGTGTAACGAAGCCTTTCAAGTTCGGGAATATCGCAGATCCACTCTAGCAAATCAGCAAAATCGGCATCACTGCCATCATCTAAGTGGCCTCGCCAAGCATTTACATTTTGTCCTAGCAGTGTAATTTCTTGCACCCCATCTTCTGCCAGTGTGCTGACCTCAGCAAGAATGTCACCCAAGGGACGAGAGAACTCAGGGCCACGTGTGAACGGTACCACGCAGAAACTACAATATTTACTACAGCCCTCCATGATCGAAACGAAAGCAGTGGGTCCCTCTTTACGTGGAGCGGGAAGGTGATCAAATTTTTCAATTTCAGGAAAACGAATATCGATCTGAGGTTTTCCACTTTGGGCACGCTCGCGCATCAGTTCAGGTATGCGGTGAATGGTTTGTGGGCCAAAAATAATATCTACCCAAGGGGCGCGTTTGAGTATTCCCGCACCTTCCTGACTTGCAACGCAACCGCCAACGGCGATGAGCACATCAGGTCGTTCTTCCTTTAGTTCGCGTAAACGTCCCAAATCAGAGAATACTTTTTCGGCAGCTTTTTCTCGAATCGAGCAAGTATTCAGGACGATGACATCGGCGTCCTCAGGGGTGTTGGTTATCTCGAGTTGGCGGGCCTCACACAAAAGTTGTGCCACTTTTTCCGAGTCATACTCGTTCATTTGGCAACCGAAGGTGCGGATATACAGCTTTCCAGGGTTCAAGGCGGCGTCAAGGGCCTGAATTTGCAGGCTAAGTTCTTAAGAGTTAGAGAGGATACCATAAGCAGCATACCCCCTCACGGAGAACAAAAAAGCCTGCCCAAAGTGATGAGGACAGGCTTCTTTGATTTCCCGCTTGCTTGGGCAAACTGCACCCAATACATGCAATTACTTAAACAGAATAGCTGCTTTCTGAAAGGTCAGTGAAACACCCCAAGCTAAGGGTAACCCAACTGCCAACCAAGCCAAAATCACAGTCATCATGCTGCTCGCTTCACTGCTGACAGGATCGCTTGCGCTAACTGCAGAAGCTTGAGTTTTTTCATGGGCCAACTGCTTTTCTTTGGCTAATTCTTCGTCAGACATAAAGAACTTTTCATCCACAGGGCGAACAAGCAAGTTGGCAACAAAACCAACTACCAACATACCTGCAAGAACATAAAAGATCGGACCGTAGATCTGATCAAAGGGTACTTTAGATTCTTGACGCATATCGTGCATGTAGTTCACCACGACCGGACCCAAGATGCCTGCGGTAGACCAAGCGGTCAGCAATCGTCCATGAATGGCCCCTACAAACTGGGTACCAAACATATCTGCCAAGTAAGCCGGAATCGTTGCAAAGCCCCCTCCATACATCGAGCCAATTACGCAGAAACACGCTACAAAAAGCCCCAAAGATTTTGAACCTGCAAAATTAGAAGCCAGCAGATACATTGCGATGCCGAGGACAAAGAAAATGATATAAGTCTGCTTACGCCCCAATTTATCAGATGAAGAAGCCCAAACAAAACGCCCAGCAATGTTGAACAGGGACAGTAAGCCTACAAAACCTGCAGCAATTGCAACAGCGCTAGCCAATAATTCTTTGTTGGCCTTTAGCTCAGCAAAGCCAAGTTCTGGATGACCAATTAAGTTACCCGCAAAAGTTTCTTGCATCATAGGGGAAGCTGCGCCGATGATACCGATGCCAGCCGATACGTTCATGCACAGAATGATCCATAAGAGCCAGAACTGAGGGGTTTTATGAGCGTTATGAAGATGAACGTGGCGGGATGCAATCATGGTGCTCCCCGATGCAGATTGAGGTGGCACCCAACCTTCTGGTTTCCAGCCGGTGGCCGGAACCCGATATCCCATTGCACCACTCAGCATAAATACAGCATAAATCGCAGCCATGGTCACAAACGTTTCCCAAACACCTGGAGTGGTAGGCGT
>CAIPTD010000015.1 GCA_903867885.1 uncultured Ferrovum sp. | reverse complement strand
TCCTGCTCTTAAGCCCCTTCATACAAGCCCAGCAACTCGTGCTCTTAAGCCCCTTCATACACGCCCAGCAACTCGTGCTCTTAAGCCCCTTCACAAGAAACAACATAATATTTAGACTAAAGCCATTTATTAGATATAGTGTTACAAACTGTTAAGATTCCGAGTCTATCCAATTTATAATCTTCTTCATCGTCGAATTGTTCATCAAGTAATTTCTGAAATGCAGTATTTAGCTCTAAAAGTGATATTTTTGTCGCCTTGGTAGCTTGAGCTGGTTCGATACTAACAGAATCAGAGACGTTTGCAGAGTTATTGACATTCTCTGTTTTTGAAACGAGACGGCTTCGTTTGTCACTACGTCCATGCTTGCTGATTACACGATCCAGCAAGGCGTTTAACGCAGGATGTTCTCCTAATGGACCAACTGCTTCCCTCCAATATTGTGTGGCACTCTTCATTTGTTTGGTAAGCAAGTTTGCATGCATATCTTCGGTCGGCACTGCGATTGGATTGATGAGTCCTTCCTGTTTGGCACTTCTCAGAAATGATATGAGACGATTATACAATCTTAGCTGCTTTCCTCCTCTTCCATTGACACCGGTTAGTAGATCGTGAATAGACTGACTATCGAGAGCGCAAGTAGTTGGAGGTGCCGATGCCTCAACGACAAAGTCACAGCAACCTCTTGGAACGAGCCCAGCTATTTCTTCAAACACGTGGCGAGTGGGAATAAGATCCGATTTGGTTCCGTCATGGCAAGCGCTTAATTCGATAGCTGGAACTGATGTTGCTAATAAGCCAGTCTGTTTTCTGCTCTTAGCAACGATAGCACCACCAGGATGACCGAATCTTCCTATTTTCAAAATATGAGCGAGTTGACTTGCATCGTTGAGATTTGGTGAGGCATCGCTGAACATATGGAATTCAATACATTTCTTGTTGTCGATAGGATCTAGACTCTGATAATAAGTAATACCAACTTCTTCTCTAGTGCAAATAAAAGCAGCAAAGTGAATTAGAGCGTCGTTGTCCAATGTTGAAGGATTTTGCATTCGAGACGATAACAGTGAAAAAGTATTTGATTTGCACATGGTGAGCCGACAGAATGCTACGATACCTAAACCAGACATGAACGATTTTCTATTACCCGCTGGGGCTGAATCCGATGCCTGCACAGACCAATCAGTAGGGAGCGGCAGAAAAGTTTCTGGTACGACACCACTGCCGAAAAAATGGATCCGCACTTTCTTCACTTGCTGAGGTTGAGTTAAAGTCATCGATTTTGGATCTATAGAAATAAGGACACCACCAAATGTTAATGATTTTAGAGGTAACTTATTAGGATCTGAAGTTGGGATGGTATACACTTTTCGAAGGTGATTGATCAGTTCATCGTGTAGGAATAAGCCCTCTTTGTTCTTGCTCGTGGCGATGAGGCCATCGTCGGTTTGAACTCCAATCAAGCAAAGACCGATTGGCTCAATTCTTTTAACAAATAGTTTAGGGATCGTCTCGCTTTGTTTGTACTTGAGATCCACGGTAAGTGTTTTATTGATTTTGTCACTCCAAGTTCGAGATGCATCTCGGAAACCATATAAATTGACCCAAACGATATAATATTCTTCCTTTCCAGTGCCAGAGGCGATTGAGTCGAGCTTGATCGCAATTTTTCTTGGGTTTTTAGTTTCTGACCATTTGTTTTCTCTGAAACATTGAGTGACATCGAATTGATCCAAATCTAAGTCATAGTAGGCCGCGGTAGCAACTAACATTTTAAAAGCGTGATCACTCAGAGACGGAGCAAACAAAGAGCCCAGTTCAAACATCTCGATTGGTTCTTCATTTCCACATATGGCTAATCGAGCTTTATCAGTTCCATTGGGTTTAGCTCTCAAAGGAAAACAGTGATCCAATATAGTGTATTTATTATCTATGAGGAATTGCAATGCTGTTCTTTCTAGAGCTTCTGCATCGACCAGTCCATCGACTTCTTTACGGACAGGTGGCTCCCAACGGCGACGAAACTCAACATCATAAAACGCACGAGGCCATTTAGGTTCTTTCTCAATTTGAAGTGAAGTTGTAAGCAGCATAAGATCGTCATCAGCGTCGAAGTTCTTGTTAAATACACTGTTACCGAACTGAGCGTATAGTAACAAGAAGTGATCGATTTGTTTTTGACTAGGAATGCATCCAAATTTATCAAGTAAGTGGATAATGATCCTGCGCATTTCATGATCTGATTGTAACTCAGTAAAGTTGATGCTTTCGCTAATAGGAATATCTGATGACGGGCCACCTACGCTGGCAGTACTTTTCAACTCATTTGAATTTGACCGAGTAATACGACGGAAGATATCATCAGAATGAAAATTGGTTGCTGCAGAAGACTGATCAAAAACAGCCGGGTTACT
>CAIPTD010000014.1 GCA_903867885.1 uncultured Ferrovum sp. | reverse complement strand
TGCACCATCTTGAGCGTTGACTCCAATCGCAAACGTTGTTGCAACTAATACGTAAAAAATGCCTTTAACTCTCATTTTTTTATCCTGAGGTGATGAACGGTATGTAGGTGAGCGCGGTCTCTTTGACAACTGATTTATATCAAAATTTTTGACAATTTTATCTATTTTATCAAATTTTTATGCGTTTATAATCACACTTTTTTTAAAAAATAAAATTTCTAACAACAAAATGAGGTTGCTTAATGCGAAAATTTTCTATCTCTAAATCTTCAATTGAATACAAAAGAACAGGTTTTGAAAGTTACTTGGTAATCCCCCCACAGGTTAACTGAGCTCAGAGGTAGAGTTTTCCGGCCTCGTCAAGCTCGCCTTGAACCACGCCAGCATGAGTTCCGATGTGACACAGGGCTACATCATGGTGAAGCCGCGACTAAGGATGCTGCGGCCAATTTATCTTGCCCATGAGCGGCGCGTATTTGAAGCTGCCGGACTTGCCGACCTATTACCGAAGGATCAGAAACCGTCCGACGATGAGGCGTTGATTGCCGAGCTGTTGAAGAAGGCGAAGAACGACCCGAAACTGCTGGAAATATTGATGGCCGAGATTAGGACATGAGGTTCCGCTGGGAGTTTCGTGCATTGAGGGATCCGTGTCGTTAGCCTAACGCGAAATGGCTTGCAAAGTCTCTATGAAGTAATATAATCGACAATAGTTTGTTGATATGTAGATTTAACGGGGGAATTAAAGTGCTCCATAGCTACGCGTTCTCGAATTTTCAGTCGTTTTTGGGTAGAGTCGAGGTTGATTTTACTCTTAGCCGTAAGACCAGCATGACAGACTGGATGTGCGAAGTGCCGACCGGCGAAAGAGTCTCGAAGGTGCTGGCGGTAATAGGCCCTAACGGGAGTGGCAAGACCGCACTCCTGAAACCTGTGGCTTTCCTCGGATGGTTTATCGCGCAGTCTTTTCAGTCGTCACCGGAAGCCGCTATTCCAGTAACACCCCACTTCGCTGCTACCGACCAGCCCAGCGAATTCGAGTGCGAATTGGATTTCGATGGCAAGGTGTGGCGTTATGTTCTGCGTTGCAACCAACAGCGCGTCATTCATGAGGCGCTATATCAGAAGCGCGAGCGTTTCAGTTATGTATTCGTTCGTGATTGGGATGAGGCGACCAGCAGCTATATAGTCAAGCAACAGGATTTTGGGTTAGCTCCGCAGGAAGCCCGCAAAGTTCGCCCAAACGCTTCACTGATTGCCACAGCGGCACAATATGGCGTGCCCTTGGCTCAGCGGATGGCTGCGCCGTATGTCGTCACTAATGTAAATGTGTTCGGCCGCTTGCCGATGGATAACGGACTGTTGATGGCGGCGGCGGACCATTTCTCGCGCAGCGTAGGACAGCATACCCATATGGAGCGGTTGCTTGCAGGATGGGATTTGGGGTTGTCCGGAATTACCTTGGAACAAGTGCCCGCACCCACCCAGGATGATCCGAACCGCAAAGTCTGGATGCCATTTGGCAAGCACAAGAATAAGTCGAGCGAGTTTGTGTTGCCTTTTTGGGCGGAGTCGAGCGGCACCCAAAGCGCTTTCGTCCTGCTCTCGCGCCTGCTGCCTGCGCTTGAACTCGGCGGGTTAGCGGTGATCGACGAATTCGAGAATGACTTGCATCCACACATGCTGGAGCCAATACTCGAACTTTTCGCCAATCCAGCGACCAATCCACACAATGCGCAGATTCTATTTACCTGTCATGCAGTTGAGGTATTGAATCTAATTCACAAGTCGCAAGTAATGCTGGTGCAAAAAAATCCGGAATGCGAAAGTATGGCTTGTCGCCTCGATGCCGTGTCCGGTGTTCGCAACGACGATAATTTCTATGCGAAGTATATGGCGGGGGCTTATGGCGCCGTGCCGGAATTCTGAGCCATCGAGATGAACGCTTGGACCGCTTATCGAACCCTGTTGCTCGTCGGTGAAGGAGCGACCGAAGAAGCGTTTCTTAGACATGTGAAAAGCATCTATGCGCCACGCGGTGCGGGGCTGAAAGTCACCATCAAGAACGCCCACGGCAAAGGTGCCCAGCATGTTGTAGAATAGACGAAACGGCAAATGGGGATTGCCAACTATGATTCGGTAGCCGCCTTGCTCGACACCGATAAGGATTGGTCGGAGGCTGTGGCCAAGAATGCGAGGAGTTCCCGAATACGTGTGCTGAAATCAGAACCGCTCTTCGAGGCGATGATGTTGAGGCTGATCGGACAAAGTGACATCGGCGATTCGAAGACGCTCAAAGCACGGCTGGCCCCCTTTGTAGGGAACGACCCATTTCGTCCTGAGAATTACGCGATGCGTTTTGACCAGCAGTGCCTTGAAGCAGGAAGGCAGTCTGAACCAACGATTGACGCACTGCTGGCGTTGTTCTCATAGGCGCATCCCATGAGCCACCCACGGCGGCACGATGCGTCTGTATAGGGAGGCCGGCACACCGTATTTGTCATGTTCGTGCTGGTTAGTTTTTGCTGCTAGGGCGATAATCCGCCAGCTGAAGCACTACTTGCGTCAGGAGAGCAGCAAAGGAGAAACGAAATGAGCCACGCCATGAACCAGTCCCTCACAGCAGAAGACCTGTTTTCTGAAATGAAGCGCATGCCTGAGGTGGAGCGCACCCGGTTTTTTTCACTGCTGACCGGTAATGCATTTCGCGACGATGATTTCAGCCACGAACAGGTGTTCGGCCATCTGCAGCAGGAACCATTTTCTGCATGGGAGGCAGCGGAGTACCTTGAGGTTTCTGTGCCCACCCTGCGTCGCTACGTTCAATCCGGCAAACTGGTGCCTAGTCACGTTGTTGGCCGCAACCAGATGTTCTCTGCTCAGACGTTGCGGGCATTCAAACGCACCAGAAGCTGAGAGCGCAGTCCGCGTCGCTGTTATCGCGCGAGCCCCGGAAACGTCTTGGCGGTGAAGTTGATACCCGGAAATGATTTGTTGCCGACATCCGGCTTAGCTGTCCCAGAAGTTTGCCGTGAACTGGGCCACTTTCTACAAATGGAAAAATCTCCAAGGCTATGATACTTAAGCTTTTTAATAAACCTTGAACAAAACGTGTAATAACCGTGTAATTGAAAAACCAACAAAAAAGCACTTGGCCTATGGCGCAAGTGCTTTATTTTCATACAGATTCTTTGGCTCCCCGACCTGGGCTCGAACCAGGGACCTGCGGATTAACAGTCCGTCGCTCTACCGACTGAGCTATCGGGGAATGGGCAAACGACAATCATAGCAGGCGGTGATATTTCGGTCAAACTTTACGCCTGCTTTTCTGCCTTATAGGACTGATGCAACGGCTTCTACCACCGCATCGAGGTTCTTTTCGTTCATCGCTGCAACGCAAATACGGCCGCTATCCACGGCATACACAGAAAACTCGGTGCGCATACGTTCGACTTGCGCTTTAGTTAAACCAGAGAAGGAAAACATACCGTTCTGTCGGGCTACAAAGCTGAAGTCGTGGTGGGGTGCACGGGCCTTAAGCTTTTCAACAAACAGTACGCGCATGCGTTTGATGCGATCACGCATCCCAGCCAATTCATTCTCCCAGAGAGAGCGAAGATCAGGATTACCCAATACTGCAGCTACGATCTGTGCACCATGTGCGGGAGGATTGGAGTAATTGGTACGAACAATACGTTTCAGTTGAGACAAGGCGCGCAGGGCCTCTTCCTTACTGCTCGCTACCAGAGAGAACGCCCCGACGCGCTCACCGTACAGCGAAAATGATTTGGAGAAAGAGTTAGAAACCAACACAGTTTTGCCTGTTTCGGCGAACTTGCGAATGACCGCACCATCTTCTTCAATGGAAGAGGAGAAGCCTTGATAAGCCAAATCCAAGAAAGGAATGAGATCGCGTTCAGCGCAGACTTCCATGATTTTAGCCCACTGGTCGGCATTCAAGTCCACACCGCTTGGGTTGTGGCAGCAGGCATGCAGAACGATGACGGTTCCGGCAGCGGCGCCACGCAGAGCAGACATCATGCCGTCAATGTTCACGCCCTTAGTAGCGGCATCGTAGTAGGGGTAGGTTTTCACAGTGAAACCTGCGGCTTCGAACAAAGCGCGGTGGTTTTCCCAGCTGGGGTCACTGATCCAAACTTCTGAATCGGGGCTGAAGCGGGCCAAGAAATCGGCACCTATACGTAAACCGCCCGTCCCCCCCAAGGCTTGAACCGTCACAGCACGACCACTGGTCACCACTTCTGAATCTTCACCAAATACTAACCTTTGTACGGCACGGTCATACGTTACAAGGCCATCGATCGGGAGATAGGAACGCGGGGAAGGAATAGCCGTCATCTGCGCTTCAGCCTGACGAACACACTCTAATAAGGGGACCTTGCCATTCTCGTCGGTATACACCCCCACCCCTAAATTGACTTTCTTAGGATTGGCATCCTGATTGAAGGCTTCAGTAATTCCAAGGATAGGATCACGGGGGGCCATTTCAACGTGAGAGAGCAGGGCAGAGGCAGCAGTCATAATGAGGTACAGTTCCGGGTTAGGTTAAATCACACTTAGCGAAGCACTCGGTTCTTGCGTGCTACACTAAAAAATTAAAGAAGAACCCACGATTTTATCACAATTGATCGAGACTTTTCCTGGTAGCCCGTATCGGCTCCACATGCCTTTTTTGCCCGCCGGCGATCAGCCCAAAGCAATTACGCAGCTTGTTGAAGGCCTGAGCGATGGTTTGCAATTTCAGACACTCTTGGGTGTAACGGGTTCGGGTAAAACCTTTACCACGGCCAATGTGATTGCTCGCCTGGGCCGCCCGGCCATTATCATGGCGCCGAATAAGACTTTGGCCGCCCAGTTGTACTCAGAGATGCGGGAATTTCTGCCTGAAAACGCTGTGGAATACTTCGTTTCCTACTACGACTATTACCAACCCGAGGCTTATGTACCTTCGAGGGATTTGTTCATTGAGAAGGATTCCAGCATCAATGAGCACATTGAGCAGATGCGCTTATCCGCTACTAAGTCGCTACTCGAGCGGCCCGATTGTGTGATTGTGGCGACGGTCTCAGCCATCTACGGCATTGGTGATCCCGAGGATTATCATAAGATGATTCTGCATTTGCGCGAGGGCGAGAAGATCGATCAGCGATCGATCATTAAGCGCTTGAGCGAGATGCAATACGACCGTTCTGAACTGGACTTTAAGCGCGGCACCTTTCGGATACGGGGGGATGTGGTCGATATTTTCCCTGCAGAGAACAGTGAAGCCGCCCTGCGCGTGTCTTTATTTGACGATGAGATCGAAACCATCACCTCTTTTGATCCGCTCACGGGGCATATGCTGCAAAGGCTAGGGCGCTTTACGGTTTACCCTTCTAGTCACTATGTGACCCCTCGCCAGACTACGTTGGATGCCATCGAAGCCATTAAAATTGAGTTGTCTCAACGCATGACTTTCTTTGCCAATGAGCATAAATTGGTGGAATTACAACGCATTGAACAGCGCACCCGATTTGATTTAGAGATGATGGCCGAGATCGGTTTCTGTAAAGGCATTGAGAATTACTCCCGTCATTTGTCCGGCCGCCATGCAGGAGATGCACCGCCTACTCTATTGGAATACTTGCCTAAAGGTGCGCTGATGTTCATCGACGAGAGTCATGTGACCATTCCTCAGATAGGGGGGATGTTCAAAGGCGATCGGGCGCGTAAAGAGAACTTGGTGGATTATGGTTTTCGATTGCCTTCGGCGTTGGATAACCGACCCTTGCGCTTTGATGAGTTTGAAAAACTCATGCCGCAAACCATCTTCATTTCAGCCACCCCAGCCAAATATGAGGCTGAGTTTGCTGGTCAGGTGGTGGAGCAAGTGGTTAGGCCTACTGGTTTGATTGATCCGACCGTAGAGATACGGCCCGCCCGCAATCAGGTAGATGACTTGTTATTAGAAATTGGCAAGCGCACCGATGTGGGCGAACGGGTTTTAGTGACCACGCTCACTAAGCGTATGGCAGAGGATTTAACGGATTACCTCGCCGAAAACAAGGTAAAAGTGCGGTATTTGCACTCTGATGTGGATACCGTTGAGCGCGTTGAGATTATTCGCGATCTCAGGCTTGGCGTTTTTGATGTATTAATCGGAATTAATTTGTTGCGAGAAGGTCTTGATATTCCTGAGGTTTCTTTGGTTGCTATTCTGGATGCAGATAAGGAAGGCTTCTTAAGATCAGAACGCTCATTGATCCAGACCATGGGGCGTGCAGCGCGACACCTAAACGGCATGGCGATTCTGTATGCCGATAAATTGACCGACTCGATGAAGGCGGCCATCGGTGAAACTGAGCGCCGGCGTAAAGTCCAGATCGCCTATAACGAAGAGCATGGCATCATCCCCAAAGGGGTTCAGAAACGTATTAAGGACATGATCGAAGGGATCTATGACCCTGATGCGGCAAAAGAGGAATTGAAAGCCACCCAATCTGAAGCTCGCTATGATGTGATGAGTGAGAAAGACCTGACGATGGCGGTTAAGCGAACGGAAAAAGAGATGATGGAAGCGGCTCGTAATCTGGAATTTGAGCGTGCTGCAAAATTGCGCGATGAACTGAAAGAACTGAAATCGCGTTTATTTGTCTCAGGTTAATACCCCAGCAAATAAGAATTAAAATGCAAACAAAATCAATCAGTCAGCAGATTTTATTAGGAGTACTTGTGATGTGTTTTTTTCAGACCGCGGCCGAAGCCGATGATCATTCTCACCCTTCTGGCTTAGCGCTGAAATACATTGATCGCACGGTGCGCCCTCAAGATGATCTGTATGGCTATACCTCGGGAAAATGGCTGAAAGATGCTGAATTACCTGCAGACCGCGCTCGCTTTGGCAGTTTTGATGAACTGCGCGATAAAGCTGAATTACAGGTGCGGGCAATTATTGAAGAATTGGCAGCAAGCAAAGATCTGAAGCAGGGTAGTGATGCGCAAAAAATAGCGGATCTGTACTCCAGCTTCATGGATGAAGCGAAGATTGAGGCGCTGGACGATCAACCTCTTAAAGCCGAGTTCGCCAAGATCGATTTGATTCAATCTAAGGCGGATTTGCCCGCCATGTTTGGGGCTTTTAACCTGAAAGGGATCCACACCCCTATTGGTTTAGGGATTGAACAAGATGGTAAGGATTCAACACGTTATCTCTTACATCTCTCCCAAGATGGAATTGGCTTGCCCGATAGAGACTATTTTTTGAAAGAGGAAGATGCCAAGCTCAAGTCTGCTCGCATCGCATATCAAGCCCACATTACCAAAGTATTGAAGATGATGGGGGAACCCGACGCAGAGGGGCAGGCGAGTAAAATTGTGGCATTTGAAACTGCTCTGGCTCAAGCGCAATGGACCAAAGTGGCTTTGCGTGATCCTTTAAAAACGTACAACAAGTTCTCTCTGACAGAGCTCAAAGCGTTGGCGCCTGAGTTTGATTGGGATCATCTGCTGCCTGCTAGCGGCATTCCCATGAATCAAATCAGCGATCTGATCGTGGCTACACCCAGTTTCTTTTCTGAAACCGGAAAGATGATGGAGGCTACACCGGTTGAAATTTTTAAAAGCTATCTGAAATGGCAAGCGGCCCGCCGACTCATGCCTTACATGAGTAAACGTTTTGTGGACGCCGATTTTGAGTTCTACAGCAAGAACTTACGTGGCATTCCTGAGAATCGTCCACGCTGGAAGCGTGGAGTTGGCATGGTGGAAATGGCTCTAGGTGAAGCGGTGGGGAAGATTTATGTAGATCGCCATTTTCCGCCAAAAGCGAAAGAGCGGATGGACGCCTTGGTGGGTAATCTCATGACGGCTTACCGCCAGAGCATGCAAAATCTGGAATGGATGAGTGCTGAGACCCGCACGGCCGCCCAACTCAAGCTCTCTAAATTTAATGTCAAGATTGGCTATACAAAAAAATGGCGCGATTACCAAGGTTTGAGTGTAGTGCGTGGGGATGTGGTGGGGAATGCCACACGAGCGGCGGTATTCGAATCTGAGCGTGAAATAGCGCGCTTAGGTAAGCCTGTTGACCGAGATGAATGGCTGATGACTCCACAAACAGTCAACGCCTATTACAACCCTGCTATGAATGAGATTGTGTTTCCTGCCGCGATTTTGCAGCCCCCATTCTTTAATTTTGAGGCGGATGACGCAGTGAATTATGGTGGAATTGGTGCGGTGATTGGCCACGAAATCAGCCATGGTTTTGATGACCAGGGCAGCCAATATGATGGCGATGGCAATTTGCGCGACTGGTGGAGCCAAGAAGATCACGCCCAATTTGATCAGCGCACCAACCGTTTGGTATCCCAATATGAACACTATGAGCCGGTAAAGGGCTATCACGTCAACGGCAAACTCACGTTGGGCGAGAACATCGCGGATAACTCCGGTTTGGCGATTGCCTACAAGGCCTATCTGTTATCTTTGGCTGGAAAGCCAGCCGCCACGATTGAAGACATGACAGGAGAACAACGCTTTTACATGGGCTGGGCCCAAGTTTGGCGAGGCAAAGTGCGTGAGTCAGAGGCGATTCGATTGATCAAAGTCGATCCGCATTCTCCTGCGGAAGTGCGTGGGAATGCTCCATTAGTGAATCAACCTGGTTTTTATAGCGCTTTTGGTGTGCAATCGGGGGATAAACTGTACTTACCTGAACCAGAGCGGGTCACGATTTGGTAACTAAGATCCTCCATTCATTGAAGATGCCCCATCTTTGTGGGCTTGGTCTTTATGAACTACCAGTCATTTCAAGTTGGTCTGGTTGTTTCAACGGGTCTAGCATGACGACTCTGACGAGCGTTCTGGACAGGCCTAGTGTACTGAGCCTGACCCTTATTTTAGGTCTTGCCTTCAGTAATCCGGGCGTTGTTGCTGCTCAAGAACCCGCCTCCGGCCTCAGTATGGGTATCAATACTCAGTATATGGATGCCGCTGTTTCTCCCCGCTCGGATCTCTTTCAATACGCAAATGGGCGCTGGCTTAAAGACACGTCCATTCCAGCTGACCGCGCAATGTATGGGATTGATGCCATCACGCAGGAAAAAACCGAAGCGCAACTTAAGGTTCTGGTGGAGCAGCTTGCCCAGCGTAGCGATTTAAAAGCAGGCACTAACGAAGCCAAAATCGCCTTGCTCTATCGTGGTTTGATGGATGAGGCAGCGATTGAAAATGCGGGCCTCAAACCTATTGCGCCCATCTTGAATGAAATTGATCAGCTCAAATCCCATCGCGACTTGGCAACCTTATTTGCCAAGCTTTCTCAGGCAGGGGTGGGTACCCCTTTTGATTTTGGGGTGATGCAAGACGAAAAGCATGCCGATCGCTATTCCATTCATCTGAGTCAAAGTGAATTATCCCTTCCGGACCGAGAGTATTACCTAGACAAAAAAGACAAACGTTTTAAGGGGTTTCGCAAAGATTTTGTTCCATACGCTGCAGGCCAACTTAATCGTTTAGGTGTACCGCATCCAACTTACGCTGCCCAAGAAATCCTCTCTTTTGAGACCGAGATCGCAAGAATTCAATGGGACCGTGTGCTAAATCGTGATCCGCAGAAAACATATAATCCGCGGTCGCTGAAAGCCCTCAAAAAGATGGCGCCGGATATCGCTTGGGGTGATCTGCTAAGAGAGGAATCCTTACCCGCTGATCCCGGGGCGTTCATCATTGCGCAACCGAGTTATCTGATCAAGCTAAATGGCTTGATTAAGAAAACCCCCTTGTCGGTATGGAAAACCTGGTTAAGTTGGCAAGTACTCAGGGCCTATGCCCCCATGCTAGATAAAGATTTAACACAACGACAATTTGCTTTTGAATCGGGCAAATTGCGTGGTGTACCTGAGCAGAAGCCCAGATGGAAGCGAGCGCTGCAGTTAATCGAGGCCACGATGGGGGAGGGCTTGGGGCAGTTGTATGTTGATGCCTACTTCCCGCCTACATCAAAAGAAAAAATTCAAAATGTGGTCAATCACCTCGTTGCAGCTTATGGAGAAAGTATCGATCATTTGGATTGGCTAGGCCCTGAAACCAAGCAAGAGGCACATAAAAAGCTCAATAAAATCAATGCCAAATTAGGCTATCCCAACACATGGCGGGATTATTCAAAGCTTGAATTCATTGAGGGCAACGTGCCGCTAAACTTTGCCCGCGCCATGGCCTTTGAGTCTGCACGTAATAACGCTAAGTTTGGGCAAGTTGTGGACCGTGATGAGTGGATGATGACCCCTCAAACTGTGAATGCTTATTACAACCCTACGCTGAATGAGATTGTTTTTCCCGCAGCTCAATTGCAAGAACCCTATTTTGATGAAAAGGCTGATGATGCCGCCAATTACGGCAATATCGGTTTTATTATTGGGCACGAGCTGAGCCACGCTTTTGATGATCAAGGGGCTCAGTTTGATGAAATCGGGAATTTGCGGGATTGGTGGACTCAGGAAGACCATGCTGCTTTTAGTAAAAAAACGGCTGCCATTGTGGCGCAATACAACGCCGTGGAACCGCTGCCCAAAGTGTTTGTGAATGGCGAACTGACCCTAGGCGAGAACATTGCTGATAATGCGGGACTGACGATTGCCTGGAAGGCTTATCAAGCCTCATTAGACGGAAAACCTGCTCCTGTTATCAATGGAATGACTGGCGCGCAGCGATTTTATGTGAGTTACGCCCAAAGTTGGATGGGGAAACTTAGGGAAGCCGATTTGGTTCGGCTTCTTAAAACCGACCCCCACGCCCCAATGGAGGTGAGAACCAATATGGCGGTGCGCAATCAAGATGCTTACCATGAAGCTTTTGGAACCCAGCAGGGTGATGCGCTATGGCTTGCCCCTGATCAACGCGTTAGGCTTTGGTAGATTCAATGCGAGCTATTTTCGCGCGACTAGGAATGAAGTCTTAATCATCCCTAAGCCTTTGCATTCGATCAGATCCCGCTCTTCTAAAACAAAATACTCTTTCAATAAGTCATGGGTCATGGATGTCATCTGAATGCGTCCATTTTCTGAGGTCGACTCCATTCTTGAAGCTGTGTTTACGGTATTACCCCAGAGATCATAGGCAAATTTAGTAAACCCAATCACTCCTGCAACCACCGGACCAGAGTTCAACCCAATACGCATATTGAGTTCCATTGCATTTTTTTCATTGAAATCTCTCAGGTCCTCAAACATCCCCAAAGCCATATCCGCCACAATCTCTGCGTGATCGGCACGAGGAATAGGTAACCCACCCACGGCCATGTAGGCATCGCCAATTGTTTTGATTTTTTCTATCCCTAGGTTTTCTGCCCGTTGATCAAAGCGGCTAAAAAGATCGTTCAAAAGCTTAACCAATTCCTGCGCAGTTTTACCTGACGACATCTTGGTAAAGCCCACTAAATCACTAAATAATATGGTGACTTCGGGGTAAGACCCCGCAATATTAGACTCGCCTTTCTTAAGACGCTCTGCGATAGGGCGGGGCAAGATATTGAGCATGAGCTTTTCAGTTTTTAGCTGCTCAATATTGAGTAGTTCCTTTTCTTTTTG
>CAIPTD010000013.1 GCA_903867885.1 uncultured Ferrovum sp. | reverse complement strand
CACAGTTGGGATTACAAAGCGCCACAAGATGATGATCGCAGCAGCAGCGATATAGAGGAAGGTCCAGTACGCCTTATTCAACGGGTGGCCGATAAACATTGGGCCGGTAAGAACTTGGTGCATAAACGATAGACCGATAGCGAGGTAGGTATAGAGATGAACCGTCCACCAAGTCTCGTACGACATCTTGGCGCGGGCTTTTTTGTATGAAGTGATTCCTGCGGCGGCGAAGAAGATAAAGGCGACTGCTGCCGGAAGCATCCATGGATATTTCACAATGATGCGCCAGATTTCGACACCGATCTTTGCATGATCATTTGCGGCGTAGCCGATCGAGACAAGAATGACATGGAAGGTGATGAGGTAGAGCGAGTAAGGGCCAAGCTTGCGATGCCAGATGACGAGGCGATCATGGCCGATCGATCGCTCAATGAAAGATATGCGGGAGACGAGTACTAGTCCAACCAATGCGAGGTATGAGCCAAGGAGCGCGCAGATTCGACTGACCGAGATCACTATCGGATAGACGCTATTCCAATCCGATTGCTGGGTACTCTCGATATAGAGCGCAGCGGTGAGGCCAAGTCCTAGGCCGAGAACAATGGATGCCCAGTCGCCGTTGTAGCGCTTACCAATGCCCATGTGGTGATCTAACCCGCCCAACCTGTGAGTTCATTGAGTACCGCCTAGATGGCTAGTCTGAATAATGCCATAAAAGGAGATCATTCGAATTAAAAGGGTTGCTTCAAAATTACCTAGGCCGAGATTGGCTCAGCCTGACTCCAATCAATCCTCTGGGCCTTTATCCCTTTTCGATTTGTATAAAGTCCAATTTTCCAGAATCTGTCAGCGTAATCTTGACTCCATCAAAAGTTACGGTTTGCCCTTTCCGGATGAAGTAGTCATAGGGGCTTCTACGAATTGAAGAACCCCCTGTCACTCCGTCTGGCAATAGCAGGTATCCCCATTTTGAGAATTCAGGTTGATTTCCGGTATCGCCGGCTGACTCATGAGTGCGATCATTATCCTTCGTTGTGTCGACCACAAAAATATTTAACCCAGTCGCTTGACTCGAAAGTTCACTTGACCAATCGATGGGCCGTCTTGATTGAATTACGATCGCTTTATTTGTTGATAGGGTGATAATTCCTACCTTGACTCCACTCGACTTTTCATCAATTGGAGTTAAAGTGAAAGACCCTGTCTTGACCTCACTCTTAGCAATACAGAAGATTTGGTCATCATTTAGCCAACCAAGAAGGAATAGCTCCCAACCATCTAAAATTCCAGAAAATCCTTGTGGGGTGCCAGTCTGATTTGTCGCCAAACTAAGAGGGGAACCGTTGCCTGGAGCATGCAAAGCCAATCCAGTCGAGTGCAACATTTCATGAATGTAAAAACTCCATTGATGAGCTTGCTTCGCGGCTGCAGTTGCACCTGGATCATCCCGAAACCAATAATCCCCAGTCGTGTTATAGAACGTCGAGATTTTCCCTTGCTTTGTATTAAAAACAACTCCTGGCCCCGCGGAACCATAACGACCTTGCGTACCTTCTCCCAGGCCTTTCACCGTTGAAGGAAAATCAAAAAAAATCGCTGTTACACCGCTGAAATTGTATGTATCGCCCGTAGCGTCGATCCACTCTTGAGCCAAACTATCCGCCAAGCGTTGGGTCGTATTTGCGCTACCAGAGGGATGTAAATTTTGGAGCTCTGCAGATTTTCGTTTTGAGTGGAACCACTGATGTGATTGCTGGGCTTGTAACGAAACTTTCCCATTTGAGAAGAATGTGTACCAGTCCTTCATTTTAATAAACGAATTGTTTGAATTTATATATGGGTCGCTTACACCTGGTGCATCTTCGAAATCAACGGGAATAAAGACAATTTTGATGTCACCAGTAGTTGGAAAAATATCGGGGGTATGTGGAAAACCAACATTATTCGGTTGAAGTTTGGTGGTTCTTGCGTCCTGCAATTTACAACTGCTTACCGAGTCTGATACCAGCGAGGGTTCCTTTATAGGTGCAGGTGTGGGTGCAGGTGTGGGTGCAGGTGTGGGTGCAGGTGTGGGTGCAGGTGTGGGTGCAGGTGTGGGTGCAGGTGT
>CAIPTD010000012.1 GCA_903867885.1 uncultured Ferrovum sp. | reverse complement strand
GCTTACTCACGCAGAATTAATATTCAACATCGCTTAGTGTATGAAATTTTGCGCAAGGAGAAGACGGTACGAATCTTAAGAATGTGGTCTCACTTCGAATGAACTGGGCATTCGTCTAAGTGCGGATTTACGCATCCTAGGCTCTGGTCGATTCCGCCCCGGGCCGCCCAGTTTAAATTGATGTTTGGTTCACTCGCTTCGTCAATTCCTCGGCGCTCTCCTTTCTCTCGCTGTAGCGATCCGTAAGGTATCCTGAAATAGAGCGAGTGAGTAAAGTGAATTTAACCAGCTCCTCCATTACATCAACTACACGATCGTAATTGGCTGAAGGCTTCATTCGATTACTCTCATCAAATTCTAAAAACGCTTTGGGGACAGAAGATTGATTGGGAATAGTGATCATCCGCATCCATCTTCCTAAAATTCGCATCTGATTAACAGCATTAAACGATTGCGAACCACCACTGACTTGCATGAGAGCAAGAGTCTTGCCTTGCGAGGGCCTGATTGCTCCAACACTCAAAGGTATCCAATCGATTTGTGACTTCATGAGTCCTGTCATTGCTCCGTGGCGTTCAGGACTACTCCAAACCATTCCCTCTGCCCATACAACTTGTTCTCTGAGTTCCACTACCTTTGGATGCGTTTCGGGTGCATCGTCTACTTGCGGTAATCCCGTGGGATTAAAAAACCTTGTTTCACAACCCATTGCTCTTAATATTCTTTCGGCTTCTTCTGCTAGAAGACGGCTAAAAGATCTTTCTCTTAGCGATCCATAAAGAAGCAATATTTTGGGCGCATGATTCAGTACGGTGGGAGCTTGAATTTCATCAAGATTGGGGGACTTGAATAGATCAAAGACAATATTGGGTAGGTCTGTCATGTTTTGGTTGGCGTGAAGCTGTATCCATTGAAATTAACTACGTTCTGACTTGCAATGATGTATATCTTATCCCTTATGCTGTTGACTCGAATTAAGAAGTCATCATTTGCAAATGTATTGGCTGCTTTTGGAGCTAAATAAAATGGATAAAGATGCTTTTTTAAAATTGCTTGCTCAGGATGGATTGCCTGAACCCGTTCTAATTGAACGTGAATCAGGTTTGATGGATATGCATGACCATCCTTTTGAGTCGAAGGCACTCATTATCGAAGGTAGCATCTGCATAGTCATAGATGGTATGAGCACTGAATATTTGCCCGGAGACATTTTTCATCTCATGCCCTTTCAAGTTCATTCGGAGCGATATGGTTCCCAAGGTGTAAAATATTTGGTGAGTAGGAAATAGACCCAATGAGTTTTGCCCCGCTGGAGACCTGATGTCGCCCGCTATATATCAATAAGTTCTCATCAATCCACCTCTAAAATTAAAGCGAAAAAAATGAATACATTAGATGCAATACGTCAACGCAGAGCTGTGAAACACTTCGATCCTAATCATCAGATCACTGCTCAAGAGTTTGATCAATTCATTGATCTGGCTATGCAGGCTCCTTCCTCATTCAACATACAGCACTGGCGTCTAGTCAATGTGAGCGATAAAGCGTTAAGAACCAAACTTCGAGCAGCTGCACACGATCAAGCCCAAGTCACCGATGCATCATTGCTTTTTGTGCTTACCGTAGATGTAAAGGCATGGGAAAAAAATCCTTCAAGATATTGGGTGAATGCTCCAAAACAAGCTCAGGATATTTTAGTGCCGTGGATTCATCCCTTTTATTCAGGTAATGAACAGTTACAGCGTGATGAAGCCATGCGTTCAGCAGGTATTTTGCTACAGACAATGATGCTCTCTGCCAAGGCGATGAACTATGATTCTTGTCCGATGGTCGGTTTTGATTTTGCAAAAGTTGCCGAACTGATTTATTTGCCAAAGGATTATGCTGTTGCTGCCATGCTGGTGATCGGGAAAGCGACGCAAGCTGCATGGCCTAAACCTGGCTTTATTCCTCGGTCTGAAATGTTGGTTGAAAACCACTTCTAACCCCCTGGGTTTTCTGGGAGTTTAAGTGCCCACATCATGCATTACGCATCCAGATTGCATGAACAGCTAGACCACTGGAAGGCGCGTCTCGCAAGCGAATAGGAGTGACTGCGTGTGCATAGTCTTCAATATCTAGAGGAGCTTCTTGTGATCAGGGTGGGCAAGGATGAGCCACCAAGAATCAAATAATGCTTCGCATGTAAGGGGCATTTTCCTTTTGGTGGCAGATTTTAATCAATCCATGTAGAAAAGTTAGCTTGGCAGTAGGAGTTAGATCCTCTGCAAGATTAAAGATTAAAAAAATTACGGAGTTCATATGCCATTTGTCAGAATCGATTTGAGTAACAAGCAACCTGAGGGATTAGCCCAGCAAGTTGGTGATATCGTTTATGGAGTGATGAGGCAACACATCAATGTTCCTGAAGACGATAAATTTCAAGTCATCACAAGACACGACTCAAGTGAATTGGTGATTCCTAAAAGTTATCTGGGGATTGAATACTCGGATGGCATCATCTTTATTCAGGTGACGTTGAATGAGGGAAGAACAACAGAGATGAAGAAAAAGTTCTACAAAGCCATTTGTGATGAGGTGGTTGAGAAGCTTAAAGTAAGGCCTCAAGACGTCATAATCAATTTGGTTGAAGTAAATAAAGAAAACTGGTCTTTTGGTAATGGTGAAATGCAGTACGCACCCAAGAATTAGATTTACTCAATATGAGTCTAAGACGCTGTAGGCCACTCAATTCAAAAAACCACCTTCGGGTGGTTTTTTCATACACCCATATTCAAGGTGTTTTTTGTTGTTGAAAGTGTTCAAAGTATTGCTATTCCAAGCGTTTACTATTGTCGTTCTGGCCTTAGCGTTTTTATCAATCTCGGCTAAACTCGCTTGATACCCATTCGAGCTGTCTCGGCATCCTGCCACGACTACCGCCCCGGTTTTAAAAAAGTAGATTACAAGGGGTGGTTACATCATGAAATTGATCAGAGCTTATTTCCAAGCCATTCTTATCCTGAGTGCTCTTGTAGGCAGAGACATGACTCTGGCTATTGAACTAGGTACAGACGAAGTGGCATGCCAGCAAACCACCATCAAAGAACCATTAACGTTTTATGGAAATAATGGGGATGAGTTCACTCTTTTTGATAATTCTCGTTGGAAGGTTTCTGCAAAAAATTCATACGAATATGTGCCTTACCGCTATCGTGACGTTATCATTTGCCGATCTATAAAAAAAATGATTATTGGCGATAAAGCCTTATCAGTAGTTCGATTAGATCGCTAGGGTTCCATTATTGCTAAAAGCAAATGGGTTACCTGAACCCGTTATCGTTTTACGTGAACTTGAAAGGAATCAGCATGAACCAACATGATTCGAACGAAAGCATACGTCATCAAATTGAGAGCCAGTTGAACTGGCGCTACGCTACAAAGCTATTTGATAAAAGTAAAAAAATCCTTGAAGCAGATTTGCATACCTTAACTGAGTCATTGCGTTTGTCAGCCTCTTCCTTTGGTCTTCAGCCATGGTGCTTTGTTGTCGCGCAATCAGAAGACATGAAAGCAAAGCTCAGTGCGGCTGCACCCATGAATAAGGCAAAGTTTGAGACTGCCTCGCATATAGTGATCATGGCAAACAAAAAGACAATGACACCAGAGTATGTCGATTCCTATATCCAGGTGATGTCAGAGACGCGTGGGGTACCTTTGAGTGCGCTTCAAGACTTCCGCAATATCATGGTACACAAAGTGCAAGGTATGACAGCTGAAGCGTTGGCGCAATGGACTGCGCGTCAAACTTACATTGCAATGGGCGGGTTGATCACTGCAGCAGCAATGCTTGGAATCGATACGTGCGCCATGGAGGGTATTGATGCAGCTCAGTTCGATCAGATTTTAGGACTAACAGCAACCGGCCATGGCACATTGGCTGCTGTGGCGCTGGGTTATCGGTCAGCTGAAGATACGCTGCAATCAGCAAAAAAGGTACGCTTTGCAGCTGATCAAATCATTCGTATTGTTTAAATGACTACGGTCTTCATCACCCATCCAGACTGTTTAAAGCATGACATGGGGAGTGGGCACCCCGAAGCCCCTGTTCGCATATCCGCTATCTTGAAAGAGATAGAAGCGCTAGGACTGAATCAACATTTAAAGCAATATATAGCCCCCTTGGCGAGAAAAGAGGAACTGGAACGCGTTCATTCTTCTGATTACCTAGAAGCGCTTTTTGAGATGAAGGTAGAGGAGCATGAACTTGTTCCATTAGATGGAGATACCTCCCTCAATACGTATAGCTTGGCTGCGGCTCGGTATGCCACAGGTGCCGTGGTGCTGGCGGTAGATCAGGTGATGCGCGCAGAGGCAGACAATGCATTTTGTGCGGTGCGCCCTCCGGGGCATCACGCGCTCCCAAATCGCGCGATGGGGTTTTGCATTTTTAACGCGGTCGCAGTTGGGGCGGCGCATGCCTTAGAGGCTTGGGGATTAGACCGCATCGCCATTTGTGATTTTGATGTGCACTATGGCAACGGCACGGCAGATATGTTCGTAAACGATCGGAGGGTATTGATGTGCCAAACATTTCAGCATCCCTTCTACCCCTACCAAGGGGGTAACACCTACAATCCAAATATGATCAATGTGGGTTTGAAATCGGGTACCGGATCGTTGAAGTTTCAAGAGGCGATTGAACAACACTGGATTCCTGCACTGAATGAATTCAAGCCCCAGATGATTTTGATTTCAGCAGGTTTTGATGCGCATCGTGATGATCCTTTGGGGGGATTAGATCTCGTAGAAGAAGACTATGCATTTGCCACGAGACTTTTGATGGAAGTGGCTGAGACCCACGCTGCGGGCAGAATAGTTTCAACTCTAGAAGGGGGCTACAATCCTGTAGCCTTAGGGCGATCGGTTGCGGCACACGTCAATGAACTGTTAAAGGCTCCAATTCACCGCCATTAAAATGCAAGAGTGAAATTTACTTTATGCGATCCATGATCAACAAATTATTCCATTACTCGATAGCGATAAGTCTCATCGTAATGTGTTCCTTTTCGGCGCTAGCAGCAGATTTTACGATGACTGATATGGCCGGAGTGCATCACAGCCTGAGTTCTTATAAAGGGAAATGGTTAGTAATAAACTTCTGGGCAACTTGGTGCGCCCCCTGCTTAAAAGAAATGCCGGATTTTGAAGCAGAATGGCAATCGCGCAGATCAAAAGATCTTCAGGTCATCGGTGTAGTGATGGATTGGGATGAAGCAAAAGAGGTCACCAAATATGCTTCTTCGGTTGGGGTGCACTATCCTATCGTGCTGGGAAACGATGATTTAGCCAAAGAAGTAGCAGGTAGTGGGGGTGTAGCAGGGCTACCTGCCACTTTTGTGTTTGACCCTAAAGGCAAGTTAATCCATACCACTGTGGGAAAAATGGATCGGGCGCAACTGGCTAAAATAACCAATGCGCCCAAATAGAACTAGGGTTTAGTCTTTAAGTAACTTTTCGATCTGATTAGTAACTTCAGGCGATGCAGGGTTATCTCTGCTGCTGTAACTGATCACGTTTTTACCAGATCGATCGATGAGATATTTATGGAAGTTCCACTCCGGCCATTGACCAGTCTTTGTTGCCAATTCTGTAATCACGGGATTATCTCCACCCTTCACTACGCTCGATTTTGAAAACATAGGGAACTTGACCTTGTAGGTGCGCTCACAAAAATCGGCAACCTCGGCGTTTGAGCCAGGTTCTTGCCCACCAAAATCATTAGCAGGAAAACCCAAAACAACAAAGCCTTGGACTTTGTATTTCTCATAAATGGCTTCTAGCGCTTTGTACTGGGGGGTATAGCCGCAATAGCTTGCCGTGTTTACAACCATCACAACCTTGCCCTGATATTCACATAAGTCTGCGGGCTGACCTTGCAATGTGGTGAGTTTGTGGTTGATTGCGCCTGAACAAGCAGCGTGCGCGGCTAGTGAGAAAGCCCCAAGGAAGAGGCCTGTAAGCATGATTTTTTTCATAAAGAGATCTCTTGGCAAAAATGAAGTAACTAAGTGACAAAGAAAACGCAAATTAGTGCGAACTATTTCACAAAATTAAACTAATAACGTTTACTAAACCTTTCAATCGTTATAGGGTGTGTGACAAAAATCAAGTAATTACTTGCCTGATTGGCTGCCAACAGGGACGTTGCCAACAACATATTCTTTCAGTTCAAACTGAAATTCGGTGGGATCAATGAAAAATCGTTTAATCAATCTGTGCCTGTTGGTGTGCGTTGGTGTCTTGGTTTCTTGTGGGGGAGGAGACAGTTTTGATATTTTGAGCCCATCCCCTTTTCTTCATGCTCAGAGCACTTATGGTTCTGGGAAGAGTGGATCTTACACCCCCGCTAATTTCTACAGTCATTACGCCATACCAGGCAATACGGCTTATAACCCTCTTGGTAGTGGTACTTCTACCTTCTCGCTGGGTGGATATGGCTCAGTCATTGCAATTGTAGACGCGCCAGGTTCGCCAGCAGCAACAGTGATATCTGATTTGATTAAATTCAATCAGAGTTTCACCCCTAATTTGCCTGCGCTGACATCTTGCACCAGCACAACATCGGGATTGGGTAGTGGTTGCAATCCCTCTATTCCTTTTATCACTGTTATTGATTACAGCGGGGGGGTTGTCAATTCAGGTTGGCAAGGTGAAATTGCGCTTGATACGCAGTGGGCCCATGCCTTTGCCCCTAGGGCAAGCATCGTTTTGGTGATCTCTAAATCAGCTTCAGGCGCAGATTTGGCAACTGCCCAAGCCTTGGCCGCTTCATTGCCTAACGTGGTGGCTGTATCGATGAGCTATGGGGGTAACGAACCCTCTGCAAGTTACGACGCTTTTTACGACGCATGATTCAAAAGTCAGATTGCGAGTTATGGGGTCACTTTTCTCGCAGCAACGGGAGATTCTGGAGATTGGGGCAGTAACAAGAGCTACCCAGCTGCTTCTCCCTACGTTACCGCTGTGGGGGGAACTTCTACTTCTGGTATTTTAGGTTTAGGAGAGACTGCTTGGGCGAATGGCGGGGGCGGACCCAGTACCTTCGAAACGATGCCCTCCTATCAATCTAGCTATCTTCAAGCCAATGGTTCAACTTCATTTCTGGGAAGTATTACTGCTGCAACCTGCTCTGGTACTCCTAGTGTGTGTACCGCAGCTATGACCGTAACGAGCGTCAGCTATGGAACGTTGGCCGTAGGCCATTATGTGGTTGGCAAGAATATTACTGTGGGAAGTTATATATCGGCTCTGGTAACGGGTTCGGGAGGGACAGGAACCTATACGATTACCACACCTTCAGCTCAAGCTGCTGTTGTTGCAGGAACTACCATTTCGTCCTGTGGAGGCGCGAGTGGCGGATTAGCGGGGCGACTATGCACATTAGCGGGGCAACGTGGGATGCCCGATGTGTCTGCCAATGCCGATCCAGGAACCTACGGTAACTGGACTGCAACTATTCCTTCAGGATCTTTTTATATGCAAGTTACTGCTTTAAACGGAACCCCAAACATTGCTCCAGGAATGGCACTGTATAGCGCTAGTAGCGCTGCTTTAACAGCATCTTCTAAATTTGATTCTTCGGGAAATGCAAGTTCAAGTTCGTTCTCCTCCCAGTTAGTTATTGTCACTCCTAAAACGGGAACCAATACGGGTGGTTTGGGGTACTACATTGTCATGCCTTTAAATTGCCTTCAAAATCTTCTTGTTGCAAATAAAACGCCTTCTTATTCACAAATCACCACGCAGGCCGGTTATTGCATGAGTGGTTCCACCGTTGGCAGTTCAGTTGGCACGACCTACTCAGGGCTAACCAGCGCTACGAATAATGTTCAAGGCTATATGCAATCCCCCGTGTCTTACTATGTCAATGGAACCCAAGGTTATGTGGGCGGAACGAGTGAGGCGACTCCAATGTGGGCCGGAGTGATCGCTCAAATGGCCAGTGCCTATTCTGGGTCTTTTGGTGTTGGGGTGGCCGGCTGGAAAAGTTTGATCAAAGCGCAGACAGGTGGATATGGCTTTAATAACTACCTATATAAAAGTGGCCAAGTGAACAACGTGATCAATGACGTTATTCTTGGGACAAACTATACTGATTCAACTGGATCAAAGACCTCTGGCTGCGCGCAATTCTGCCAGGCTGATGTAGGTTGGGATGCGGTGACCGGTTTGGGTTCTCCGAATGTCATCCAACTGATTACCCTTCTTAAATAATCTAAAACTTTTTTAGCGGTTTGAAATAAACGCCACCACATCATCAAGTACTGGCGCAATAAACCTCAGCGGGCGGGCAAAAGCCCCCATGATGGTGGTGTGACTGGTGTTTGAATATTCTTTTAAGGTAACGTCATCCCCCATTTCCTTGAGTTTGGCGGCCAGCTTTTTTGTGTTTCGCTCTGGGTCAACTAGGTCATCGGATCGGCTCACTCCCAAAAAAGCTTTGGGTGCAGAGACTGAGACGAAATCAATTGGCTGCGTGCCCTCAGGATAATGGGGGTGGAAGAAAACAGGTTTAACATCTTCATTTTCAATGGGTAGAAAATTATAGGGCCCAGCTAAGCCTATCCACCCTTTAAGGATGGTGGGTGACAATCCTTGTTTTTTCAGCCAGCGACCATCTAATGCCAACATTGCAGCGTTATAAGCTCCAGCGCTATGCCCCATAACGTAAAGCTTGTTTGGGTTGCCGTGATAATCCGCTAGATGATGTTGCACCCAGCCAACAGCCATTGCGCAATCATCTAAGAAATCGGGGTAACGTACCTGAGGATATAAGCGGTAGTCCGCGATAATGGTGACTACCCCTCTTGATGCGAGTGCCTCCCCTACGAAGCGATAGTCTTCTTTGCTGCCAAAATTCCAGCTTCCCCCATAGAAAAAAACAACTACGGGATAGCCTTCATTAGGTACTGCAAAGTATGAGGAATGAGGTAAAAAAATATTCAGTTGTTGGCGTGGATCAGAGCCATATGAAATGTTATTGGCTGCTTGGTAAGTGCTTTTTGGCGTCAACGCATCGATCACAGTAATCGGGGAGCAGGCACTCAAAAGAGAAGTCACAGAGAAAAAGGCTGCAAACCTAGTTATATAGCGCATAGGGTGAAATGTTTATGATTGGATTAGAACATTATTAGCAGACGCTGACTAAAAGGATCTCAGCGCTTTAAGGAGTGTTATGTAGAAGGGCTATGAACTGCTAGTATCATTATTCTATTCAATTTTAGGTTCTGCCTTTATGTCATCTCATATCTTAGCTACGCGTTTACTCCAGTCTGGTCTCTTTTTGATCATTGCAGTCTTTGCGCTTAATGCATCGACCGCTTTTGCTGAAGAAAAAAAACCCAATAAAATCGTTGAAACTAAATCAAGCTCGGGAACTATTGTTACCGTGAATGGCGTAGCCATCACGAATGCATCGCTTGATGATGCTATTGCAAATATTACTGCCCAAGGGGTGCAATCCAGCCCGCAGCTTCGCGATCAAGTGTTAAACGAACTCATTGTAAGAGAAGTGCTTAACAAAGAAGCCATTCGTTTAGATATGGATAAAACGACTTCGTTTAAAAAGAAAATGGACGATGTACGAAAAAATCTTCTTGCTGAGTCTATTTGGGCAGACTATTCCAGCAAGCATCCAATTTCAGAGCAAGATGAACATGCAGAGTACGATCGACAGAAAAAACTGCTAGGTGGGGGTGATTCAACCCCTCAGTATCTGGTCAGTGATATTTCGCTCGAAACTGAAGCACAGGCGAAAGAGGCGCTTCAGCGTATTCAAAAAGGCGAAGATTTTGCCAAGGTTGCCGAGGCCGTGTCGCGAGATGAAACAACCAAGCACAAAGGTGGCGAAATAGGTTGGGTCCTTCCTGCGCAGATCGCTCCTGTTATTTCTAATGTGATGATTAACCTTGGTAAAGGTAAAACAGTCAGCGCTCCCATACAGACCCCGTCTGGCTGGCATGTGATCAAATTGAATGATGTGCGAGATTTCAAACTGCCTTCTTTTGAAGAATCGCGTGCGCAGTTAAAGCAGAGTATTCAAAATCAGCAACGCCAAAAATTGATTGATGAGCTTGTCAAGAAAGCAGATATCAAAAAGCCTTGAGCGTAAGCGGTGAGTAAAGCTTTTACCAAAGAATCCGAAGCTGATGATCAAGAGGAGCTTGAAAACCTAGCGCCTCTCCCTGCAGGGCTCAAAAACTACATGACCCGCAGGGGGTATCACGCCATGCGTGAGGAGTTAGACCTGCTGGTTAAAACCGAACGACCCAAAGTGGTTGAAACTGTTTCCTGGGCTGCCTCAAATGGCGATCGAAGCGAAAATGGGGATTACATCTATGGCAAGAAGCGCCTACGTGAAATTGACCGCAGAATTCGTTTTTTGATAAAGCGGCTAGAGATTGCCGAAGTAGTGAATCCCAGTGAGAGAGAGAAAACAGATCAGGTTTTCTTTGGGGCCACAGTAACCTTTGAAATGCTCGCTGCAGATCTGTCTCAATCGGAAATAAAGACCTTTCAAATTGTTGGGGTGGATGAGGCAAACGCCAGTGAGGGGCGCATCAGTTGGATCTCACCGATTGGGAGAGCGCTGCTCAAAGCGCGTGTTGGTGAAGCGGTTCGTTTCCCCAGTCCTACGGGTGAACGAGAATTAGAAATACTTGAAGTTGCCTATCTGTAACAAACCATATCTCGACACATAATGATTCATAAAGCATAAATAACAAAGTAAGTGCTTACTTGCATAACATTTCCGAAATGAAATAGTCAAAAACAGCAATCAAAAACTGAAATATTTCACCGCTAAAGTAATCGTTCTGTAGAAGCATCTTTATTGTGTTGGTCGCTAAGAAGAAAAACTGTGCGCCTTCAAAAGATGCGTTCACCCCGATTTCAAACCCTCTCAGGGAGTTTCCCGCCTCATGAATGCACCCTTGCCAGAAAGAGTGATTAGCGACAATGACTTGGTTCGGGTATTACCCGAGTTTGCTAGAGATGTTGCTCAAGATGCAATGACCATTACGGTTGATGTAACCAACAAACAAGTGAATGATGCCTTTGGTGCTTCGGCTACTTTAAGCGTTCAGATCATTGTTCAGGATGGTCGACCTTTGGGTCTTATCAACCGCAATCTATTCTTGGATGTAATGGCAAGACCTTTCTACAGGGAATTGTTTGCACGTAAGTCTTGCACCGAATTCATGGAACCTAACCCATTAATCGTTGAAGCAGACACTCCAATTTACGATATCGCAGAATTGGCTGCTACTGCGGGTCCATCAGTTTTGCGTGATGGATTTATCATTACTCAAAACGGTAAGTTCCATGGCGTGTGTGATGGCCTGTCCCTGCTGAGAACGATGTCTTCGATCCAAGAAGAACAGCATCGCCAGCTCACTTCAAGTATCGAATACGCCAGTACCATTCAAGGTGCGATGCATGCGGAGTCGCGTTTAGTTCTTCAGCAAGCTTTTGGTGAGCATTACTCCTTAATTTGGAATCCACGCGATATCGTAGGTGGAGATTGCTTCTACGCCCGCATGATTGATGGACAGCCATTCGTATGTTTGTTTGATTGCACAGGCCATGGTGTTCCTGGTGCACTCCTAACCTCGATCGTATTGTCCGAAGCAGATCGTTTAGTGGCTTTGTCTGAAGCTGATCGTGTTACGGGTGTGGCTGACCATATTGACCCTGCTGCTTTCTTGGGTGCATTACACCGTCGTGTCAAAACTGTTTTGGGACAAACTGAACCAACCCGCGAAGTGACCGATGTGGATGATGGGTTGGATGCAGTGGTGATGCGCTTTGATGCGAAGAACAAAGTTGCAACGATCTCAAGCGCTAAATTACCCATTTTCTTGCGTGATGAACAAGGTCAGCCCCACGTGCTGAAAGGCGACAAATACGGTATTGCTTATCGTGATGTACCTTCTGATAACCAATGGACCAACCATACGGTTGATCTGAAATTGGGTACCCGTATTTTTGCTGCAACCGATGGACTTTGTGACCAGATCGGCGGCCGCAAAGCGATTGCGTATGGTTGGAATCGCTTTCATGCCAGCGTAAAGAATCACGCCATTGCCGACGTGCGTCGTCAAGGTGACCAAGTTCTGGACGATTTCGTCAACTATCAAGGCGATGAGATGCGCCGTGATGACATCACCTTTGTTGGTATTGAAATTAGCCAGAATTGGCTTGACGCTGGAGTTTAAAAAAGCATGAATGCACCTATCAACGAATTTCACGCAATGGCCAAAGGCCACAATGTATTCTTCTACTACCGGGGCTATGTTTCACAAACCATGGTTGAAGCGTGCGCTGAGGCTTTAAAACTGCGTTTGGAATCCGCCAACATTAATTACCCCACCCAACGTCGTTTGCTTAGCTCATTTATTGAGATGGGCCAGAACGTTGTGCATTATTCTGCGGATAGCCTAACTGCAGTTGATGCGAGTGAAAATGAAGTGCGTTTTGGTGTACTCACCATTTGCCGTGAAGGCGAAGATGGTCTGTTCACCTTGACTTGTACTAACCCCGTTAGCCAGCGCATTAAAGACAAGCTGCAAGGAAAGCTAGAAGTGTTGGCAACCTTGAGTGTTGATGAAATTAAAAGTCTTTACCGCAAAGCGCTGCGTGCAGAGGGTGAAGAAGATAGCAAAGGCGGTGGTATTGGTCTTCTCACCCTGGCGCGCGATTCGTCAAACCCCATCGAGTTCTCATTTGTCGAATCTCCAGACAATTCAGAACATCAAATGTTTACCCTGTCAGTGACCGTTTAAGGAATAGTTCTCATGCCTAATTTTTATCTTCCCGCATCCAAGCAAACTCCTGAAATCGATTTCAAGTTTGATGAAAATCATTTAAGCATGAAAGGTGAATCCTATCCTGAGAACGCTGGCGCATTTTATGGCCGAGTGATGGAAGAACTTCGTGCCTATTTGTCTGGTGGTTCTGGTCGTAATATTGTTGTGGATGTTGCACTTCGTTATTTCAATTCCGCAAGTACCAAACTGGTGTTCAAGTTTGTTGAAGAATTGGATACTGCAGCTACTAATGAAGGAAGTATTCGCCTGAACTGGTTGTTTGAAGAAGAAGATGACATGCTTCGCGAGTTCGGTGAGAACTTGCAAGAGGATTTCACTTCGCTCGATATCAACCTTCAAGAAACAACCTACTAATTTTTCAGTAGCGTTTTAACTGCTGTGGTTTTGTGGCTAAACTGAAATTGGGCAATTAAATTAGAGGGCAAGGGCGCAGGCATGCGCGCTTGCCCAAGCCCATTGAAAGTTATAACCGCCCAGCCACCCAGTTACATCAACCACCTCTCCGATGAAGTATAGCCCTGCTTGTTTGTTTGACTCCATTGTTTGAGAGGATAAGTCTTTGGTGTCTACTCCCCCACGCGTTACTTCTGCTTTCTTGAAGCCTTCGCTACCACTTGGGTAAATCTGCCAGTGTTGAATGCTTTCAGCGAGTTCCCTGAGCAATTTGTCGGCCACTTCATTTACCGGTCGATCTTTTAAGCCTAAAGAAGTGGTGAGGGTATCTGCAAGGCGCTGAGGAAACCAATCACTCAAGTGCGTAGAGACCTTTTTGCGCGAAGAAGACTTGAAGTCTTTGAGCTGAGAT
>CAIPTD010000011.1 GCA_903867885.1 uncultured Ferrovum sp. | reverse complement strand
GACTTTCATGACCGCTCAAAAACCCAGCCTATTCGGTCTGGCCAGTCAGATTGGCCCCTTCGGTGCGATGAAATTACGCGCTGGGGCGCCCTTTCAATCTCTCTGGGACGCATTAGGTCGGTATTTTCCAGACCCTCGCTTACGCCAATTGTTTGGGCGTTATGCAACCTATGTGGGCTCCTCGCCCTATCTCGCTCCTGCTGTGTTGATGCTGATCGCACAAGTAGAAATGGAAGGGGTATATGTAGTCAGAGGGGGAATGGCAGAACTTGCCCGCGCCTTAGCAGAACTCTGTCGAAGAAAAGGCGTGGAGTTCAGATATGGCCAACGAGTGATTCGCATTCACACTGAACATGGAAAGGTCAATGCGGTGGAATGTGCGGATGGTTCGCGATATTCAGCTAAAACGGTGGTCTATAATGGTGAACCTCTCTCTCTTGCTACTGGCAACCTGGGCCCGGAAGTGAAGTCAGCCATTAACAGGGAGGTTTTAGATACCGAACCCTCCTTATCCGCCCTAACCTATGCGTGGTCAGCGCGCGTGAAAGATTTTCCGCTTGATTACCACACCGTATTTTTCTCAAAAAATTATCATCAAGAATTTAGAGAAATCTGGGACGAGCGAACGCTTCCCTCCGATCCAACCATTTATATCTGTGCGCAAGACCGTGCCCCAGCTTGGGAAAAATCAGCAGATTCACCAGTACACAAAGGTATGCCCGAAAGGCTTTTTGCCATTATCAATGCCCCGGCCCTACGACAACCCAGAAAAAAAGATGCGCTTCCTCCATCGGCTGAAGCCATTGCCCAAACCAAAGAAGCTGCAATGAAACGCATGCAAGACTGCGGAATGCATATTGAAATACAACATGAGGTTTGTACCGGGCCAGCTGAATTTGCAAAGCTCTTTCCAGGAAATGGCGGGGCCATTTATGGGCAAGCGTGCCATGGGTGGAATGCCCCGTTTAAACGCCCAAGTGCTCGATCATCCCTTCCCGGCTTATATTTGACAGGTGGTGGCATTCACCCAGGTCCGGGTGTCCCAATGGTGGCTTTATCAGGCCGTCTTGCCGCGCAAGCCATTCTCAGTGATCAAGGTAAAAGATAATGCTCTGTGCCTTTAATACTCCCGTCCCAGCAGACGGTTATCGTTGGTGGTATCTCGATGCCTTAAGTGATTGCGGACAACATGGCCTCACCCTGATTGCTTTTGTAGGCAGTGTCTTTTCCCCATACTATGCATGGGCTCGAAAACGGACTCCCGGTCACACTCCTCCAGAAAACTATTGCGCCATTAATGTTGCGCTCTATCAAAAAAATGCGCCGCAATGGGCCCTGACCGAACGCGGAAGCGCCCAACTAAAAAGAACAGAACAAGAGTTTCATGTGGGGCCCTCTTCCCTGATGTGGAAATCAGATGGCCTGCATATTGATATTAATGAACGCTGTGCTCCATTTCCCTTCAAGTTAAAAGGCAGCATTTTGGTTCAAGGAAATTTTAGAGAAGATTTAGAATATAGCCTTGATGCCCAAGACCACCACCATTGGGGGCCGATTGCATCGCTTGCGCGTGTAACTCTTGATCTTCACAACCCCAAAGTGAATTGGTCTGGCAATGCCTATTTTGATAGTAACGCCGGATCAGTTCCCCTTGAGCAAGATTTCATCAGTTGGGATTGGTCGAGGGTAGTAACGCCGCAGGGTGATACCGATGTTTGGTATGACATTGATCGGCGCGACGGGGGCGCTACACTTCTAGGGGAACGATTTTATGCCTCAGGCGCAGTGAGTTCTTTACTCAAGTCATCCACTTACCCATTACCTCGTAAAGCACTGCCCACGGGCCCAATATGGCGTGTCCCCCGAACCACGCGCCTGCCGCATGAAACAACTCACATCATCAGGACACTAGAAGATACCCCTTTCTATACGCGCTCTATGGTTTCAAGTAAAAGAGAGGGAATTGAGTGCGAAGGAGTTCACGAGAGCTTAGATCTTGATCGCTTCTCATCTCGCTGGGTTCAAACATTACTTCCCTTCCGTATGCCGCGCATTACCCGAGCCGGATTGTGGTAATGAATGGGAACTTTCTGATATAACTACCATCAACCTGAAACTGGTTACTTGTTTTGGTACACTTATAATTCATTTATTCCTTTTTACGGATCTTAATCTATGAGCTCAAATCTACCCCGTCGTTCTTTTTTAATGAACCTGGTTGCCTCCGGCGCTGCTTTATTCACCATGGCCAATGCTTTTGCTGCAAAAGTTGAAGCCAATGACCCACAAGCACTTGCACTAGGTTATGTTCCAGAAGCATCCAAAGCAGACACTAAGAAATTCCCTAAGTATGCTGCTGGTCAAAAATGTGGTTCCTGCCAATTATATCAAGGCGGTTCTGCAGATCACGGTGCTTGCGCGCTATTTGCCGGCAAAGAAGTGATGGCCGCAGGATGGTGCAGCGCTTATCAGAAAAAAGCGGGCTAATCTTCACGACTCTGGCTAGGGCTAGTATTAGATATCTAAGGCCCAACCACTCGTAAAAAAGCACTTGTGCCTAGGCCAAGTGCTTTTTTTATGGCTTACTCCTGCTCGTGCCGGGCCTCTTGCATCTCTTTTTGTTTTTTCTCTTTCATCTCTTTTAGACTTTTACGCACCGACCAGAGTTGATAGCCCGCTATCAACAATACAATGCCCTCAAACAGAGACAATTCAATGATCCCAATCTGACTGTGCCAATCCTCCATTTTAATCCTTAGGCTAAATCGCCATCACGATCAGAGCGAATATCCAATGCACGTTGATCAAGTCTGTAGAAAAGATCGATCGCCCATGCCGCGTGCCCATCTATTTCTGGGGTGACGGGTGGGGTCGCCAACAGATGCGCAGGCAAGGATTCAATGACAAAAGCCGCTGCACGTTCTGTTGCTCTCATCCAAGGCTCAAGATCATTGCGCGTGAAATAATGAAGCTCTGGGTTGAGCAAGCAGGCAATTTTGCCTATGGGGTTGACGACCGTTCGACCAGCGAGCGAGTTGAAACCCTGTTTTCTTAAACGATGGCCGATTCCCGCATAGAGTCTGCGTGCCGCCCGAATTCCTCTTCTGCACGATTTAGGTAAGGCTGACATACCTTCATCACCGATTGCATAACATTGATCCGCTACTTGAAGTAATCGCGCAATCATCTCACCCATTTGAGGCGAGAAATTGGGATCAAGAAGCCATGTATCTACATTGATCCCCGCAGCCTCCATCCATTCAATGGGAAGATAGATCCGCCCAAGGCGCGCATCTTCTCCCACATCCCGGCAAATATTGGTTAATTGCATCGCAATCCCCAAAGAAGAGGCTGCCAACAAAGCTTTACGACCTCTTGCCCCCATGATCAAAGCCATCGCTACACCTACCGCCCCTGCAACCCGCATACCATACGCAAAGAGATCATCCAATGTTCGGTATCTTCTTCCTTCTGCATCCCAAGCAAACCCATCAACTAAGGCTTCAAGCACAGAAGTAGGGACCTCGTACTGCGTCATCACTTCAGCAAGTAAGGCATCTTGAGGCGCAGGGCCTTTTGTACTGTGCAGATTAGATAAGCGATTCAACAACACGCGCACTGCATGATGCCCGCCTCCCTCATCCACTAGATCATCGGCTTCTCTGCAAAATGCATAGAGCACCGCCGATGGTTCACGCATACGATGCGGAAGCATTAATGAAGCGAGGTGGAAGCTACGCGAGCCTCCTTTTAAGCTGGCTCTACAGCGTTCAATATCAGCGGATGAATACATGGGCAGCGGGGACCACTTCGTCTAAGATTTTTGCGGAGCAGAGCACTCCAGGAACACCAGCACCAGGGTGCGTACCAGCCCCAACAAGATATAAATTCTTCACATCTTCACTGACGTTATGCGGCCGGAACCAAGCGCTTTGTGTTAATAAAGGTTCCATGCCAAAGCCCGCGCCTTGCCAAGAGAGATAACGACTTGCAAAGTCACCGGGATGAATAAAATGGGATGTAGTCAGATGAGCTCCCAGTTGAGGCAAAACGGTGTCCTCCAGTCTTCGCTGCACCATTTGGCGATAAGGCTCGGCCTCGGTAGCCCAGTCTGTAGCTGAACCTAGGTGTGGCACTGGTGAAAGCACATAATAGGCATCGCATCCCTCAGGCGCCATGCTGGGATCGGTGGCAGTGGGTCTATGCAAATATAAGCTACAATCTTTAGCGAGTTTCTTGCGCTTGAAAATATCTTTCAGCAGTTCTTTATAGCGCGGGCCCAACACCATCGTATGGTGGGCCACCTCTTCATAGCGCTTATTGGTGCCAAAGTACCAAACGAATAAACCCATTGATGCATCCATTCGATTGAGTCGGCTGTTATTCCACTTCTTGCGCGCTTCAGGCAGCAGCATCATGCGATAAGTCCAGGCCGCATCTGCATTCGATACCACAATATCAGAATGCAGCAATTCGCCATCTGGCAGTTCAACCCCTACCGCCTGTCCGTTTTCTACCAAAATTCTTTTTACTTCGGTATTGAGTCGTAATGTACCCCCCTGCCCTTCAAATAAATCTACCAGGCCTTTTACTACCGCTCCCGTTCCACCCATTGCAAAGTGCACGCCCCAACGACGCTCTAGCGCATTGATTAGGGTATAGACGGCCGTCACGCTAAAGGGATTACCACCCACCAATAAAGGATGAAAACTAAATACCGCACGCAAACGTGGATCCGTAAAACACTTAGCCGCTTGGGTATGCACGCTGTTCCAGCAACCTAGCAGAGACAGCTTAGGCAATGCCTTTAGCATGGTGCTGAAGTGGGTAAAAGGAACGGTTGCTAAATCTTCAAAACCACTCTTACAGGCTTGATCAGCATGCGCCATAAAGCGATCCAATCCTTTGACATCTGCCTCACAAAATCTCGCCACTTCTGCACGCATTTCTGCAGGGTTTGATTTATAAGTAAACACAGAAGCATCATCAAAACGTATTTGGTAAAAAGGATCGATACTCTTGAGCGTAACAAAGTCGGACATCTTTTTTCCGCACAAGGTCCAGAGTTCTTCAAGAAGAGAAGGCACAGTAATAATGGTTGGGCCAGCGTCAAAGGTATATCCCTCTTTCTTGTATACAAACGCGCGTCCACCCGGGCCTTCTAAGCGATCTACGATTGTGACTTGGTACCCGCGGGCAGCCAAACGTATCGCGGCAGCGATTCCACCAAATCCGGCACCAATAACAATGGCGCGTGCTTGTGTTGGGGCTCTCATGCTGCCATCTCCTTTTTTCCTAAACGATGATGAATAGCTTGAATGATGCCGTCTGTATCTAAGCCGATACTTGCAAGCAACTCTGGTTGGTCTCCATGTTCTATCCAGCGATCAGGATGACCAAGTTGAAGGACTGAACACTGAACGTCCATATTCTGCAATGCCTCAATCACTGCACTCCCTGCTCCTCCCTGAATCACATGATCCTCAAGGGTGACGAGTAAACGGTGTGAGCCAGCCAACTCTTTCAATAATGCAACATCAAGTGGTTTAACCCAACGCATATTCACTACCGTTGCCCCTAAGCGTTGCCCTGCCTCTCGGGCTTGTTTGAGCAAAGGACCAAAGGCCAACAATGCAATCTCATGCCCCTCTCTCACCACCTCTGCACGCCCAACTGGCAACAAACTGAAGTCACTTCTATCGGGTACATCGGGTGATGAACCTCTTGGATAACGCACAGCAGCAGGGGCATTCAGCATCAAGCCCGTATTGAGGAGCCGTCGTAACTCAATCCCACTTGAAGGGGTCATGATATGGATACCGGGAAGACAACGAAGATATGAAATATCAAATGATCCATGATGGGTAGGACCATCTGCGCCGACTAAACCCGCTCGATCAAGTGCAAAAAGTACGGGCAAATTCTGCAACTGAACGTCATGCAGACATTGATCATAGCCACGCTGTAAAAAAGTGGAATAAATCGCGACAACAGGTCGCATGTCTTCGCAGGCCACTCCAGCGGCAAAGGTTACCGCATGCTGTTCGGCAATGCCCACGTCAAAGTAGCGATCAGGATGACGTTGCGCAAAATCAACCAAGCCTGAACCTTCTCGCATAGCAGGCGTAATCCCCACTACTCTGCGATCACGGTCAGCGACATCGCATAGCCAGTCTCCAAATACTTGGGTGTAGCTAGGGGTAGCGGGAACTTTAGCTGCGGGTAGTCCCTGAGTGGGGTCAAAGCGCGTGACCCCATGATATTTTACAGGGTCGGCTTCAGCAGGTTGATACCCTTGGCCTTTCTTCGTGACGATATGCAACAGTCGGGGACCTGACGATGTTTTGAGATTTTGTAATGTGGGTATTAAGGCTTTCAAATCATGCCCATCAATCGGCCCCACATAGTTAAAGCCAAACTGCTCAAATAGTGTGGAGGGCATCACCATTCCCTTGGCTGCCACTTCCATCTTGCGAGCAAATTGCTTGAGTACAGGGACATTAGCCAAAGCAGATTTTGTGAGTTCTCTGGCATTTTGATAGAAACGTCCAGAAACCAAATGAGCGAGATAGCGATTCAATGCACCAACAGCAGGCGAGATCGACATATCGTTGTCATTCAATATCACCAATAGGTCGGTATCAATTACCCCGGCGTTATTGAGCGCTTCAAAAGCCATTCCAGCAGACATGGCGCCATCACCAATCACTGCAATACACCTGCGTGACTCTCCGCGCGCCCTGGAAGCCACGGCCATGCCTAAAGCAGCACTGATTGAGGTACTCGAATGAGCAGTCCCAAATGCGTCATAGCTCGATTCGTCACGCCTTGGAAACCCCGATAACCCCCCCCATTTTCGAAGGGTATGCATTGCATCTTTGCGACCAGTCAAGATTTTGTGTGCATAGGTCTGATGGCCTACATCCCACACGATTCGGTCGTTAGGCGTATCAAATACATAGTGCAATGCAAGGGTAAGTTCTACTGTTCCAAGATTGGAAGAGAGATGACCACCCGTTTCCGAGACCGAACGCAAAATTTCAGCACGTAATTGGTGAGCAATTTCAGGAAGATCTGCACGATCAAATTTTCGTAAGTCTTCAGGGTATTGAATATTGCTCAACAAGGGCAGGATTGAACCCTCTTCTCGAACTGTGTGAAGAAGATTTTGAGAACCAGGTTCAGGTACTAATGACATTTCAGACCAAGTAAGTTCTTTTCCCATCGCTCACCTCTTTATTTTAAACTTTTGACGACAGACAACGTTGAGCTTGCTAATTGATGTGTCTTTTGAAAAGACGAATGTTCATTGAATGAACGCACTTTATACTCAGGGGCATGAAGGAGTGCTGCTGCCAAACAAGCCGCTGGATCCTCCTCATGTGCCAAATGCCCCAAACAAGCCAGGCTCACAATCTTGGCATGCGGAATCAATTGCTGAATGCGAAAAACTTCTGAGGGAGGAATCGTACGGTCTTTCTGCCCAACAAGAAGATCTATCGGTGTTTTGAGTAAGGGTAATTCTTGCTCGAGTGAAGCCAGATCCCAATGTGCCATCATGCGCAATGCAGCAGCGCAGTGCCCTGGGCTACTCATCAATGCCTTGTAAAGAGCTAACCCTTCCTGATTAAGCTTAGAGCCAGTTCCACTAATTAAACTATTGACCGCCTCTGTATCTCTTGCATGGCGCGCAAAAACATGGGGAACAAAAGGCAGCAAAGCAAGAAACTTGGCGATTGGGGTAAAAATATGGAGTGGCATTCCTGCAGGTGGCAACAAGGCACCATTGATCGCCACAATACGCTCAGGATGAATCAGGTCATCAATAGTCATTTTACAGGCGATCGCTGCACCTGCAGAGTTGCCCCAAACTTCAAGAGGTTCAACTTTAAGATAATCCAACAATGACCGCAGTCTTCGCGACATCCCATTCAAACTCAGGCCCGCATCACCAGGATCTCCCGTTCTGCCATGACCAGGTAGATCAGGAATAATCAAAGAATAACGAGAGTGGAGTAAAGATGCTAAACCTTCCCATGAGTGACTGGCAGAACCTGTTCCATGCAGCAGCAACAAGGGGGGAAGCGATGCATCTCCCACCATTTGAACATGCCACTGCAAACCCTCTACAACCGGAAAAATACTCCACTCAGGCTTAGGCCAAACATACCCACCAGGGCCAATCAAATTTAATTCCGGGGCCATCGATTTCATCGCCGACCTCATTGTGTATTTGCCATTCTTGAATTGACTACACTTGAAAGCATGTCGGCATTGGCTAATGGCAATGCCAAATACTCTCCTCGTAAAGCATGGGCTAATTTGCGAGCGCGCTCTTGGGGTTGCGGTGAAATATCTACAACCAAACAAGGCAAACGCTGAAGCGCTATTTCTTGGGCTACCGCTAATGTATCTAGCTCTGCTTTTGCTCTGCCACCTGTTCCATCCAAAGCGACATTACCGCGACCATCAGTCAACAACACCATCAAAGGCGCATCGCCTTTCCGGCGACACTCTTGTGCAACTTGTGCAGTCAATTGCATACCACGTGCAAGAGGGGTTCCCCCGCCACCTGGCAAAGCAGAAAGCTCGCGCCGAACGCGAGATAATGAACGCGTTGGGGGAAGCAACATCTCTGCACCCGCCCCCCGAAAACTTACCAAGGCCACTTGATCGCGACGAATGTAGCATTGCGCTAACAAAGCCTCTACCGCACCTTTTGCCTCAGAGAGTCTTTGCAGTGCAGCCGAACCCGAAGCATCCACCGCAAATACTGCCGTGCTGCGGGTTCTGGGTTTCAGACGCTTGACATGTAAATCACTCGACCGCACGGCAATACAAGTAGATGCCGGTTTAGTACGAATCTTTTGCCAGGGAATCGCAGCCCGCAAGGTAGCGCGTAAATCCAAGGGCAGGCCGCGACGTGGATCCCCTTGTCGAGATCCTACAGGTCTTCCGTGCCTTGGAATTGCTTTGCGCTGACGCTCGGTAGTCGCTGCCTTACCGCTCCCTTTCAATGACATGCCTGCCGCTAAGCGTGCCAACAAATCATCGGGTAAGCCAGTCACGATTTGAGAAAGTATTTCACGTTCCTCAGCGCCAGACTCCGGAAGGGGCGTTTTAGGAGGAGGGGGTAAATCTTCAGAGTTGTTTTCTTGTAGCTGAGTCGCATCCTGAGAAGGTGCTTCTTGTTGATCAGGATTATCTTGTGACTCTGTGTTTTGGTCCTGTGCCAGCTCTTCAGGAGGAGGGGGTAACTGTCTGGCGCGTGCCGCAAAGACCAATGAACCCGCCTCAATTAAATCGTCCTGTTCAACTTGACTACGACCTTTCCTTACCGCAAGTGACTGTGCTACTGATAAGGCTTGTATCGGGGGGCGCATGGAATAAATTCCGAGCTGCAACGCGCTGGCACACAGGGCTTTGACAGCTTCATCAGGAGCAGAATTCTTGATTTCAAGCATGAAAGGCTTCGGAGCAGGGCACCCTTCGGCCTGCCAGCGCGAGAGCGAATGGGTATCCAGATAAAAAGGCAGACGATCGAGCAGCGCAGAAGGTAGGGCGCTGTCTTCATCGCAACCCTCATCCAAAACGACCAAAGAAAATTGAGCCGGAATTCTTTCTTGAACCCCATCACGCTCAATATTCACCCATCCCTGATCCATCACTTGCTGTAAAAAGGCCAGGATCATCGCATCAGCGCGTTCAGCCATGGCCAACACCAATATTCCTCTATGCGCGCGCGCCATCAGTCCTTGCCGCATCACCGGACGCGAAGCCGCGAGTGTGGCCGCCAAATCCAGGCCCCCTAGCAAGGTATCGGCATCCACACCCGCAGGAATCTTGATCCAGGGCGAGCTGCTGGGTAAGGCATTCTTCAGCGCATCCAGCCAAGATGCTCTAAGAGCATCCGCACTGGCACGCACATGTACTCCTCCAAACCGACCTGGATCGCTAGCCAAGAGAGTGGCGATGCACTCTGCTTGAACCATTGCGGTCACTCTGGTATAACCTCTTGGAGCGTTCGCTCCAATCTTGCATCAGAGCCTGCTTCTTCCAAAGGATTACGACGTAAGCGATGGCGCAGTGCGGGTATGGCCCAATGACGTAAGTGCTTGAGAGTAACTTTTTTGGCGCCTTCCAGTGCAGCAGCAGCGCGGGCTGCACGCATTAAGGTCAGTTCACCACGCAATCCATCTGTACCCAATGCAACGCATAATTCAGCGGCTTTTTCGAGCACTGAATCGGGTGTTGATAATTTTGCTAAGTGTTGTTGCGCTAGCAATAGACGTTTGCGTAAGGCTTCTTCGTGCGGTTGATATTGGCTCACGAAGCCCTTAGGATCACGATCAAAGGCGTCACGGCGTTTAATAATCTCTACACGGGTAGTAATGTCTGTGGGGGTGCGCACATCAACAGACAAACCAAAGCGATCGAGTAATTGTGGACGCAGCTCACCCTCTTCAGGATTGCCGCTTCCCACTAAAACAAAACGGGAGGGGTGGCGAATACTCAAACCATCGCGCTCAATCACGTTTTCCCCAGAGGCTGCGGCATCCAGCAAGACATCTACCAGATGGTCTTCTAATAGATTAATTTCATCAATATATAAAAACCCACGGTGTGCGCGGGCCAATAGGCCAGGTTCAAAGGCTTTCTCCCCATGCACTAAAGCGCGCTCCAAATCTAATGCACCGACTACGCGGTCTTCGGTTGCCCCTAAAGGAAGATCCACTACGGGTACAGGACGTAAATGCGTTTTCCTGCGTTGTGAAGCAGTCTTGGTACTGCAACTCGCACAGTCCTCGGCAATACGCTCGGGATGACAAGCGTATAAACATCCTTCCACAGTGGGCATATCAGGAAGTAAAGCTGCCAAAGCGCGAATGAGGGTGGATTTACCTGTTCCACGATCACCCGTAACCAATAAACCACCCAGTCCAGGATCCACAATACACAGCATGAGCGCTTCACGCATCACATCCTGACCCACAATAGCGGTAAACGGATACACCAACTTTCGTGTTGTGGTTTTATCGCTCACTTTTTGTTTTACCACAACAGATGGTTTTGTTGTGCTCATTACAGAAACTGAAGCATAAGCATCATCCATGTTGATACGCTCCAGGGGACCCGCAATTCATAAATGCACTGAGTAGTCCTTGTTGGTCGACGTTTTTTCCAATGGCCATCACACGCGGTGCTTCTCCATCTTCTGCTGAATGCGCTGTGATAGAGGGCCTGCCTCCGGCTAAATCAAACCGTACCCATCCCTCTCCAGCTCGAACAATACCCTTCACACGCTCTAACTGACCGTATTGCCCTGCGACGAGTGATTCGAGTAACAAGCGAAGCCTTTCTGTATCACATATGCCTTGCAAACTTGCACTCCAAGACTCAAAACCAAGTGCCACCTCCTGCTCACTGCGACGCACTTTACTTCCCTGCTTCAAGCCAACACCTTGGCTAGAAGACTCTCTGGCTTTCCAAGTATGCATAGCGTCTTTGTCATCCTTTCCCTCATCCTTTTGAGCAATGAAACCTGGAAGGTCTGTAAGAAGACTGGTTAATGTTTTGCCATTGGTTGGGAATCCAAAATTTGCAAATACAATCTGAACGCCCGGATGCAGGCTCATCAGAGTATGTCGAATCATCTCTAATGATCCCTGCTGAACAAGATCAATTTTGTTGACGATCACAACCGGAGATACTTTTGCCTGAGCCTCAAAATAATTAGGCATGCGCGCAAAGTCACCTAAAAAAGCGGCTGCATCAAGTAAGGTCACCACCCGAAGTGATTTCACCAGAGGCGCGAGTTCAGGCTTACGCAGAGCAGCAATCAGCGCAGCTACATCAGCAACGCCTGAGGGTTCAATTAAAACGCGATTGGGTTGATGTAAGTTTGCGATTTCTAAAAGTTGCTTAGCCAAATCTTTTTGAAGTGAACAGCAAATACAGCCATTCGCTAACTCAACAACATCCGCCCCTCTTCCAGCCAGAAGTGAAGCATCAATCCCCATATTAGAAAAATCATTAGCCAGAACCAAAGTCCGTTCCTGAGGATTAGCCTCAGCCAACAAACGACTCATCGTAGTTGTCTTACCTGCTCCTAAGAAACCTGCAACGACATCAACAGTAAAAGGCGAAACGCCTTTCTTTTTATGTAATCCCCACGCCCATAGGGCAGCGGCTGGAATAGGTAGTACCAAGAACCAATGCTCCAAAATCGCAAAGAACATCAGAGTGGCAATAAAGATCCATGCAGTTGCATCAAAGCTAGCAGGAACTGCATGCATGGTCCGGGTAATCATATCCCCGAGAATCAACGTAGATACCGTAATAGAAATCGGGAACAGTAAATTCATCGGTTTCTTAGTCAGGAAGCTTTTTAAGAAATCAAGATGGGCAGGAAGAAACTCTTCATTGAGGTTTCTCACACCTAAAAACACATTAAGTTTGGCACTTTGATGCATCCACCAAAGCACCATAAAAGTCCAGACACCTACTTGATTGGGTTGCCCCCAAGTGAGCCCAACAACAAGCAATGAAAAAAAGATAATGGAAAGTTCATGCCATAAGCTTGTTTGGATAGCGTGGATAAAATGTTTGAAGCCCCCACATCCTTCTGGGCAAGCCTCTTTTCGAGTACCCGTGACATAGCCCATATAAAAGCTGATTTCCTGCCACCCCCATGCCAACAAACCACAAGTAAAGGCATAGTAAGCCCCAGCCGGCGATGTCATGCTCGCAGACGCTCTGAGGCCATACAGAGATACTCCTAGAACAACTGTTGCCCCGATCATGCTCCATTTGAAAGTTTTACGCGGCAGACCGTCTAACCAAATGATCAATCCCGTGCTAAACCACCAAACAAACAATGCAAAAGCGATAGGCTTAACTACAGCTAGCATGTTGCTCTCCCCAAATTATTCAATCAATTCTTTAATTTAT
>CAIPTD010000010.1 GCA_903867885.1 uncultured Ferrovum sp. | reverse complement strand
GGGCCTAAGCACTCCAAAATTAATTCTGCCAATTCGATCGGTGGCCTGCGCTGTGTGCGCGTTTCACCGGGGTGTGTGCGCTCTCGCATGGGGGTTTCGATCGGGCCGGGGACCAACACATTGAAGCGTAGAGTTGAATCGGCTTCACGCTCTTCAGTCAACATGGTGACTAAGCTTGGAATGGCGCTTTGTGAAGCGGAAAATCCGCCCCAAAACGCGCCCGGTTTTAGGCTGTGTGATTCAATCGCAAATAACACACTGGCATCAGGCGATTGCTTGAGCAATGGCAAACAGGCCCGGGTGAGCCCAAATGGGGCAAGAGCATTGACAGCGAATGCGCGCTCCCAATCTTTAAGCGTTTGTGAAGCCAGCGGGGCAAGCTGAACGAATTGACTCGCGAAATGAGCAATGCCATCCAGTCGGCCCAGTTGGGACGCAATCATGCCGGCGAGTTCTTCAAATTGCGTATCTTTTTGCGCCGCTAAATCAAGAGGAATTGAAACTGGAGTCGGGGCTCCGAGTTCGATCATTCGGTCATAGAGGATATCTAACCTTTTTTCATTGCGCGCTAAAAGGAGTAGCGTTGCGCCTTCTTTGGCAAGGGCTTCGCAAGCCATCTGGCCTAAGCCACCCGTCGCCCCAGTAACCAGAATAACGCGGTTTGTAAATGCGCCTGATGCAGCACAGGATGAAGAGGGGGAAGAGGAAAGGGAAGAGGCAGCGGTCATAAGCAATTTAAATTGAATAAGTGAATAAAATAAAAAGCACACACTATTGTGCGCGCCTTCAAGTAAATGGTTAAGCCTGCATGTGTTTGATGGTTAAGGCTGCGGCAGAAAGACCGCTGCGCACAGCCGTTTCAAGTGTGGAAGGATAGCGCGATTGAAGATAGTCACCGGCCAAGATTAAACGTGGATCGGGGGTGCATGCTTGAGGGCGATGAATGTCGGGTCGACACGATAGTGTGGCAAATTTCTCCACGACCAGTCGGCTCGCATTGGGCTGCGGCAAGGGGCCACACAATGATTGCAAGCAGGCATGGGCCTCAGAGGTTAAGAACCCTTTATCCAGATTGCTGGATTCATGCGGGGCACTGATTACGCAGGTAAAACGACTGCCATGTGTATCTGATGCAGAACTATCCTTAAGCCTTTTGGCACTGGATTGTTGCAGTAAATAGCTTCGATCAACAATCCATTCAATGGGACTATGGGCAATACCCATCATCGGAAAGGGCAGCCTAAAACGGCGATTCGAATACTCCACACTGAGCGTGGCAATTTTTTCGTGCGGGAGTGAGCGTAATTGATTGCCTAAATCATGCATGGGCTCTCCCCATCCATTGATCAGCGTGGAAGCGGCGCGGGGTGGGGTGGCCAAGATCACATGGTGATACAAGCTGTGATGTCGGGTACCTACAACCCGGATTAACTTTCCTGCGGGTTCACATTGTTTGATGGCGCAAGAGGTATAAACTTTAGCGCCTTTTTTTTGAATGTACTGTGCCGCAGGCTCAGGAAATAGACTGCTTAAATCTGTTCTAGGAATGAGGAAATTGCTCGCCTGTTGGTGGCCCTCGGCGATATCTTGAAGGATGTTTAAAAAAGTTTGGGCACAGGCAAATTGTGGTGGCGTATTGAGTGCAGCCAAGCATAAGGATTCCCAGAAAAAGTGCCTGAAGACTCCTTGAATTCCGAGTTCATCACACAGCTGGGATACGGTGAGGCCTGGTGAAATTAAATAACTCTGCTGCTTTAATTGATACAGCGCCTGGAGTGTATGAACGCGCTCGCCAAGCGAAGTGCCTGAACTCAATAAAATGGATGTGGCAAGGTTCAAAGGTGCAGGCAAAAAACGGATGGTACGCAGTGAGAACAGGGATTTACTTTTTTTACCGAGCGGGTGGTTGAGTGCGTGAATGAGCAAGCTTAAAGGGCATCGATAAAAGAGATCTTCGGGATCTGCTCCCACACGCCCCATCAGTTTTAAGAGTTCGGTATACGCGCCAAGGCATAGATGCTGACCGTTATCTTCATCACCGTTGCCACCTGGAATACGTCTGGCACGCCCTCCCAATATGGGGCCCGCCTCATACACCGTGAGATCAGCGATACCGGTATCCATTAAAGAAACCGCTGCAGCCATTCCGGCATAGCCACCGCCGATAATGGCAATGCGAGGCCGTGCAATCTGATCAGATAAGCCTACTTGCGCCATCTCAACCAAGTGCGCCAAGCCAGCCATAACTTGCGAACTGGCGTAAGGGCAATGCGTTGGTGCATGACGGCAAAATTTTCCGCAGCGATCTCATCAAGAAGGGTTTGATAAATAGAAGCCATGATGAGCCCCGGGCGCTGGTCTCGCCGATCAGCGGCAGGGAGGAGCGCATAAGCTTCAGCATATTTTTTACGGGCTACTTCCGCTTGATCTGCAAGGAGTGCCCTCAGTTGAGGTGAATCTTTTAGGGACAAGATATCGGCTGCGGTGACTCCATGCTGCGCCATTTCTTCTCCCGATAAGTATACCCTTCCGCGTCGGGCATCTTCCCCCACATCGCGCAGAATATTGGTGAGCTGAAACGCGATGCCTAAGCGATGGGCATAGTCTAAGGTGGCGGGTTGCGTGAATCCAAAAATACGGGCGGAAAGCAGCCCTACGACTCCTGCGACCCGATGGCAATAGTTTTCTAGGCTGGCACGATCGGGGTATAACACAGGATGTATATCCATCTCCATGCCATCAATCAGTTCTTCTAGATGGTGTTGCTCTAACCCAAATTGTTGAATGCCGGGCAAAAGAGCTTTACCTACCGGGTGTTCAGGGGTCCCTGCAAATAATCGTGCGAGTTCATCGCGCCACCAGGCTAGTTTGATTTTCGCGATAGCAGGATCGCTGACTTCATCCACCACATCATCTACCTCTCGGCAGAAGGCATAGAGCGCAGTGATGGCTCGCCGTCGCTCTGGTGGAAGAAAGAGGAAGCTGTAATAGAAGCTGGAGCCACTTTTGGCGGCTTTATCTTGGCAGTAGGCATCGGGTGACATGAGCCGCACTTTATCAGGGGTATTTGAAACCTACCACCCAGGCCCGCCACACCAGCCTGAAATAATCCAAGCCGGAGAGTGTGGGGCGCTGAAAAACAATATCACCGCCTGCGGCCTCAATTTTATCGAGAATACGCAACCCTCCTGCCACGACCAGTGACAATTCCCAAGCGATGCGGCCACTGAGCTGAGAGGGAAGATGTGCCCCCGACATCATGAATGCACGACATTTGTTGCATTCCGCAAGAATAAGCGATCGCACACCCAAGGAGGGGGCAGGGGCTGTATTCAGGCGCAGCCCTAATAGGTCTGCGCGTTGAACCTGAAAGGTTTGCATAGCCTGGTGTGAAAGATAGGTGCGCCCCTTTTCGGCATCAATCGCAATATCTTGGAGAAAATTGATTTTCTGTAAAGCCGTGCAGATGGCATCAGAAGCCTGGATCAAAGCGGCAGACTGATCTTTTTTCCAAAGCTGCAAAAGGATTCGGCCTACTGGATTAGCGGATCGGCGGCAGTAGTCCAGCACGGCCTCTTCGGTTTCGTAGGATTTGATTTGAATATCTTGCTCAAACGCGCTGAGCAAATCGCTGAAGGGCTGGATTTGAAGTTCGTAGGAATGAATCACCTTAGCGAGTTGTTGCAAAATGGGGTGGACGGGAATAAGGCCCGCAGCAATGCGATCTAAATCTTGTTGATAGGCTTCTAGCAGGGCGCGCCGTTCTGCATCTGAGTGATCGCCTTCATCTGCAAAATCATCCGCTGTGCGCGCAAAAGCATAGATTGCCCGAATGGCAGGCCTCAGGTGTGCCGGCATTAGCCAAGATGCAACGGGGAAGTTTTCGTAGTGATTCTCGCTCATAAAGCGAAGCATACCTGTCCTTAGCGCCTGCGCCGAGGTAGAATACGGGTCGAATGTGCCCAGGTGGCGAAATTGGTAGACGCACCAGATTTAGGTTCTGGCGTAGAAATACGTGAAGGTTCGATTCCTTTCCTGGGCACCATTCAAGAAAATTTGCCCTTAATTTCATCCCCTTAGTTTTTTTTCAGGATGCAGGCCCTCATCATTTTTCACAGGTTATTGCAATGACAGAACAATCGAGCCCGCTTGAGCGGAGCCTAGCCCTCACCGTATCACTTGCTAATGTTGAAGCCGAAGTGTTGAAGCGACTCAAACATACGGCCAAAAATATTCGTATGGATGGTTTTCGCCCAGGCAAAGTGCCCATGAATATCGTTGAGTCTCAGTATGGCGATCAATTAAGACGCGAAGTGTTAAGTGAATCTGCGCAAGGAAGTTTTGCAGCCGAAGTCCAAAAACAAGGACTGCATGTTGCAGGTGCACCTCATTTCGAGACGGTTTCTATTCGCAATGACAATGGCGACTATGAATTCAAGGCAACCTTTGAGGTTTTCCCCGATATTACCTTGGGTGATATCAGCGCAGCTGAACTCGAGCGCCCCATCGTCACTGTTGAAGATGCCGATGTGGACCGCACCATTGAGGTGCTGCGTAAGCAGCGTACCCGTTGGTTGCCTGCCACCCGCGCAGCCCAGGAGGGTGATCGCCTCAAAATCAATTACAAGGGCTTTAAAGATGACATCGCCTTTGATGGTGGCACAGCAGATAACCAGATGATTGTGCTGGGCGCTGGCCAGTTTTTGCCAGACTTTGAAAAAGCCTTGCCAGGCGTCTCAGTGGGCGAAACACGCAGTTTTGATATGACCTTCCCTGCGGATTATCACGCTAAGGATTTAGCGGGTGCACCTGTTCGTTTTGAAGTCACCGTGCTCGAAATTCAGATGCCTGAATTGCCAGAAGTGGATGCCGATTTTGCTCGCATGCTGGGCATTGAATCTGGGGATGTGACTGCAATGCGGGATGAAATCAAGGCTAATCTAGAGCGTGAAATGAAAAAACGCGTTCAGAATAAGCTGAAAGATCAAGTCATGAAAGTGCTGTTCGAGACTACTCCTGTTGAGTGCCCTAAGAGCTTGCTTGAAGCTGAGATTGAGCGTTTACGCGAGAATGCTCGTCAAGATTGGCGTATGCGTACAGGCCAAGATACACAGGGCGTGGATTTGCCGGCGGCACTCTTTGAGGATCAAGCTAAACGCCGTGTTTCACTTGGAATGATTCTGACTGAGATCGTTGAAAAGCATGATTTAAAGGCCCAAGCGGTTCAGGTGCGAACCTTCTTGGAAGAACAAGCTCAAAGTTATGAGCAGCCTGATGAGATGATGAAGTGGTTCTATTCCCAACCAGATCGTCTGCAAGAAGCTGAATCTGTGGTCTTGGAAGATAATGTAGTGGAATGGGCGTTGGGTACGGCTAAGGTCACCGATAAAGTCCTGCCTTTTCAGGAACTGATCGGTCAAACAGCGTAAGGCTTATATCACAGCCCTTTAGTAATTAAAATTTAAGGATGACTCAAACAATGGCGCATTACGAAGAACCTCAAGGTCTAGGCTATATCCCAATGGTCATTGAGCAGAGCGGCCGGGGTGAACGCGCTTTTGATATTTACTCGAGATTGCTCAAAGAGCGCGTCATTTTTTTAGTTGGCCCCGTTACTGAGTCTGTTGCCAACGTTATTGTGGCGCAGTTGTTGTTTCTTGAATCTGAAAACCCGGATAAAGATATTAATCTCTATATCAATTCCCCCGGGGGGTCTGTTTCTGCTGGATTGGCGATCTATGACACGATGCGTTTTATCAAGCCTGAAGTCACCACGACCTGTATGGGCTTAGCGGCCAGCATGGGCGCATTTCTTTTAGGTGCCGGTTCTAAAGGTAAGCGTTTTGCTTTGCCTAATACCCGTGTAATGATTCATCAGCCCTCAGGCGGTGCATCCGGTCAGGCATCAGATATTGAAATTCAAGCCAAAGAAATTCTGTACTTGCGCCGTCAATTGAATCAAATGATGAGCGAGCATACGGGGCAACCCATCGAAACCATAGAGCGTGATACTGATCGCGATAACTTCATGAGTGCCGAAGAAGCTAAAAACTATGGAATTATCGATAGAGTGCTTGTCAGCAGGGCTGAACTGTCCGAGTAATGATTTGCATGGTATGTTTATTAAAGTTGTTTGAACCCAGGATATGAAATGACGGAAAAAGTTGGCGGGGAGAAACTCCTCTACTGTTCGTTTTGTGGCAAAAGTCAGCATGAAGTTCGAAAGCTCATCGCCGGGCCTTCTGTATTTATTTGTGATGAGTGCATTGAACTGTGTAATGACATCATTCGTGAAGAGATTGCCGGCGGTGATCTCAAAACTGCGCGCGCCGATCTCCCTACCCCACACGAAATCTGCGAAATTTTAGATCAGTATGTGATTGATCAGACGCAAGCTAAAAAAATCTTGGCAGTTGCAGTCTATAACCACTACAAGCGTTTAAAAACGCAGACCAAAGACCGAGAAGTAGAGTTATCCAAAAGCAATATACTGCTGATTGGTCCTACCGGTTCTGGCAAGACATTGTTGGCCCAAACCTTGGCGCGCCTTCTCAATGTTCCTTTTGTGATTGCCGATGCCACTACGCTAACCGAAGCCGGTTATGTGGGTGAAGACGTTGAGAATATCATCCAGAAGCTGCTGCAAAAGTGCGATTACGACGTTGAAAAGGCCCAGCGCGGCATTGTGTACATCGATGAAATTGATAAGATTTCTCGTAAATCGGACAATCCTTCTATCACCCGTGATGTATCGGGCGAGGGCGTGCAACAGGCACTATTAAAGTTGATTGAAGGCACCATTGCTTCGGTTCCACCTCAGGGTGGGCGTAAGCACCCTAACCAGGAATTTGTGCAAGTTGACACCACTAATATTTTATTCATTGTGGGTGGGGCATTTGGCGGCTTAGAAAAAATTATCCAGAACCGCTCTAACAAAGGTGGAATTGGATTTGGGGCCGAGGTCAAAAGTAAAGAAGGTCCTGCTGCGCAAGCCGAGATCAAAAACGTTGAACCCGAAGACTTGATAAAGTTTGGCCTGATCCCCGAGTTTATTGGCCGTTTGCCTGTCATCGCCACTCTAGAAGAGTTGGATGAAAAGGCGTTGATTCGTATCTTGACCGAACCCAAAAATGCCTTGACCCGTCAGTATGAAAAGCTGTTTTCGATGGAAGGGGTGGTGTTGGAATTCCGTGAGAGTGCGCTGAGTGCCATTGCTAAGAAAGCCTTGGCACGTAAAACCGGTGCACGGGGATTGCGTTCGATCATCGAGCAGGCATTGCTCGAAACGATGTTTGATTTGCCTTCGCTTGCAAATGTATCTAAAGTTGTAGCAGATGAAACAACCATTGATGCACACACCCCCCCGCTCTTGATTTATGCCGATACGCCCAAAGTTGCGGGCGTTTAAGTGACGGCTTGTACTGTCATAGTATTGAAACCTTTTAGTTTCGTCCCCACGTAGTAGGGACTGTCGTAACGGGGAACCCCAATGTCATCAGACGTCATACCTTCAGAATCGGTTGAACTCTTACCACTATTGCCCTTGCGGGATGTAGTGGTTTTTCCCCACATGGTGATTCCCCTCTTTGTAGGCCGTCAAAAGTCTATCAAGGCACTTGAGATTGCCATGGAGTCAGGCAAAGGGATTGTTTTAGTTGCACAGAAATCAGCGGCGAATGATGAACCCAAGGCTGAAGACTTGTATTCCGTTGGTAGCATTGCAAGCATTTTGCAAATGTTGAAGTTGCCGGATGGCACTGTGAAGGTCTTGGTAGAAGGCACGCAACGCGCCGAAGTCATCGAAGTGACGGATGCCCGCACCCATTACAACGCGGAAGCGGTTCCTGTTGCTCCTCCGCCTGTGGTGGATCACGAAGTTGAGGCAATGCGCCGCACCTTGTTGGCGCAGTTTGATCAGTTTGTAAAACTGAACAAAAAGATTCCACCAGAAGTATTGACCACCTTTGCTGGGATTGATGATGCGGGCCGATTGGCCGATACCATTGCGGCGCATTTGCCTTTAAAGCTCGAGCAAAAGCAGCACATTCTTGAAATGTACGATGTCAAAGAGCGCCTCGAACATTTGTTGTCTTTGCTTGAAAGCGAACTTGATATTCTGCAAGTAGAAAAGCGTATTCGAGGCCGCGTGAAGCGCCAGATGGAGAAAAGCCAGCGCGAGTACTACTTGAATGAGCAGGTCAAAGCTATCCAGAAAGAATTGGGTGATGGCGAGGAAGGAGCGGATTTTGAAGAGCTTGAGAAAAAAATCCGTGCAGCTCATATGCCCAAAGAAGCCCGCGCCAAGGCCGATGCAGAATTCAAAAAACTAAGACTCATGAGCCCCATGTCGGCAGAAGCGACTGTGGTGCGCAACTATATCGATGCGCTGATTGGTTTGCCTTGGAAAAAGAAAACCAAAGTCAGCGTGGATCTCAAAGCCTGCCAAGTGACACTGGACAAGGATCACTATGGCCTTGAGAAGGTCAAGGAACGCATTGTGGAGTACTTGGCCGTACAAAGCAGGGTAGATAAGCTCAAAGCGCCTATTTTGTGCCTAGTGGGCCCTCCTGGCGTTGGTAAGACCTCGTTGGGTCAGTCTATTGCCCGCGCGACCAATCGCAAGTTTGTGCGCATGGCCTTAGGTGGCGTCCGTGACGAAGCTGAAATTCGCGGTCATCGTCGAACCTACATCGGATCGATGCCCGGTAAAATCTTGCAGAACATGGCTAAAGTAGCGGTACGAAACCCGCTGTTCTTGCTAGATGAAGTGGATAAGTTGGGTATGGATTTTCGTGGTGATCCGTCTTCAGCGTTGTTGGAAGTTCTGGATCCCGAGCAAAACCACACGTTTGTAGATCATTACATCGAAGTGGAATACGACCTCTCTGATGTGATGTTCGTCGCTACGGCAAATACGCTGAATATTCCTGCACCCTTGTTGGATCGTATGGAAGTGATTCGTTTGTCGGGTTATACCGAAGATGAAAAAATAGCGATCGCGAACCAGTATTTATTGCCCAAACAGATTAAAGACAATGGCCTGCAGCCTTCTGAGATTTCAGTGGCTGAATCAGCATTACGCGATATTGTTCAGTATTACACCCGTGAAGCAGGCGTGCGAAGCCTAGATCGTGAAATTGCCAAAATTTGCCGCAAAGTGGTCACCGCCCTGATTATGGAAAAAGGGCGTAAGACCAAAGTCATGGTGAATTCTAAAAACCTAGAGAAATACCTAGGGGTGCGGCGTTATAGCTTTGGGTTAGCAGAACTTGAAAACCAGATTGGCCAAGTGACGGGTTTGGCTTGGACTGAAGTGGGTGGTGAGTTACTGACCATTGAGGCCGCTAAACTGCCTGGCAAGGGCAAAATGACGACAACCGGTAAGCTAGGTGAAGTGATGCAGGAATCCATCCAAGCCGCGTTGAGCGTGGTGCGTGTGCGCGCCCGACAATTGGGTATCCAGCCGGACTTCTATGAGAAGACCGATATGCATATCCACTTGCCTGAAGGTGCGACACCCAAGGATGGCCCTTCTGCAGGTATTGCCATTTGTACGGCTTTGGTGTCGGTGTTAAGTGGCGTGCCAGTTCGAGCAGATGTTGCCATGACCGGTGAGATCACCTTGCGCGGAGAGGTATTGCCAATCGGGGGGCTAAAAGAGAAGTTACTGGCGGCAACCCGCGGTGGCATCAAGACCGTTTTAATCCCTGAGCAGAACGTAAAAGACTTGGCGGAAATACCTGACAACATCAAAAGCCGATTGGAGTTGCACCCGGTTAAATGGATAGAGCAAGTGTTGAATATTGCACTTGAGCATGCGCCTATCCCTCTACCCGAGCCTGAAGCCACTCCAGTTGTGGCGGCTGAGCCTGGAGCAGAAGCAACCCCAGCACGGCAAGACGGAGCAGCAGAGACGCTCATTAAACATTAATTTTTGACATGGACTAGCCAAGCGCCGCTGCTTGGTCTATTATTCGCGTCCCCGGGTGCTTAGCTCAGTTGGTAGAGCACCGCCTTTACACGGCGATGGTCGGCGGTTCGAACCCGTCAGCACCCACCAATTCTCTTTCAATAATTTGTCCTAAATATTAATTACTGGGCTTATGACTGTTGAAATAATGAAAATGAGCGTTCCTACGGAAACGCCAGTCTTTTACATCAGTCTTCTCCATCATCCTGAAATCCTTCAACTTGCGCGAAGTGCGATTGATGAGCTGCGTGAGCGTTTTCCAGATTCGACACCGTCCAATGTCCAGTCGGTATATATGAGTCCTTGGAAAAGTCACACAGAGACAGACAAACTCAAACCATTAATAGATTTAGTAGCTGAATGCGTTAAGAGTGCATATCGTCAACATCTTGGTGCAGACCTTACGGAGTTGAATTTTGATTTATCGGTAGCGGATTGTTGGGGGGCTATCTATGAAAGTTCTGATTTCACTCAGCCGCATGCCCACGTTCCTAGTGATGTTTCTGCAGTGGTTTACCTGGAAATGGACGATAACAGCGCTCCGATCATTTTCAATAATCATCTGGTTGTGAATCCTAAAAGCGGCACCCTCGTTTTTTTCCCTGGTAATTTAATTCACCACGTTCCTGCCACTGAGGGCAAACGCGTGATTATTGCTTTGAATTTCATCAAACTTCCAATCTTCCTCGCCCCTTTGTTGAAATAACTGCTCTGGCTTTGTTTTTAAACATGAACACGTTGTTCTGTTGATCGGTAAATGAAATTTAACCCTGCAAAGTGTGAGTCAAAATTTGACTGAAAATTAAATCCAGAATAATATAGAGGGCTTGGTTATGCGGTTTTATGCAAATCAGGCCAACGCGGAGTGGTAGTTCAGTTGGTTAGAATACCGGCCTGTCACGCCGGGGGTCGCGGGTTCGAGTCCCGTCCACTCCGCCACTAATATCGGGCTCTACCCCATTAACGGGGGATAGGCATTCACTAAACACGATTAATCACTCCATTCCACCCGCAGTTCACGGTGGGTGCCGGGTTCAAGGCAGCGGTGTCGGGGAAGAAGGCCGCC
>CAIPTD010000009.1 GCA_903867885.1 uncultured Ferrovum sp. | reverse complement strand
CGAAAGTCACAGAAAGTGGCCATCAACAGACCGCTGCCGACTGCTAAACCTTCAATCATGGCAATAGTCGGCATCGGTAGTTGTTGCAGTGAGGAGAAAATATGATCAACTGCAACTTCATAGGCTTCATTCCCTTTGAGGGCAACAAACTGCTGAATGTCGCTTCCTGAAACAAATGCTTTATCTCCCGCCCCCCGAAAGATGACCACTCGAATTTCAGGGTTGTTAGCTAAGGAGTCACAAATCCTTTTGAGCTCTTCATACATGGGCCAAGTGAGGGCATTGCGAGCGGCGGGGTGATTAAAAATAACCCGTGCCATATTCCCATCAATCTGTAGATCTAAGCAGGGAGGGGAGGGGCTGGTAGTCATAAGCCCATTCTAAACAAAAGCCCTTTCCCAAGACCCTGAATTTATAGAATTACCCTCACTCTAAGAGTCCTGCGCTAGAATTCTCTTATGTATATGTTTCTACCTTTTCTGACGGCTTTTATCGGACTTGTTTTAGTCTGGTTTGAGAAGCGTCTTGCAGGTTTGACGGTTTTGGCGATTACCGTTGCTATCCTTCTGGTTTGGTTCCGTTTTCATGCAACTGACCATCTCAATATCAGCCTGTAATTGATTGTGAGTAAACATTCTCTACCTTCCCTAGCCGCGCTTGGCAATCAGCTTGCATTGCTAGCTGTTGTCGGCATGTTGTCATATGCCTTTGTAGATCAGCTCTACTTTGGTGAGTTGCCTTGCCCTCTGTGCTTAATGCAGCGCGTTGGGTTTGTGATTATTGGTTTTGCTTTGGTGCTCAATATTCGTTGTGGTGCTTATTCATCCCACTACGGATGGGGCATCATGGGTGGCTTGGTTGGGATGATGGTTTCTCTTCGTCAGGTTTTCTTGCATATTCTGCCGGGCGACAAGGGATTTGGAAAAACATTTTTAGAGTTGCATTTCTATACCTGGGCATATGTTGGGTATACCGGTTTGTTAATGGGTCTTGCAGTGCTATTAATGCTTCCTAATCGTGAAGTCCGCTCACGCTCATGGTTTGCTAATGCACTTGTTATTGCTTTCATTCTTTTGGTTTTAGGTAATCTCGTATCCACCTTATTGGAGTGCGGTATCGGCCCCTGCGCTGATGACCCAGTGAAGTATGAGGGCTGGTTGTGGCTACGCTCTCGCTTTGGTTTTTAACCTAGACCTTTCGGTCTAGTTCTACATTTTGAGCATGCCATTCTCTAAAGTTCTGAAGAGCTTTCTCTTTATGTCTGTGTTGTGGGCCGTTGGCTTTACTGTTCATGCGCAAAGTACATCCCAGAAAAACGCTACCTGGCCAAAACAAGCAATTCGCATCGTTGTAACCTTTACCCCCGGTGGGGCTCCAGATATATTGGCGCGCGTTTTAGCTGAAGATTGGCAGCAAAACTTGGGTGTACCAGTACTTGTCGAAAATCGCCCAGGCTATGGCGGCAATATTGGTGCTGATCTCGTTGCCAGGAGTGATCCCGATGGCTACACCTTATTAATTGGTACGGTAGGCATTCATGCGATTAATGGCGCGCTGTATGAAAAGATTTCATTCGATCCTGTGAAAGATTTCACACCCATTAGTTTTTTAGCAAGCACACCAAATGTATTAATTGTGAATAAGAAATTAGGTGTT
>CAIPTD010000008.1 GCA_903867885.1 uncultured Ferrovum sp. | reverse complement strand
CTAGTGTGCAGTTGGATGCGGGTAATGCCGCCGCTGCCCATGATTCCCTAGAGCAGCTGATTTCTCGTTTTCCTGCAAGTGAAGCTGCTGCTAAAGCAAAAGCACGATTGGGTAGGAAGTAAAAAATAGAAATTAATGCAGCTAATGCCGCTGCGAGCTTGACCCAAAGCAGTCATAAATCATAGAATAGTGGGCTTGGCTGTTGTGGGTCGGTAGCTCAGTCGGTAGAGCAGCGGACTTTTAATCCGTTGGTCGTGGGTTCGAATCCCGCCCGACCCACCATTTATCGGCTCTCCCCCCTTAACGCAAGTCCCAGCCGTCATTCAGTTTTTTGCAAATTGATACGCATCCAAACTCGCTGCGCCAGTAATGCCATCAGCATCAAGAAGAATGCCCCAACTAATCCTGCTGCCGTAAATTTTGCCATACCAGTTTTGGATGCGGTGGGGATAGTGGTTGATTCCCAGCCTTTATTAAATCTGGCCGAATATTGGCTCAGCGTTGCGTGAACTTTGTCTAGTATTTCAGTGAGTATTTCATTGTCTGAAGTGATTTCTTTGCGTTGGTTGGCCTCTAAATCTAATAATTGCTTCGTGAGCCACAATCCATCAAAGGATTGATCAATCAAGGGACGGGCTTTCTCTACAAATCTCTTGGTTTCACCCACTTGTGCTAATTGTCGCTGCAATCGGATCAGGTTTTCTTTTAAGTTATTGATTTCGCTATTTGCGGCAATAATTTGTGTTTGTAAGGGTAGGTATTTGGCACCGGATTCTTTAGGATCAAAAATTTGACCGTTTGAAGCGTTTGACGATCCCGGAAAACGTTTATTTAAGAGTTCAAGCTGTTTCAATCGCTCAAGCTGATAGCCCAACTCAATTTTTGCACTGGTGATCTTGGCATTCAGATCGCTTGCGCCTGTCAGCGCACTAATTTCGTAATTATTAATGAGCGATCTGATTTGCAGATAGCTACTGCCAGTGCGCATGAATTGTGCCGTTCGCAGGGTATGATCAACTGCTTCGTCCTTGGTTTTTCCTGAGCTGTTGATGCTAAGGCTCACAATTGTGGTTGGGGCAGCGTCTAGGTCTTTTGACAGTCCAGCAAGATCTTTTGCATCTGCTTTGGATAGGGCGTAATTGGCAATTACATTTTTTGACCACCAGAGCTCCGTGGAAACTGATTTAAAAAAATCTTCCTCTGTTTTGTCTAGTTTGCTTTTCTCCGAGATTTGCAAGGCTAAATTGGGAAGCGTTTTTTGCAGACTTTTCCAGCTTAAAATGTCTACATACCCACTATTGATCAGAACATATTCGCCAGTATAGGGAAAAAATAAAACCCAATATCCAAATCCTACCACTGCCCCAATCACCGATGCGATTGCAAGCTTCCTCCAGGCGCCGGCTAAAAAATCCACCATATCCTTCAGTGAGATTTCATCCTCGTGATTATCTTCATGTTGAGCGGCGTGAGGGTCTTGTTGGGCTGCATTCATCGGTTATTCCCTTGCTTGTGTGATTGTTGCTGTGCTGTCAATACTGCAATTATATGCTTTTAAAAAAGAAAGTAAAAAGAAAGTCCGTTTGAATGTGGTTGGTCTTGCTTCGCTTTTATGCCCTCAGATCATGGTCTGGTTTAATATCGTATTTTGATTCGGCTATCGTTTAGGCCAACAAGGTTACCTAATAGTGAATAACGCTTCCCTTACTTCTCCTTCTAATGATCTTTGGGCTGATTGGCTCTTGCACCGGCGTTTCGCTGATGATCCTGTCTATACCGAGCGGGTCCGCATCGTAGTGCAAGGCTATATTGATCGGGTGTTGGATCATGCCCATGTGGCTCCGGATTGTTGTTTGCTGGATGTGGGTGCTGGTGAGGGTAGCCTAGGCTTTAGAGCCATTGAGCGCTTTGGGGCAGGCGTAAAGCTTACCCTGACCGATATCTCCGAACCCATGCTGCACCATGCCCGTTTGCTGGCAGAAGAGAAAGGCATTGCGAATCAATGTCGCTTTGTTGAATCTTCGGCTGAGTCGCTGAGTGCAATTAATGACGCGAGCATGGATGTGATCAGCACGCGCTCGGTTCTCGCTTATGTGGCCGACAAGCAGGCTGCATTCCGGGCGTTTAGTCGGGTGTTAAAGCCGGGTGGGCGTATTTCGATTGCTGAACCTATTTTTCAGGACGAAGCGTTTGATACAGTTATTTTGAAGAATCGCGCAGATGCTCAAGCTTCGTTGGCAACTGAGTCGCGCGATCTGGGTCTGATACTTTTACATCGCTGGAAGTCTGCTCAGTTTCCCGATACCCCTGAAAAGCTTACTCAAAGTGCAATTGCTAATTATTCAGAGCGAGACTTATTGCGCTTGGCCGTTGCTGAGGGCTTTACCCAGATTCATCTTGAGTTACATATTGATGTTCTCCCTTCAATCATTCAGTCATGGGAGGTGTTTATTGGTGCCTCGCCGCATCCTTGGGCGCCTTCACTGAACACCATTATGGAAGAGCAGTTTAGCTTTGAGGAGCGGCAGCATTTTGAGGCGATGGTCCGGCCCAGCATTGAGGCAGGACATCCTGTCTCAATAGACCGCATGGCGTATCTGAGTGCGACTAAGCCTTTCTAGGCTCTGTTTAAAGGGCCAGCTTTAAACGTGAAGAGTGGGGGGATGGTCGTGGTCGAGATCGGGGCGATGCCAAGGGTCGACATGCGCCATCAGGTCTAACACGCGGTGGCGCTGAAGTACGCGCTTACGTGCATCTACAGCAATATCGTGCCCTTGCTCTACGGTGATGGTTGCATCGACTTCGATATGGGCATCCACGATGATCATATCCCCCATTTTACGGGTACGAAGATTATGGGCATCTTGCACACCTGGGGTTTCGATAAGCGTCTTGCGAATGGCCTCTACTTCGGTGTCGTCAGCGGATCGATCCACTAAATCATTGATGGCATCCCATCCAAATTCCCATCCCATTTTGCAAATCATCACGCCTACAATGATGGCGGCGATGGGGTCCATGATGGGGTAGCCTGCCAGGTTGCCTGCGATACCAACTCCAACCACCAAGGAGGAAGCGGCATCAGAGCGTGCATGCCAAGCATTGGCCACCAGCATGCTCGATTTAATGCGCTTTGCAACGGCCAACATATAGCGAAACAAGGATTCCTTGGCCACAAGGGCCAACCCCGCCACCCAGATCGCCTCGATGTGGACGATTTGAATTGTTTCGGGGTGCTCTAACTTGCCGATGGCGGTGATTAGAATTCCTGCCCCAACCCCTAATAGCAATAATCCTAAAACCAAAGAGGCTGCATTTTCGAAGCGCTGATGACCGTAGGGATGATCTTCATCTGCATCTTTTTGGCTATGGTGGCTGGCAAATAACACCACAAAATCTGCAATCAGATCGGAGAGGGAGTGAATGCCATCCGCGATTAAGCTTTGAGAATGGGCGAATAGACCAATCAATATTTGACTGAGAGAGAGAACGATATTGACCCCCACGCTGACCCAGGTACTGCGGCTGGCAGCGGCTGAACGGGCAGTGCGCGCATTGGGACTAAGATCTTCGTCCTCAATCAGTTGATGATGGTCCAAAACTTGATCTCCAGATGATTGATCTTCCAAGTATAACCGAGCCTGTAAGGCGGATCGAATCGTTAGAGTGAATGGCTGCCAGCTTTATAAACATCAAGATGAGGGGTTCGCAATACCTTGGTTAATTTGTAACAAGAAATTACAGAAATATAATTGTAATTAAAATAATTAATATAATTCAATGTGTTGAAAGAAGTTCTTGATGACTTACCTTTCCAGGTTTATTCAATTTCATTCTCTTCCCCCAATACGCTACCCCTCATAAAAAAATGGGACTATTATCTTAATCATCGAAACACCGCAGTGTTTTGCCCCGAATGATCGGATGTTTTTCTTGTTAACCCGTACCTTTATTTCGAACTTAAAGGAGGTGTCTGAATACAGTTTGGCTCTGCGGTAAAGCCCTGTGTTCCCAAACTATTTAGTGTTGTTCTAGGGAGAATAAAAAATGAAAAGTCACGATTTTGAAGGATTCGCTTGCATTGGGGTTGAAGGTCAATTGTTCTGGCTGAAGTTGGAAGAGAAGGAGGCCTGTGAACAGATCTTTGGGGACCACTACGATGCAGCTGCAGCCAAGGTGAAAGCGCAATTTAAGGATGCCCTTAAAAACGCCTTAGTCACCTCAGCGCTTGAATTGACCCCATTGGGTGACTTGATCGAACTCTATCTAGAAAAACTTAATTCAGATGACATCGATGAGTTGAATTCACTGGCCGCGTTGGATGAGCAGATTGAAGCCAGTTTGCCTGCCATGGAAGAACTTGCACAAGAAACCAAGGTGGCAGATAGCTTGGTGCAAGAAATCATCAAGCAGGCTAATCAGAATGGATTCGCAGTTTCATTGGTTTTGCCTGATACCGCTACCCTCATAAAAGAAGTCAAAGAAGCTCACGAGCGCTATCGACTATTCATGGCGCATGATTCACTCGCCGCTAAAACGCTAGAAGAACTGCATTTATAAGTTTGTGTGCAAGAAAAAAGCCGAGGAGATAATCCTCGGTTTTTTTTGTGTATTTTTCAGCTTTTTGTCTTGCTCACCCTACTATTTAATATTTAATTGGGTAAAATTTTGTGCGTACATGAACCCGTAGAACACTCGGTTATCAAAGGGGTTTGCATGTTCATATTCTTCGCATTATAACCATTCACACCTCTAATCACTTAAGGCCATCACGCTATGGAAAACGATACCCTGGAACATATTGAGCATGCTGAGCATGCAGCCCATGCTGCTCATAGCGGAAATAGATTTAACACCATCGTATCAGCGACCATTGCGGTGTTGGCTGTAGTCGCCGCTGGTGTAGGTAGCCTGGAAACTTTAGAGACTGCAGGGGCCATTTCTGCTAAAAATACAGCGGTGCTGTTGCAGGCTAAGGCCAGCGATCAGTGGGCCTTTTTCCAAGCAAAAAGTATGAAAAAGAATATGTATGAATTGGCTTCGGTTGCGACCCCAGCCAAGAAAGAAGAATATGAAGAGAAGGCCAAGCGTTATGCGGATGAGTCTAGCGATATCTCTAAAGAAGCAAAGCGCCTTGAGCATGAATCAGAAGAGGCGTTTCACGAAGGCGATCACCACGAGCATCGCCATCACATCTTGACCTTTGGTGTCACGCTGCTTCATGTATCGATTGCCATCGCCACTATATCTATTATTTCTAAAGGTGCCCGCTGGCCCTGGTACGGAGCACTTGCTCTAGCCGCTACTGGCCTCGCCATCAGCGCCACTGCTTATCTATAAGTTAAGGCCGGTGGTGCATTTTGCCGGGGATAACGGCAACATAAACCTCTCGGATGAGTAAGCTCAGGCAGATGATCATGGCCACCATGGATGCGATGAACATGCCGGCCAGGAATTGGGCGGTATCGACTTGTGAGAGGGCACCGATAAATCCGGTCGCAACCACTAAACAAATAAAAAGCGCGCCGACGACCGCAAAAAAAATGGACAAATAGATCAAACGTAAACGATGTTTGAGTGCCGCCATTTCGCTGATGTCTTCCTCGCGCTGACGTTGTTGATGCCGCGTCAGTAAAAATCGACTCGGGGCATCTTCAGAGGTCTGATGTGTTTGATCCACTTGGCCATGAATGAGGTCATCTTCTAAATCTGCCAAATCTTCGGAGCGCGATTGAATCACTCGGCTGCGATCGATAATGCGCCCGAGACGGGTCATCAACACATTCAAAATATGCGCTACCCCCGTGAGTAAAAAAACAGGCGCAACAGCCAGTTGAATGGCATGACTGATGGTAAGTAAGTGCGTTTCCATTTTTTGCAGTCTAGAGCATTTTCAAACCCTGCGCTTGGGCTCTCAGTCTACCTTCATTGGTAAGATCACCATGAACATGCCCTGCAGGTGCAGGATGCGCTGCATGGCAAGGGCAGTTTGGTTATGCAAGATGCGGGTCATCCAGTTGTCGTGCACAAAAATCAACTTGCTGGCGAAGAAAATACAGTTGGGAAATTCTTCACGCGCCTTGTTCGCCAGCTCAGTGAGCTCTGCTACACGATCGATGCCGTAAGCCTCCATCGATTTTGCCGCAATGTCATGGCGATGACAAAAATTGACATAGTAAGCACATGCTTCATGTACTTCTTTTTGCAGTTCTTCTAAGGCGCCTTCGCCACCATAACTGTGCGTATCTACGGCACCTACACTCAAAAATACAAAGTTTTTAAAGTGATCAGGAAACAAGCGCTGAACCCAGAGAATGGTATGCATGCCTGCCCCACGACTGCGGCTGATCATGAAGACGGCAGTGGGTGCTTCGGGATCAATAGCGGGAGGATTTGCAACAGGCTGTAAAGGTTGACCAGCCAACATTTCATCCACTTTTTTCATTTGTAATGCGGTGGATTTGTAATGCTCGCGAATGAGTAGGCACAGTAAAACAACCGAGCTTGTAATCACAGTAGTGACCCAGCCGCCTTCATAGAATTTTTCAACTAGGGTCACGATCAGGATCGAGCCCGTCACGACAAACCCTAATAGTGATAGGGCTAAGCGAGACCACCAATGGCTGTGCTCGCCGCGATGGCGCCACCAATAGATGCAAAGCCCGAGTAAAGACATCGTAAAGGTAAGGAATACGTTGATGCTGTATAGGACCGCCAGAAGATCAACGTTACCGT
>CAIPTD010000007.1 GCA_903867885.1 uncultured Ferrovum sp. | reverse complement strand
GTTTTACCGATTCAGGTACGACTCTTCCGCCTGCCGCAATCAAAGCTTGAACAACTGGATCATTTTCTATTGCAAGTTCAGCTTCACTTAAACGCACCTTTGATACCGCTTGATCGCGCGCCGCCACTGACTGCTCCGCAACGCGATCTGTAGACTCATGATCGAGTTGGATATCCAGTTGAATAGATCCCACTAAGGGAGCAAGTAAGGCAAGTAAGCGATCTGTCATGGCCAACAACACTTTATTCGCTTGCGGCAACCTTAAACGCAGCTTAGGCCCATTTCTGCCGCCCCACACACAATGTCTTGCCAACTCAACCGGTGCACCACCAGAAGGCAAGGCATCGACGAGTTTCACCCAGTCTTCTGAGGATTCAGGCATGGGATGAGACGCTTGATGCACGCGCTCGGCAATCTGAGGCACAGAAACCACAGGCGTAAAAGCATCAGCAGGTTTGGCTTGCGAAGAGGACAAAACAGAATGGGCCGACTGAGGTGATGAGGAATGAGACGCCCCAGCAGATCTGTGCCCCTGCTCTGTGCTAAAAGCCAACATTCGCAAGAAAGTCATGACAAGGCCGGCTAACTCATCTGGAGCATGGTTCAAATCACGCCGGCCACCCAGTGCGATCTGATAACACAATTGCACTTGAGCAACATTCATGTGCTGCGCAAGGCTCATGAGCGCATCAGAAAACGCAGACCCTAAAGCAGGGCCTGAAGCCAGTTGAATCAACGCTAACTTCTGCATTAAAGCCGCAAAATCTTGCAACACCATATCTGCCGACTGCCCCGCATTCATCAGCCCTTCAACACCTTGCACTAATCGCGGCCCATCTTGATCTGCTAAAGCCTGAGCGAGCGCAATGACAGCCTCATCCGAAACCACGCCCAGCAGTTCAGCCACACCCTGTGCTTTCACTCCGCCGCCACCAAAAGCAATGGCTTGGTCCAAAATACTCAGGCTGTCTCGCACGCTGCCGCGAGCGGCCTTGGCAATCAAGCGCAGCGCTTCGGGCTCTGAACTGACTTGTTCTGCATCCAAAATAAACTGTAATCGAGAAACCAGTTGGTCTACCGTCATGGGCTTTAAACCAAACTGCAAGCATCGCGATAGCACGGTCACGGGCACTTTCTGTGGGTCAGTGGTCGCCAAAATAAACTTCATGTGGGCAGGCGGTTCTTCTAGGGTCTTCAACATCGCATTAAAGGCATTGCGCGAGAGCATATGCACCTCATCGATGATGTACACCTTAAAGCGGCCACTGACGGGAAGATAATGCGCGTTATCCAGCAACTCCCGCATCTCTTCAACCCGGGTATTGGTCGCGGCATCCACCTCCAGCAAATCACTGAATCGGCCTGCATCAATATCCATGCAAGTTTGGCATTCACCACAAGGCGTGGCCCTGACACCCTGCTCGCAATTCAAACATTTTGCTAGGATTCGGGCCAAAGTGGTTTTCCCAACCCCTCTGGTACCCGTAAACAGATAAGCATGATGCAGGCGGCCACTCGATAAAGCATGGGTAAGGGCACGCACCACATGCTCTTGACCGAGCAGGTCTTCAAATCGCTTCGGGCGCCACTTTCGCGCCAGTGCTAGCGCTTCAGAAATGGTAATCAACCCTTAATTGAAAAAAGTTGATACCGGGATTGGGATTGTTAATTCCAGCATTAGAAAAATGCTGAAGGCGAGCAGCCACATCCCACTGCAACTGATCGCCAAAGCTCACGCCCGCAGCCACATGATCCGCAAACTGAAAATTACTACTCATATTATGACCACGCCAAACATTGTGCGTGCTCATCACGCTAGCCCCTACGGCAGCTTCAGCAAATGGGGCAAAATTGGAACGCACTTTTTGAGTGATTCGAAAGACCGGCGTCAAAGCCAAATCGGTAACCTGATGATTGCCGCCGTCCATACTGTGAGGATTCCAAAACGAAACGCCCATATCCCAGTACCCACCAATGGTCCACGAACCCATATCATAGATGGGCTCAGACCACTCTCTAGTCAGGCTAGTCGCCACCATCTCTGTGTGATTTCCGTGGCCCATTTCAAAAGACACCCCATCCCGTGCTAAGGCTGACGGCAAACTTAAAAACCCTAAGCCTGCACCAAAAAAACAGAAGCAAAGAACTTTAAAACGCATCAATTTAGGCATATTTTTTAGGCCTTCACCCAGAAAATCATTTAAAAAAAATACAGTAATTGCTAGGTGGCGAGCCTGAACCCCGGCACTTACAGGTAATAGTTATGGCTGCTTCCTTCCGGACCTGACCAGGTTCCTACGCTGCAATGCGGGGAGGCCCGCCACCGCGCAGAATGCGGGAAACCACCAAAATATTCAAGCACAACGCAATATAAATCTCACCAAACAGGATCCATTCTCAAAGCGGTGTGTGGCGAACCCGGCGGATCAGGCGAACCCGGCGGATCAGGCGCAGGCGGATCAGGGGGCTGGTGGATCAGGCGCAGCCTGATCCGGGGCAGCCACAGCCGCTTGGGCATCCATCACGCATACCGTATAGATCTTGAAAAGGAATCTAAATTAAATAAAATGCCCAAGCCGATCGCGCTTAGCCTCGCGATAACGTCGACTTTCCTCATCATCGGGGGTCAGCAAAGGAACCCGCTCCACAATTTGGAATGGTGCGGATGCCAGACGTTCCATCTTATCCGGGCTGTTGGTCATCAAACGAAAACGGAACACATCAAGATCCGCCAAAATGGCCAGCGCCGGCCCGTAATCTCGCATATCTACAGCAAACCCCAACTCTACATTCGCATCGAGCGTATCTAAACCCGTATCTTGCAATTGATAGGCGCGCATCTTATGCGACAAACCAATCCCCCGCCCTTCATGGCCCCGCAAGTAAACCAAAACCCCCCGCGCTTCAGAAGCAATTTTTTGCATCGCCAACTCAAGCTGGGGACCACAATCACAGCGGCGCGAACCAAACACATCCCCCGTTAAACACTCCGAATGAATCCGCACCAAAGGAGGGTCACCATGGGCAACATCGCCCATCGTCAAAGCAAGATGCTCGGTTTGTAAGCCTTCAAGACGATACGCCTGTGCTGAAAACAAACCATATCGGGTCGGTAACCTAGACTGCCCCGAGCGGTGAACAATACCTTGAAGAGATTCAGTCATTCAATTAAGGAGAAAGAAGACCATTGCGCATGGCAATCAAGGTTAATTCTGCAGCATTATCGGCTGCCAGTTTTTGCTTGATATTGTACAAATGGGTACCCACCGTGCGTGGGCTAAGAAATAAAGTTTCAGCAATTTTATTCACGGATTGGCCGCGCGCCAACTGCATGAACACTTCAAACTCTCGCTCAGACAACACCTCAACCGGATTTTGCTCACCGCTAAATTGTTGAACGGCAAGCTGCTGCGCTAAACCGGGATCAATATAATTCTTTCCTTCTGCCACTTGGCGCAAGGCCTTTAACAACTCATCCCCCGCCGTACGCTTAGATAAATACCCCAAAGCCCCTGCTTTCAATAAACGTTTGGGGTGAACGGTATCTTCATGGGCAGAAAGCACCAACACTTTGGCTTGCGGGTCTTTAGAAATCAATCGGCTCACTGCCTCAATGCCTCCCATACCTGGCATAGACACATCCATAATCACTACATCAGGCTGAATCTCGGGATACAGCTTTAACGCCGATTCACCACTATCCGCTTCTGCGCACACTTCCACTTCCGCATCACTCTCAAGCAGCAAACGAAAACCCATCCGCACTACCGCATGATCATCCACCAACATAACGCGCAGGGTCATCGTTTTATTGTCCATTTTGATCGATTAAAGAAGATCACAGTGATCCCTGCTCAAGATGTATGGGTAAGTCAACCAAAATCCTCACTCCCTCTCCCAGCGCCGAGTGCAATTCAAATCGCCCCCCTAGCCCAGTGGCTCTCTCACGCATTCCTCTTACACCCATTCGTTCATCATTAATCGCTTGAGGATCCATTCCGCAACCATTATCAACAATCTCTAAATGCAAGGCGCTCGCTTCAAGATCATGCGATACGCGCACCATCACCGTATCCGCAGCCGCATGACGCGCCACATTGGTGAGCGATTCCTGAATGATCCGATAAGCCGTGATATTGGTTTGTTCATCCAAACCATCTAAATCTGGCCCCAACTCCAAATCAACCGAAAGCTCAGGCTTACGTAGCCGACTACTCGCAGCCAGTTCCCGCAAGGCATCCGCCAAGCCCAAGTTATCCAGCGCAATAGGCCTGAGCTGTCGCACCATACTGTGCATGGCATCGTACATCTCTCCGGATACCTTCACGATCGCCAACGCATTTGCCTCAAGGTCAGGCGCACGCTCATGCGCACGCTGAGCAATGGAAGAAGCAATCGTTCGCACTGCGGTCACCCCTTGCCCCAGTTCATCGTGCAATTCGCGGGCCAAGGCCCTCCGTTCAGCTTCAACATGCTGTTGAATTAAGGCTGTCACCGCACGGTTTTCCCGCAATTCTTCAGCGCGCTTGGCGGACTCTCTTCGAAGCATAAAACTATCCTCAACCGCTTGCGCCATGCGGTTAAAGCTCTCAGCCAAGCTATTGAGTTCAGTCACCTTAAAAGCAGGAAGTCGGGCATGAAACTCCCCCCGCTCCATCTGCTGCAGTCCAGATACGATCACTTGCAAAGGCGCCAACAAACGCCCAGCTAAAATAAAGACTAATCCAAGCACCAAAGCCAAAGAGGCCACACCCAGTTGCAATAAACTAGAAAGATCATCCCAGGCATCCACCACCGATCGAGAAGGATCCGGGGTCACGGTAATCAAGCCCCCTGCAACTCGGATTTGTGTAGGGAGTGCTGGGGGAGTAACCAACTCCACAAACCACGAAGGGGCATTGCGGCCTTCTTTATAATGGGACTGAGGCGAAACATAAAAAACTTGTCCCCCCGCGCCCTCTAACTTAATGTTGTTGGCACGAACGCGGCCCAGATGCTGAAAAAAATTGGTAAGCAATTGAGGAGAAACACTTCCGCCCCGTGCTTGGGTATCGGCCACCACAGTCCCCAACAATTGCAGGGTAATACGGGTAGAAGCTTCAATTTCTTCGCGAATGCTCCGGCGTGTGGCGTCCACTTCTAATGCGATAACAGCAGTCAGAAAAAGACCCATAAGCAGGGCAATCAACAAATTGATTTGGGAACGCAGTGTCATGGCGATGCATGATACTCCAGCCAATGACACCCTGCCTTCGCTCTAGCGGCCGTTTTTTAGTCGTCTAATGAAAATCATTAGGGCACATAGAGCGAACCTTACCTATGGTCCTACAGATGATTAGAGGATAGTTCAGTCATAGCAGCGTTGTTCAAGTAACAAGTTTACCGGAACAGCAAAGCACCCAACCCCGGCTACTAATTTAGGAAACCGGACTTCAAGATAAATCCTTTAGGAGATATAACATGGCCTGGACTACACCTGCTGCAACCGACTTGCGTTTCGGTTTTGAAGTAACCATGTACATCGCAACCCGCTAATACCGGAGCATGTACTAGACGCGGGAGCCTTTCGAGGCTTCCGCGTTTTTTTTAAAAGGTTCAAAAAGAAATGAAAATCCGTGTGTTAGGTTCTGCTGCGGGTGGTGGCTTTCCCCAGTGGAACTGCAATTGCCCCATGTGCGATGGTCAGCGCAAAGGCACCATCAATGCGCAAGCGCGCACCCAATCTTCCATAGCGGTGTCTCAAGACGGCATACGTTGGGTTGTCCTCAACGCCTCACCTGACATCCTCACCCAAATTAAGCATTTTCCTGCCCTACAGCCAGGTCGAGCCATCCGCGATACGGGCATTGCCTCAGTGGTTTTGATGGATGCCCAGATTGACCACACAACCGGCCTACTGATGCTGCGGGAAGGCAAGATACTCGAGCTATACTGCACTGAACCCGTACATGATGATCTATCTGTCACGAATCCACTTCTAAAGCTCCTTACCCACTATTGCGAACCCCGTTGGCATCGCATTGGCTTCCGGCCCGAAGACGTATTTAGCCCCATTGGTGCTGAAGACCTTGAATTCAGCCCTATTCCTGTTAGTGGCAAAGCCCCACCCTACTCCAGTCACCGCGATGATCCCCATGAAGGCGACAACCTCGGTTTGAGCATTAGGGACAAACGTACAGGAAAAACCGTTTTCTATGCCCCAGGCCTTGTGCAAATCGATGATAAAGTCGAAGCTGCATGGCAATCTGCAGACTGTTTATTAGTTGACGGCACCTGCTGGACAGACGATGAAATGGCGCAAAGAGGCATTGCCCACAAACTAGCGCGTCAGATGGGGCATTTACCTCAGTCAGGCCCGGGCGGCATGATGGAACAACTTGCCCGCTTCCCGGATAAACGCCGTGTTTTAATTCACATTAACAATACCAATCCTATCCTTGATGAGGATTCGCAAGAGCGCGCGCAACTGACCGCAGCGGGGATTGAAGTAGCCTATGACGGAATGGAAATCGAACTATGAGCGAAGCCGCTTGGAGTAAAGAAGAATTTGAAGCACGTCTGCGTGAAAAAGGTGCGGGTTATCATATCCATCACCCGTTTAATGTGATGTTAAACAGCGGGCAATGCACCCCCGAGCAAGTGCGGGCATGGGTACAAAACCGCTTTTACTACCAGATCAGTATCCCGCGAAAGGATGCGGCCATTATGTCGAATTGCGATGACCGCGAAATTCGTCGTGAATGGATTAAACGCATTGTGGACCATGATGGCCATGAAGGAACCGAGGGTGGAATTGAAGCCTGGATCACCTTAGGTGAAGCAACCGGTTTAAAACGCGAAGAAATCACTTCACTCAAAGGCGTATTTCCGGGTGTGAAATTTGCGGTCGATGCCTACACCAACTTTGCGCGCACCCGCCCCTGGCAAGAAGCCATTTGCTCCTCACTCACCGAAATGTTTGCTCCTAAGATTCACAAAGAGCGCCTCTCCACTTGGCCTGATCATTACAAATGGATCGATCAAACCGGCCTCAAATACTTCCAAAACCGCGTACAACAGGCCAATCGTGATGTTGAGCACGGTTTAGCCATTACGCTTGCCCATTTTAACACCCGGCCCTTGCAGGAACGCGCTCTAGAAATCTTGCAGTTCAAGCTGGATGTGTTGTGGACCATGCTGGATGCCATGGAAACCAATCTTGTTATCCGCCCTGGGCGTCATGTCTGACTCCACGCCCCCAAAGCCCGATAGCAACACCATTCCAACGATCAAGAGGTTGTTTCGTTTGCAATGGGAAGAGGTTCAGCAAAAGCACGTGCTCTTATATCCAGAAGGGATGGTACAACTCAACCAGAGTGCGGGTGAGATTTTAAAACGCTGTGATGGTATTCAATCTGTTGAACACATTACAGCCCAACTAGAATCCGCTTTTAACCACAAGGGCCTCGAGCCCGAAGTACTATCTTTTTTGGAGATTGCACATGGACAAGGTTGGATTGAATACCGCTGAACAATTCTCAGCCCCAAATGCAATCCGCCCCCCGCTGTGGCTGTTGGCAGAACTGACTTACAAATGCCCTCTGCACTGCGTGTATTGCTCTAACCCCCTGGACTACGCAGCCGCAGGTAAGGAACTCAGCACAGCTGAATGGGTGCGTGTACTACAAGAAGGTCGTGCGATGGGCTCTGCCCAGCTCGGCTTTTCAGGTGGCGAACCCCTCATGCGCGACGACTTGATTGAGCTCGCTACAGAGGGCCGGCGCTTGGGGTATTACAGCAACCTCATCACCTCGGGTATTGGTCTTACTGAAGCCAAGATTAAGGCACTCAAAGACGCCGGCCTGGATCACATCCAAGTTTCGTTTCAAGACTCCACCAAAGAGTTAAACGATTTTTTAGGCAGCACTAAAACTTTTGAGCTAAAGCAAAAAGTAGCCCACTTGGTCAAGGCGTATGACTATCCAATGGTGCTCAATGTCGTGATCCATCGCCTTAATATTGATCACATCGAAAAGATTCTTGAGCTTGCTGAAAGCATCGGGGTTGATTACCTGGAGCTCGCAAACTCACAATTCTACGGCTGGGCATTTCTGAACCGTGATCACCTCATCCCCACCCGTGCTCAGTTAACCGCAGCCGAGGCTGCGGTACATCGTTTCCGCGAGCGTATCGGCGATAAAATGCGGGTGTATTTTGTGGTGCCCGATTACCATGCCTCTCGCCCCAAGGCCTGCATGAATGGTTGGGGTGCTGTGTTCGTCACAATTACGCCTAACGGCACGGTGCTCCCCTGCCACGAAGCCAAAATGCTTCCTGGTATCAGTTTTCCTAATGTGCGCGAGCACAGCCTTAAAACGATTTGGCACGACAGCGATGCCTTTAATCGTTACCGCGGCGATAGCTGGATGAAAGACCCCTGCAAGACCTGCCCCGATAAAGAAAAAGATTTTGGTGGTTGCCGCTGTCAAGCGTATCTGCTAACGGGAGATGCCACCAATACGGATCCGGTTTGCGAACTCGCACCGCACCACTACACTGTTGAAGAAGCGGTAGCGAATGCGGAACGTGAACACCCTAAAATAACCCGGCCGTTGGTATTCCGCTTGGATCAAAACTCCAAAGAGTTTTGCAAACCCAGCATTTAAATATTGCTCTTGGAAATCATGCGCTTTGCACCAACCAGATCGTCCCTTCATTGAAATCGTCGTTGCCCGCACCCGAAATGGGGTGATCGGCAACGACAACGCCATGCCTTGGCACTTACCTGCCGATTTGCGCTATTTCAAGGCACTCACTATGGGTCACCCCATCCTGATGGGAAGAAAGACGGCGCAAGCGATTGGGCGGGCTCTTCCAGGCAGAGTCAATGTGGTAATGAGCCGCCAAAGCGATCTAAGGCTAGAGGGTTACACCCTGGTTCAAAGCCCCGAGGACGCGCTCAGTTGGGCGCAGACCCAACAGATAAGCAAACTATTTGTCATTGGCGGCGCGGAGATTTACACACGCTTCCTGCCCCTTGCAGACACCTTGCACATCACCGAAATCGATACTGAACTAGAAGGGGATACCCATTTCCCCCACGTTGATCTTCAACAGTGGAGTCGCGAAGAATGCGTTGAACACCCCGCTGACCCACACAACGCTTTTCATCTGCAATTTACCCGCTGGGCAAAAAAACACTACGCCTAAGCCGGTTTTTTCTTAGATCCTGTCGCAGATTTTGACGAACCAGAATGCGTTTGTGTTTTGTCTACAGGCGTTGTTTCTTTATTTTCATCTTGAGCAGGCGTATTGGCTTGACCATAAGGCCAAGGCCACATCGCAGGATTCAGAAAAGGGTTCTCCACATTATCTTCAGCTTTGGCGCCCCCCCCAGCTTTGTTGCTGGGCGTGAGCAATGCTTTTTGATATTCCAAAGTTTTGATACTGAGTTCTAGCATACCTAAGTTGGTAGACAACCAATGATGCACAGTCTGCAATTCAGATATCTTGCGCTCTACGTCCTCAAGCTTCATCCCACCCATCAAAAAGTTTTGCATGGGGAACGCCATCGGGTTAATCATGCGCTGAAAGGCTTCAAATATTTCATTGGAAGACGCGTCTTTACTCATGATCAATCCTTAATTTTTAGTCGTACTTTGCGATAAATTGCGCGAGCTGGGGGTAAATAATTTCGCGGAAACGGCGTCCGCTAAAAATACCGTAATGCCCCACATCCGGAACGGTAATGTGAAGATGACGATCTTTAGGAATCCCTGTGCACAGCGCATGCGCTGCCTCGGTTTGCCCGTCACCCGATATATCGTCCAGCTCCCCTTCTACAGTCAACAGAGCAGTGGTCTTGATGTGACTGGGGTCAACGTGCTGACCGCATGACTCCAGCTCACCCTTAGGCAGCGACTGCAATTGAAAAACCCGGGAGATGGTCTCGATATAGTATTCCGCGGGTAAATCCATCACCGCGTTGTACTCATCATAAAACGTCTTGTGATGATTCACGCTTTCCCCATCCCCTTGAATCAGGTGATAGTAAAAATCGCGATGAGAAGAAATATGGCGGCCAGGATTCATGGCCACAAACCCAGTGTGCTGCAAAAACCCAGGGTAAACCCGACGCGAATAACCCGGGTACTTGGAAGGCACGTAATAAATCAAATGCCCAACAAACCAATCCAATGTGTGCTCGGTTGCAAAAACATTCACCGAGGTAGGATTGCGGCGCGCATCAATGGGCCCCCCCATCATCACCATAGAACGTGGCACGGAAGGTGATTTTTCTGCTGCCATCAAGGAAACGGCAACGAGAACCGGAACGGTGGGCTGACAAACTGAAACCACATGCGCCTGACCCTTAAAATACTCTAGGAATTTCCTCACATAACGCACATAATCATCAAAACCAAATTCACCTAATGCCAAGGGTACCGTTTTGGCGTCTTTCCAGTCTGTGATGTACACATCATGGTGCCGCAAGAACCCTTTTACGGTGTCACGTAACAAGGTTGCAAAGTGGCCTGAAAGGGGGGCAACGATCAGTACAATCGGGCCATCTTGTTTCACCCCTTCTTTACGAAAGTGCCTAAGCTCGCAAAAGGGTTGATCAATCACGACTTCTTCGATGATAGAAACCGTTTTACCTGCAAACTCAGTGGTGGGTAAATTAAAGCTGGGTCTGTCGTAGCGCTGCGTGGTGCGCAGGATGAGTTCAGAACCCGCCGCAATCGCACGGGATAGAGGGGAATAACTCAGCGGGCTGAAGGGATGACCATAAATATTCACTACCGTTTGCGCTGCTGCGCGGATAGGAGCAAAGTAGGTGTGCTGCATTTCGTGAAGTTGGTAAAGCATCTGGACTCTCGATAAATTGCTATTGCAGCCGGCAAGGTATGTATTGAATGCGAATCTATAGTAGTAAGTACATAGGACAACAACAAATTCACAAGTCCTTTTGTCAACTATACATGACAGATAAGGACTGTCTACACCATTTTTACCAATATATCACGCCCAAGTTATAAAAATTTGTCGCAATGCAGCAAAACTAAAAAAACAATAATTAAAGATCCTAAAACTACCAAAAAGATCAAATCATGCCCTTATCGGAGCCGTTAATCCTTACCCCTTTATTTCCCGAAATCGCCACACGTGACTCCGGTTATCTGCAATTAGATGATCTCCATTCCATGTATTGGGAAGAATCAGGCAACCCCACTGGCATCCCTGTCGTGTTTTTGCACGGCGGTCCTGGAGCAGGTTCAGGCCCTCAACACCGTCGTTTCTTTGACCCTACCCGATACAGAATTATTATTTTTGATCAACGCGGTTCAGGGCGCTCTCGCCCATTTGGCGAATTGCGTCACAACACCACGCCCCACCTGATTTCGGACATTGAACGTCTGCGAAAAGAATTGAGCATTAACCAATGGGTGGTCTTTGGGGGCTCTTGGGGCAGTACGCTGGCCCTAGCCTATGCCGAAGCGCACCCTGAACGCTGCCTAGGGCTGATTTTGCGGGGAATATTTTTATGCCGCCCCAAAGAAATCGATTGGTTCCTCTATGGCTTGCGGCATCTCTTTCCAGATCAATGGGAACGCTTTAGTGGCCATATTCCCGAGTCAGAACGCCATGATCTGTTAAGTGCTTATTATCAACGCCTCACAAATCCAGATCCCGGCATTCATATGCCCGCAGCGCGCGCTTGGGGAGCCTATGAAGGCGCTTGCAGCACCCTACTCCCCAATATGGCCACACAAAATCATTTTGCGAGTGATGGCGTTGCCTTAAGCCTTGCACGTATTGAGGCGCACTACTTTATGAATCATATTTTTCTACCCGACAACGCTTTACTCAATCGCATTGATCAGATTCGGCATTTACCCTGCTACATTGTGCAAGGTCGCTATGATGCCGTTTGCCCTGCAGTCTCTTCGTACGAATTGCATCAGGCTTGGCCCAGCGCGCAGTACTGCATCGTCGACGATGCAGGCCATGCTGCGTTTGAACCGGGCATACGTTCAGAATTAGTCAAAGCAACCGAAGCCATGCATCTGCGCCTGCGCCCTGTCTGAGCCGTCTGCGCCCCTGTCTGAGCCGTCTGCGCCTTGTCTGAGGCCTGCTAAGGCTTAAACTCTGTACTGAGTTTCTTTTTTACGCTGCTCAGTTTTAAGCGAACGTAATCAGGCAAACCATTGCGGTAAGGGGGGTAATCTTCGCCCTCGATGAGGGGGGAAAGATAACGCCGACATTTCGCCGTGATATGAAAACCATCTGGGCTGATGTAATCGCGCGGCATCATGCGTTCCTGATTCGCTACATCAGCTAAAGCAACCTGACCGACCTTCCATTTGTAAGGCACGTCCGATACGCGCTCGATGATAGGCATCACTGCGTTATGTCCTTTCACAGCAAGCTCAACCGCAGCCTTACCCATCGCATACGCTTGGCGCACATCCGTTTTAGAAGCCAAATGTCGGGCCGCGCGTTGCAAATAATCGGCTACCGCCCAGTGGTACTTGTAACCCAATTCAGAACGAATCAAATTGGCAATCACCGGGGCAACACCCCCTAACTGAGCATGCCCAAACGCATCACGCAAACCACTATCCGAAATAAATTGTCCTTTAAGATTACGAATTCCCTCGCTCACGCCGATCACGCAAAAGCCATGGGTATCCACCGTTTCTTTAACCCGGGCCAAAAACGCTTTTTGATCGAGTGGTATTTCTGGAAAAAGCAAAATATGTGGCGCTTCTCCGGCTTTTTCAGAAGCCAAACCACACGCAGCCGTAATCCAACCCGCATGCCGACCCATGACTTCCAACACAAATACTTTTGTGGAAGTGGCCGCCATCGATGCCACGTCATAGCCGGCCTCACGAATCGAGGTTGCCACATACTTCGCTACTGAACCAAAACCAGGGCAGCAATCGGTGAAAGGCAAATCATTGTCGATGGTTTTAGGTACCCCAACACAGATCACGGGGTAGCCCAATTCCTCGCCAATTTGGGAAACTTTATGGCAAGTATCTTGCGAGTCTCCGCCACCGTTATAAAAAAAATAGCCGATATTGTGCGCGCGAAACACATCAATGAGTCGCTCATACTCAGCGCGATTCTGATCCAGTCCCTTCAGCTTATAACGCGCAGAACCAAAGGCCCCAGAAGGCGTGTAACGCAATGCACGAATGGCTGCATCCGACTCCTTGCCCGTATCAATCAAGTCTTCTTGTAGTGCACCCAAAATGCCATTGCGCCCTGCAAAAACCTTACCGATCAAATCAGGGTACTTTCTTGCTGTTTCAATCACACCGCAAGCCGAGGCATTAATCACCGAAGTCACACCGCCCGATTGGGCGTAAAAGGCATTCTTAGGCCTAGCCATGCTTACGCTCCTAAAACCTTAAACACTTTATCTCGAATATCTTCTACCGTGCCCACCCCCGCCACTTTTTTGGATTGCGGTGCTTTGGCATCTCCCGAACTGGCCCAGGATTCATAAAACCCAACCAAAGGTTTGGTTTGTGCGTGATAAACCTCAAGGCGTTTGCGCACAATTTCTTCGCGATCATCATCACGCTGAATCAATGCCTCGCCAGTCTCATCGTCTTTGGCCTCTACTTTTGGGGGATTAAATTTAACGTGATACGTGCGGCCACTGGCGGGATGCACTCTACGACCCGACATGCGTTCAATAATTTCTTCGTCTTGCACATCAATCTCAAGCACCCAGTCAATGGGCACACCGGCATCTTTCATAGCTTGCGCTTGGGGAATGGTGCGCGGAAAGCCATCAAACAAAAAACCATTGGCGCAATCGGGCTGCGTGATGCGATCTCGAACCAAGCCCAGGATGATGTCATCTGAAACCAACCCCCCGCTATCCATCACTTGTTTGGCAGCCAATCCCAATGGAGTACCGGCTTTAACCGCCGCACGCAGCATATCTCCTGTGGAGATTTGAGGGATTCCGAAATGCTCTTTGATAAACCCGGCTTGTGTTCCTTTGCCGGCGCCCGGGGCACCTAAAAGAATGAGACGCATAATGATGGAATGAGTTTTAAGTTGTTGTAATAGATAACCGAAGGACAGCTTATAGATTAAAACTACCTCACCGCGCCCAATAGGTCAATTTGCAGGCGCACACGGGCCAGGTCATCAGCCGTATCCACCCCCCCTTCTGGGGCCTCCTCTACCTGAACACAGCTTAAAATATAACCATGATGTAAAACCCTGAGTTGTTCTAGTGATTCTGCTTGCTCAGTCACAGGGGCAGGCAATGCCGCATAAGTGGGCAAAAAATGGCGGCGATACGCATACAGCCCCACATGGCGTAAAGGCGGATTGATTAAAGGCCACACAAAAGGCGCTTGATTAAACGCATCCCGCGGCCAAGGAATCGGGGCACGCGAAAACCATTGCGCGTCCCCTTGCGCATTCACAACCACTTTGACTACCGCGGGATTCATAAAACTCGCCAAATCATGAATGGGGTGCACCACCGTTGCCATCACTGCATCAGGGCGAGTGGCCAGACGTTCAGCAACGCGTCTGAGTAAATCCGCAGACATTAAAGGTTCATCGCCTTGCAGATTCACCACAATGTCTTCTTCATTTAACCCCAACAAAGTGGCCGCCTCAGCGAGCCGATCGGTTCCCGTAGCATGCTGCTCGGCGGTCAGTAAGGCAGTAAAACCATGCGCTTGAACCACATCCACGATCTCTTGGCTATCGGTTGCCACTGCGACCGTACTTGCCCCAGAGGCTTGCGCGCATTGGCAACAACGCACCACCATGGGTAGCCCGGCAATATCCAATAAAGGCTTTCGCGGCAAGCGCGAGGAGGACAGCCTTGCAGGAATCAGGACAGAAAATACAGGCCTAGCTGCCATCAAAGCTCTAGATCTGGCGGCAACGCAATCGCTTCATCCACCAACATCACAGGAATGCCATCCTGAATTGGGAAAGCAATTCTGCAGGGTTTACACACCAAATCAGATTCTGTCGTTCTGCGTATTAAAGGCCCTTTGCAAATCGGGCACACCAAAATTTCAAGTAGTTTGGGGTCCATCTTAGCTCTCCAGTTTTGAGTGCAGCCACGCTATTGCGCCTGTTTCTAATTGCGCATGCAGTGAAACCACCCAATGACGGTCTAAATTCAAATCCAGGCATTTTACTGCATCCTTCTCCGTCATCATGATGGGATAGGGCTCAGGAAAAGTCAGTTCATCTTCAGCAAAGCGATGGTGATCAGAAAAGGAATGCGCCATCACCTGCATTCCATGTTGCGACAGGGCATTAAAAAAACGCTGAGGATGGGCAATCCCAGCCACAGCGTGCACCCAATTCCCCTGCCATACAGACCAAGCCTGCTCAGAGTCAGCGGCCAGCGCAGGCTCTTCAAAAGCGGGGTGTGCCTCTCGCATAAGGACGGCATCTTGGTTGAAGTTGCCCGCAGCATCTGAATGAAGCGAATGATGAAACAATTTGGCTTTCCATTCTTGAAACGGCACCGGCGCAGCCATGCTCAGTTGCAATGCAAATTGAGGTAATGCGGCCTGATTGAGCAAAGAGATCACCGCGGGCAACTGGCCTGATTGCGCATGCTGTTGTTCGCCATGCCAAACTACCGCATCAACCTCGCTCAAACGCTCCAAAGGCTCGCGCAAAGGGCCAGCGGGAAGAAGCGCTCCATTTCCCAAGCCCTTATCACGGGCAATCACCGCAAGTTCAAAATCGCGATGCAAACCATAATGTTGCAAACCATCATCACATACAATGCAATCAATTTCGGGATGCGCCCTGAGCACAGTGCTCCCAGCCGCACTGCGGTCCACCCCCACTGCAACAGGCACCTGCGATTGAAGGTAGAGCAAAAGAGGTTCATCACCCACTTCTGATGCGGATGAAACGGGAGTGACCAAACGAGGATGGCGTTGAGAAGCGCCATATCCTCGGGACACAATAGCAGGGCGATGCCCCAGTCGCTTCAAGGCCTCCACCACAGCCAGCACAGCCGGCGTTTTACCTGCGCCGCCCACCACAATATTCCCCACCACCAACACGGGTACAGGCAATCGCTTGATCGCTCTTCTTCCTCTGGCATAGGCGGCGCGCCTGCGCGACACAATCCAACCAAACATCGCAGCAAAAGGCTTTAAAAAAGCAATAGGGTGCGGACCATACCAGCGGTCTAGTAACCAGGCCGTGAATCGAGACTCAGCGATTCTGGGTACCTTGCGTGGTAAAGGTAACGCGAGCGATCCCCGCCCTACGGGCAGATTCCATCACATTCACCACTGACTGATGGGTAGCCTGAGCGTCAGCACTAATGGTAATCACGGGATCTTTACGATCGCCTACGGCCTGTTTCAGCACCTCAGCGAAAGTCTCTGGGTCCACAAAAGTGGCCGGCACTTGATCAACGGTATATCTTCCAATTGAATCAACGGCAACCTGAATGACTGCGGGTTGTTCAGGATGCCCTTCGCCTGCTGCCTGAGGTAAGTTAATTTGCAAGGCTGTATATCGCGTATAGGTGGTCGTCACCATCAAAAAAATGAGGATCACCAACAATACGTCAATCATAGGAATCAAATTGATTTCTGGGTCTTCGCGGTTTCGCCCTTTTTGAAAATCCATGATGCGGCTATCCCCTGCGATGTCCGTGCACAATTTCAACCAATTTCACGGCCTGCTGCTCCATCTCCACGATTAAGCTGTTGATGCGCGCTCGGAAATGACGATAAAAAATCATAGAAGGCACTGCCACGATTAAACCAAAAGCCGTGTTGTAGAGGGCAATGGAAATACCATGCGCCAACTCGGCAGGATTGGTTCCCGCAGGTCCTTGCGTACGAAAAATCACAATCATCCCCACCACAGTTCCAAACAAACCAAGAAGTGGGCTAATCGTCGCAATCGTGCCTAGCGTCGTAAGATAACGCTCTAGCTCAAGCATGACAGCCCGCCCTGCATCCTCTATCGATTCCTTCATGATTTCTCTGGAAGATTGTGCATTCATCATCCCAGCCGCAAGAACACGGCCAAGTGGGCTAGACTGGGCAAGACGCTCAATCACTTCACTATTCATGCCCCTACTTTTAAACTGATCAAGAACCCGCGGGAGTAAGTCTTTGGGTGCCACAGCACCTGAACGCAAGGCCCAGGTTCTTTCAAAAATAATGGCCAAAGCAATTACTGAACACGCTAACAAAAACCAACTCGGCCAACCTGCCGCTTCTAAAATGGATAACACAGCAAATCCCATCCAAAATTAATCTCAAAGGTAGTCAGTGTACCGGAAAGCGAGGATTATTCAGTGGTTTAAAACTTGTCCACATTCTCTGTGGATAAACTTGTGGGAGATCCTCTGAGTGAATGGGTAAGTGCATCTACTCAAAGGGTTTTTTTTGTTCCGGTTACTTTTTGATCATTAGCAAAATAGTTATATTTTTCAATTACTTATATCAGGCAAGCAATTGTCAACAAATAATATTTTTTCAAGTTCAAACGCCCCTCTCCAAACGGGGATAGTTTCGTCCGATAACGAGCTGAATTCCCTAGGTTTTGGCCAACATGAGCGCGCGATATCGGTATCTGCACTGGCTCGGCTCATTCGGCAAACCATCGAACAGCGTTACCCTCTTCAATGGGTGAGTGGAGAAATTACAGGTTTTACTCGGGCCAGTTCGGGCCACTGGTACTTCTCACTCAAAGATAGCGAAGCCCAAGTGCGCTGCGCCATGTTCCGAGGCCGCAACCAACGCATCAACTGGCTGCCTAAAAATGGCGATGCTGTGGAGTTACAAGGCGCCCCCACACTCTATGAAGCACGGGGCGAATTTCAGGTCGTGGTCGACCAAATACGACCTGCAGGTCAAGGGGCTTTATATGAAGCATTCTTAAAGCTCAAGCTGCGCTTGGAACAAGAAGGTGTGTTTGATCCCAGTCGCAAGCGGGCTCTCCCCACCCATCCGCGCTCAGTGGGCATTGTCACGTCTTTGGCTGCTGCAGCCCTTAAGGATGTGCTGACTACCTTGGCGCGACGGGCTCCTCATGTCTCGGTTGTTCTGTACCCCACCCCTGTTCAAGGCGCAGATGCCCCTCCTAAAATCTGTGCAGCGCTCCTGCAAGCCGCCCAGCGCAATGAGGTAGAGGTGCTGATCGTATGTCGCGGCGGGGGCAGCCTGGAAGATCTATGGGCCTTTAATGACGAGCACGTAGCCAGAGCCATTGCCCAATCCCCCATGCCTATTGTCAGCGGAGTGGGCCATGAAACCGATTTCACCATCGCCGACTTTGCCGCCGATATGCGTGCCCCCACCCCCACTGCCGCAGCCGAATTGTGTGCCCCTTCTAAAGAGGCGCTACTGGATCAACTCATTGTGTTCAAACGCAGGATGACAAGAACACAGCACTATTATTTTGATCGCATGCGCCATCAACTTCAGCGCACGCATCAAACCTTAAGCCATATTGCTCGACGTCGATTAGAAGATAAAAGCTGGGCACTCGATCGGATGGCCAGCCGCTTGATTCATCCGCGTCAGGCCATCTTGCACCGAAACCAAAACCTTGAAACCCTGCGTGCGCGTCTTCAACTTCAACATCCTAAAAATACAATCAGTAAGCTCAGAGCGGATGTGCTCGCTTTGAGTGAACGCAGAAGCAAAGCATGGTCACGTAGCCTGGAGAAGCGTCATCACAACCTTCAACGCTGGCAGCAGGCCTTGCACCTTCTTGACCCAGGTCAAGTCCTGCAACGCGGCTATAGCTTGGTCTATGCCCCAGATGGACAGCTATTACGTTCTCCAAACCAAGTACAAAAAGATGACCGTTTAGAATTGGTACTCGCACAAGGTAAATTGGGTGCAAGAGCTGAACCGCTCTGAATGCCTGGGTGTTGGACTGAAAGCAAGGTGGTGTATCTCACCCAGATACGCCCTCACTTAGGCCCCTAACAGGCGGCCTGCGGCTCTGAGGCCCCGCTGCATCGCATCATCCATTAAGGGGTCCATTTCGGCATCGCTTCCCAAAGACCGCATCCAGGTCATCTGGCGCTTAGCCAATTGTCTTGTTGCCACAATGCCCTTAAACCTGAAATCTGTCTCATCCATCACGCCATCCAAAAACGCTAAGGCTTGGCGGTAGCCCACACAGCGCATGGAAGGCAAAGCGGAATGCAGCCCAGGATAGTCAAGGCGTAATTGCCTACACTCTTCCACTAAACCCGCTTTCAACATCAAATCAAAACGCTGTGCAATGCGTTCATGCAAAACAGAACGATCAGACGGCATTAAGGCCAGCGTTTTGAAATGAAATAATGGAGCCATAGGATTCGCAGTCTGTCCATGAAAAGAAGACAAGGGCTGTCCTGTTAGCGCAAAGACCTCTAGGGCCCGCTGAATTCTTTGGGAATCATTGGGGTCAAGTCGATCAGCGGTGACAGGATCCCTCTTTTTAAGTCTGTCATGCATCGCAGGCCACCCTATTTCTCTGGCTTGCGCATCCAATGCCTCACGCACACTAGCATCCGCTTCGGGCATGACATCCAAACCCTGCTTCAAGGCTTTAAAGTACATCATGGTCCCCCCCGCCAACACAGCGCGTTTTCTTCGCGCATGAATGTCGCGCACACATGCCAAGGCGTCCTGACGAAAGCGCTCTACCGAATACGATTCAAGGGGCGATAAAATATCAATTAAATGATGTGCAATGCGTTGTCGTTCTGCCTGAGTGGGCTTGGCTGTTCCCGCATTCATCGCTTGATAAATCGCTGCTGAATCTACGCTTACAATTTCAGCATCGAAGCGTTCGGCAATCTCCAAGGCCAGCGCAGATTTTCCGGCAGCCGTGGGCCCCATGAGCAGCAAAACGGGAGGATCATCACTCAAACTTACTCGCCTCGCATGAACCATTGATCTAACTCTGCCAATGGTATGGCGCGCCAAGTGGGGCGACCATGATTACATTGGTCAGCGCGTTCAATCCGCTCCATATCGCGCAATAAAGCATTCATTTCAGGTACGGTCAGCGCGCGATGGGCTCTCACCGCACCATGGCATGCAAAGCCCGCCAGCAAAGCATCACGGCGCTCGGTGAGCACTCGGCTTGCTCCATAGTCTCTGAGTTCAACCAACAAGCTTCTGATCAGCTCTGCGCTGGCTTGCTCATCAATCAACATGGGCACTGAGCGAATAGCCACCGTCTCAGGCCCCAGCAGTGCGAGATCAAAACCAAGCAATTTTAAGGTCTCATTGAACTCTTCAACGGCGGCCGCTTCTAGCGCTGTAATCGCCATAGATCTCGGCAACAACAAAGGCTGGCTAGGCAAGCCCTGTTCACCATAACTCGCCTTCAAGCCTTCATACACCACGCGCTCATGCGCCGCATGCATATCCACCACAATCAAGCCTTGGGCATTTTGGGCGAGCACATAAATGCCATGCAGTTGGGCAATGGCAAAGCCTAAGGGTGGAGAATCACTATGGAGCGGATGTATCGCGCCTTCATCACGCAAAGAACTCTCTGGGGCCTGCCCAATCCTCTCATCTTGAGCAGAGGCTGATCCCCGTTGTCCAAACAAAACCGCGTAGTGGGTATCGGGTTGTCGCATCGCCCAGGTCTGCTGAGTTGGTTTCCACTGCGGTGCAGGGCCATCGCTCATACCGCCCATCCCCGTCGAGCCAGACCCTGATCCCAGCGACTTCAGGCTATCTCCAGTGGGTAGCCAGGAATCCGCGCCTGCTACTCGCCCAGATTGATCTTCTGTGTGAACCCTCCCACTCAAGCGCTCAGCACTCGCCCCCGGAGAAGTCGCCGCCAACGCTTGTTGAATACTCTGCAGTACAAAGCGATAAATGGCTTGGCTATCTCTAAACCGCACCTCGGTTTTAGCAGGGTGTACATTCACATCCACCAAGGCCGGATCCAAATCCAAATACAATACATACGAAGGGTGCTTCTCATGATGCAGAACATCTTGATAGGCTTGACGAATGGCATGCGATAACACCTTGTCTCGCACATAGCGGCCATTCACATACGCGTATTGCGCATCTCTTGAACTCTTTGCGGCAGCGGGTCTTCCCACCACACCATACAAGCGCAAGCTTCCAATGGTTTGATCCAGCGGCAATGCCGCCAGCGCAAAATCCTCACCCATCACATCGCCCACTCTCGCTGCCAGACTGGCCTTGGGCCAATGGCGTGTAAGGCGCCCATTATGATGAATGGTCCATTTCACTTCAGGTCGCGCTAAAGCCAAGCGCGCCAAGGCTTCATCACAATGACCGTATTCAGTTGCCGGTGTTTTCAAAAACTTGCGGCGCGCCGGAGTATGGGCGTATAAATCCTCTACCATCACCGTACAACCTTGAGTGCGCGCCGCAGGTTCAATCTCACCCATGCGCCCCCCCGAAGACCGAATACGCCAAGCTTGCGTATCTTCTTCGGTGCGCGTTAAAACGCGCACATCTGCAATTGCAGCAATACTCGCCAAGGCTTCACCACGAAAACCCAAACTCGCCACGTGCTCTAGGTCCTCTAAGGATTCAATTTTGCTGGTGGCGTGCGAGGTCATCGCTAACAATAAATCATCCTTAGCAATACCGTGGCCATCATCTTCTACTCGTATTCCGCGTATTCCACCCTCATCCAGAAAAACAGAAACCTCTTTGGCGCCCGCATCTAGGCTGTTCTCTATCAATTCTTTCAAAGCAGAGGCCGGTCGTTCTACTACCTCGCCTGCGGCGATCTGAGCAATCAGGGCGGGGCTTAAAGCCTGAATACGTTTCATTGGGATTTATTTTTAACCGAGGAGGACAAACGCGCCTTACCAGGAGGCGGGTGCGCAATCACATATCTTTTCAAGCCGCGTACCAAAGTAGTGGCCAACTCATCTTGATAGCGTTCATCAGTTAAACGTTTTTCATCATCGGGATTGGTGATGAATGCCGTCTCTACCAAGATGGAAGGAATATCAGGGGATTTCAGCACGGCAAAGCCTGCCTGCTCCACTTCGCCTTTATGCAAGCGATTTAAACCACTCAGTTCTTTCAGAACATATCGTGCAAGGCGCTGACTATCTTGAATAGTGGCGGTTTGTGAGAGGTCAAATAAAGTCTGAGCAAGATACGGATCACGGGCATGTATATTCACCCCGCCAATCAAATCGGCCTGGTTTTCTTTATTCGCTAACCAACGCGCCGCAACCGAACTCGCGCCACGCTCCGACAAAATGAATACCGATGAACCTCTGGCTTCTTGATTGATAAAGGCATCAGCATGAATCGATACAAACACATCCGCTCTGAATTGCCGCGCCTTAAGGGTTCTTCCCAATAGGGGAATAAAGTAATCCCCATCCCGCACCAATACCGCCCGCATTCCCGGCTCTGCATCTATTTTTGCTTTCACCCGTTTCGCGATCAGTAAGGTCACTTCTTTTTCCAGTGTACCGCCTTCACCATGCGCCCCAGGGTCTTCCCCGCCATGTCCAGCGTCTACCGCAATGGTCACTAACTGACTCTCTAACAGGCTGACCGGAGGAGGCTCACCAGGCTGCCCTTCTGCGGGTTTTGTACTGGGCTGCTTTGTTTCTGGCGATTTGTTCTCCGGGAATGACCTGTCCAGCGTTGTGTTCGCGCCCGCTTTCAATTCGGCAGGCCTATTCTGCTGGGGTTTAGCGCTATCCTTAGATTCCAAAAGGACAAGGATAGGATCACTCCCCTCTACTGGATAAATATCAAGCACTAATCTGTAGCCATAATCCCCTGCAGGCTCAAGCAAGGAAGCCGAAGGTTTTACTGGAGCTTTAAGATCCAATACGATTCGCAAGGTACCTGGTTTAAACCGCCCCACGCGAATGGATCGCACCCAAGGGTCATCCCCTTTGACGCGGCTGGCTAAGCTATCGGTCACCGCATTGGGCTCAATCCCTTCAATATCTAAAACCAGTCGATCAGGCGCATCAATCGCAAACAAATTCCATTTAATGGGGCTGCGCGCTTCTAGCGTTAAACGCGTGTAGTCATGCGCAGGCCACAGCCGGGCCCCCAAAAGAGAAGACAATACCGAATTCGTTGCGCTGGGATTGTTGGGCGGGGCAGTCTGAATGAAACCAGGCACAGTCAAACCCGTGCCGCCAGAACCTGAATCCAAGGGTGCAGCAGGCGTAGCACAAGATAGCCCTGCTAAAAAAGCCACCAAAAAAACAAATCTGAATAGATCCGTGTTAAGCACCTTGTTGAATCTCTTGATGAGGTATGCCAGGTAAATCTTCTGATATAACCAGCCCTTTTTGTGAACAAATACACACGACACGGCCTTCATCAACGGGAAACCACTGCACTTTAATATCCGCCACTGGCAACCACCGCTCCGCGCGATCCGGCCATTCCACAATACAGATCGTATGATCATTAAAGTGCTCACGAAATCCCGCCTGATCTGCCTCAAGCACTTCATTAAAACGATAAAAATCAAAATGGCACACGACAAAGCCATCAAAATCATAGTGCTCAACCAAGGTATAGCTTGGGCTCTTCACACGCCCATTGAATCCCCAGCTCCTAAGCATAGCGCGAACCAAGGCAGTTTTACCGCTACCCAGCGGGCCCTCAAGCGCTACCAGCGCTCCGGGCAACAGCATAGGCACCAATGCCCGCCCCAACGCCTCAGTTGCATCGAGGTTAGGCAGGCAGCGCCACACTGCAGAAGAAGGAAGGGAAGGATTGGATACCACGGGAGGTATGCAATCACACAAGCGCTGCCCCCGCAAGTCTAATAGGCTAAAACTTATCTATATACTTTGATCATGAACACTCAACGCTCACTTTTAGATGTACGCCAACAACTTGATGAAGAAGCCCAACGCTTGGGATTTTCTGGGCTGAGGATTAGCGCGCCGGATTTAAGCAAAGCCTCAGAAGCGCTGAAAGCATGGCTAGCGGCCGGCCATCATGGTGAGATGAAGTGGTTTGAGCGCAATCATGAAAAACGCGCTGCCCCACATCGACTGGTTCCAGGCACGGTACGCGTGATCAGCGTCAGCCTGCCTTACCTCGCTGAAAACGGTGCACCTGCTCAACACATCCTGCAAGACAAAGAACGCGCTTATGTTTCGCGCTATGCCCTAGGCCGCGATTACCACAAGGTGATGCGCCATCGCTTAGCCAAGCTAGCGCGCACCCTGAGCGAACTGACGGGTGCGCCCCCAGGACGCGTATTCTGTGACAGTGCCCCCGTGATGGAAGTAGAAATCGCAGCGCAATCAGGCCTTGGCTGGAAAGGCAAACACACACTATTACTCAATCGCACCGAAGGCTCATGGTTTTTTTTAGGGGAGATATTTACCTCACTGCCACTCCCCATCGACTCCCCCACCACCCAACATTGTGGTAGTTGCAGCGCTTGCATAGATGCCTGCCCCACCCAAGCGATATTTGCCCCATATCAAGTTGATGCGCGCAAATGTATTTCATACCTCACCATTGAGCATCCCGGCTCTATCCCGGAAGCACTCAGGCCCTTAATGGGTAATCGCATCTATGGCTGCGATGATTGCCAATTGTTTTGCCCATGGAACAAAGACCCTGAGCCTCAGACCACGCCTGAAGACTTTACCAAGCGCGAGAACCTAGACGCCGCAAGCTTACTCGAATTGTTTGCCTGGACCGAACAAGAATTCAACGAGCGATTGGCAGGTTCGCCCATTCGCCGTATTGGCTATCCACGTTGGATCAGAAATATCGCTGTGGCCATTGGCAATGGCCCCAAAACAAATGCGGCCAAAGCAGCATTACAAAACGCACTGAACATTCACCCTGACGCCGTCGTGAAGGAGCATGTAGAGTGGTCGCTAAAAACATTTGAGGAATAAATGGGATGAATTACCCACAGTCGGCACGCCATCAACCCCATGCTCAAGGCATCAACGCACCACAATCAAAAACCGTATGGCACAGTGCTAAAGCACTATTGAGCGTGATCATGGTGGTCGCGCTCACGCCGAATGCATTCAGCGGCATTCTAGATAACACACCTGAAGCCTCCAACCCGCTTCACTCGGCAAAAAGCACATCCACCGGCTCATCCGCTCAAGACATAAACGTCTTCCCTTCTGTTGACCAAGCCTTCCAAGTGAAGTGGTCTTACGATGGCAAAGTGGTTCGAGGGGCATTCACCATTGCACCGGGATGTTATCTGTACCAAGATCGTTTTAAGCTCACGCTCAAGCTTGCCAGCCCAGACGCCGCCAGCCCAGACGCCGCCAGCCCAGACGCCGCCAGCCCAACATTAGGAAATCTGGAATTACCAGCAGGTCAACGCCTCGTTGATCCTTATCTAGGCGGGGTGCACACCATTTATCGCGATTCGGTCACCATCTCGGCACGCATGAACCCTGGCACTCTTCACCCCAAACAAGGCATTTCCATCAATCCCTCCCAAATCGAAATAGAAGCGATCTGGCAGGGTTGCGCAGAAGCGGGACTGTGCTACCCCATCGTGCGCAAAACAATGCATCTCAACGCAAGCTCGACTCAACCCTAGGCAACCGGCTCAGTCATGGAAGGCATCGCAGGAAATAAGGCTTGTCGGTAGTAGCGCAGCTCTTCAATGGATTCATGCACGTCCGCTAAAGCCTCGTGTTTGCCACTTTTTTTCACGCCTGAATAGATAGCCGGATACCAACGTTTGGTTAATTCTTTGAGGGTGCTCACATCCAGATTACGGTAATGAAACCAGTCCTCCAACGCTGGCATATAGCGGGCCAAAAATCGCCGATCTTGGCAGATTGAATTCCCACACATCGGCGATGCGCCTTTAGGTACCCATTCTTCCAAGAAGGCCAATACGCTTTTCTCCACCGCAGCTTCATCCAACACCGAAGCCCGCACCTTATCGGTTAAACCGGATTTACCGTGCGTAGATTGATTCCACGCATCCATGCCCGCCAACACTTCATCGGACTGGTGAACCACCCATACCGAACCCTCAGCTACGGTCTCTAAATTTGAATCTGTAATCACAATACCAATTTCGATAATACGGTCGCGCTCGGGCACCAAGCCCGTCATTTCCAAATCAATCCAAATCAGCCGGTTTTTATCTTGTGCCATAATTTTCCTAATATTTTAAGTAAAGCGATCATACTGATCGGTCTCTTCTTCGTATACCCTTAAACACATTGCATGACTGAACAAACAAGCCAAGCGCATCAAGGGCAGGTAATTGCATCATTTGGCAGACGCCATGAAGTCCGTGATCCCGATGGCATCGTTTGGAATTGCGTCAGGCGCGGGCGACAACAAGACGTTGCTTGTGGCGACCAGGTGGAATTTAATTTCACCAGCCATCAAGAAGGCGTAATCGAATCCGTACTCCCACGCGAGACGGTTCTTTATCGTTCTGATGCGCACCGCCAAAAAATATTTGCAGCCAATGTGCACTTAGCGGGCATTGTTGTCTCAGGCCTTCCGCGCTATCGCGAAAACCTCCTCACCCGCTGCTTGGCAGCCGCCAGTGCTGCCCAAATGAAGTCGCTGATCGTATGCAACAAACAAGACCTCGCTGAAACACAGGCCATTGCTCAGGAATTACAGTACTACCGCAATTTAGGCATTGAGATCATTACCCTGAGCGCCAAGCACAGTGTGGCGGAACTCACTACACGCCTGAGCGGAGAACACAGTATTTTTGTGGGTGAATCAGGGATGGGGAAATCCACATTGATCAATGCTTTGTTACCCGAGGCGCACACCAGAACGGGGCAACTCTCGTCCTCTAGCGATACGGGTACCCACACCACCACAGCTTCACGCCGCTTTGCGTTTTCAGGAGGAGGGTCCATTACCGATTCCCCCGGAATGCAAGTGTTTGGGCTCCAGCATCTGAGCAAACAAGAAGTGGAAGCCTCTTTTCCTGAGTTTGCAGATGCCCTAGGAGCCTGCCGGTTTAACGACTGCAATCATGATCAAGAACCCGGCTGTGCTTTCAAAGAACAAGCCCTAAGTCATCCGCAAAGTGCGCAACGCTTGGAATGGCTCAAAGAAATCGTGGCTGAAAATGCTCGACTGGAACACTGGGAACGAAAAAATGGGTAAGCAACACGCGCTTTCTTAAGCAAACACCCATCAAGCAAACTTAAATGCCAAACAAACTTGCCAAGGTGAGTAAGCCCAACATCACCACAGCAAACACCAGGGTTCGCGCCAGCAAGCCCTCAGCATTTTCAAGATGATCCGCGCCAGGAAAATCTCCGGTGCCCAATTCTCCGTTGCGCACCCCATAAGGAAGACTAGGCGCTGGCTCAAAACGCACCCCTAAAGCACCCGCGCCTGCTGCCAAAACAATTCTCCGTCCATCTTGCGTGGCCTGTTTGGTTTGTGTTTTCCAACAAAACAAGGATTCTTCAAAATTCCCCACCACTGCATAAGACAGTGCCGACAAACGTGCTGGCAGCCAATCCAAAAACTGCATGGCCCGCTGTGCAAACACATAAAACTGACTGTTATCACCCGAAACAGCCACCCATCTTCGTTTTAATGCCAATGCCCCTACATACAGCAAAGGCCCTGACGCACCGGGCAGAATCACATACCAAAGTATCGGTGCCAGAACCCGGGTATGCGCATGAAGTAACGCCAACTGAATCGCTCTGGATGCAAGACCAGGCAGATCAAACTCCCCCGGAAGCGGCGAGCCTTCCCAATTTTCTATCGCCCCCTGCGCTTCATTCAAACGCTCAGCTTCCAAGTCTTCCGCAATTTCACCCAAACGATCAGAAACGGTTTTAAAGTCAATCACTGCCCCCAGAATCAGGGTATCAATTAACCAAGCCAAACCCGTACCACTCAAACGCACACTCAGTTCGTGAATGGCCACACCCAAGAGAACGAGGGGAGTAATCGCAAGCCACCAAGCCAGCATTCCATGCCGTTCTGCACCAGAATCCAGCACACTACGCAGCATTTGGCTCCATCGATCAAAAGGAGCAGACAAACGGTCACGGCGATTCCAACTGAGATAGTGTTCAAGAATTAGCGCCGAGAGTACGGACAAGAAAATCATTCTAAAAAACCAAAGGACATAGGCAATACCGCCTGTTAGGAATTTAACACATAAAAAAAACCCATCGGCACAGTGTACCGATGGGTTAAGCCGCTCTCGGAGGAGAAAATAAATGGAGAACTGGTCGAAAATCACAGGCCCACATTTACACCCAACTTAAAAGCATAATACATGCCAGCTTATACAAAAACACTTTAAACCATTGATAGCATGCATAATTAACCTTACCTCGATCAATAGTATCTCGCCACAATAAACCTTAAAATGCACCGCACTAGATCAACATGGTTGAAAATGGAACCTTTTAGGGGCGTAGGCCCTGTTACTGTCAGGAGATGTTTAATGCGTTCGGTGTTGCATTTCATACAAAAAATCTTATTGCAGGGCTTGAACTGCCCCACTGCACAGGGCCGCATACGCGTAAGGGTCACAAGCACACTTTTTTTAATTGCAATCAGCTCAAGCTACCCTGGCCTTGAAGCCGCCCCACTTAACTTACAAGAAGCCCCGCCTAACAGCCGCAGTGCCTGGACCTTGGCCCCTGCAGCCAAAAAAGCGCAACCCTCGGTAGTCAATATTTACACCACCAAAGAATTGCGCCTGCAACGTAATCCATTGTTTGATGACCCTGTATTTAAACGTTTCTTCAAAATGCCCGGCCTACCTGAAACCCAAACCCAAAACAGCTTGGGTTCGGGCGTCATCGCTACACCAGAAGGCCTGATCCTCACCAACAACCATGTAGTGGATTCGGCTGATCAAATTGAGGTGGCGCTCAACGATGGTCGGCGCGTGCCGGCCAAGGTGGTGGGGACCGATCCAGAAACAGATTTGGCGGTACTAAAAATCGAGGCAAAAAATTTAACGCCCATTACTTGGGGTAAGGCCGACAGCCTGCAAATTGGGGATTTTGTTTTGGCCATTGGCAATCCCTTTGGTGTAGGGCAAACCGTCACCATGGGCATAGTGAGCGCACTGGGGCGCAGCAATCTGGGCATCAATGTTTTAGAAAGTTTCATTCAAACTGATGCTGCAATTAATCCCGGTAACTCTGGTGGCGCCTTGGTGGATGCGAATGGTTATTTGATAGGGATCAATAGTGCAATCTATTCAAAGAACGGTGGGTCATTAGGGATTGGTTTTGCCATTCCAGAAAGTATTGTGCGCCAAGTCATGGAGCAAATTGTGATTCACGGGGGTGTTGCACGAGGTTGGATCGGCATTGAGCCGCAAGATATCCCCGCTGATGCCGCCGCGGCGCTCGGTATCAAATCGGGCGCTTTTGTGGCGGGACTGGTACGCAACAGCCCGGGAGATAAAGCAGGCGTGCGTCCTGGTGATATTCTGCTCAGCCTGAATGGAAATCCCATCCAAAATGCAGCCAACGCGCTCGCTCAATTTGCCAACACGCGTCCTGGTCAAACCGTACGTTTAAAGGTGTTGCGCAATCAAAGAGAACTTTTTCTGGAGTTCTCTATTGGTCGGCGCCCTCGCGACTTAGACTCACACGACCTAGGCTAAAAAACAGCCAAAAAAAAGGCTACGGTGATCATCACCGTAGCCTTTAAACCCAAGAAATGCATTTAGCCCGCCAGTACAGCGGCTTGCCATACCTTACGACGATAACGACCTCCATTTACAGGCACATGGCCCAAATGCTGAAGGCGCACTCTCATTCCAACCTCTGCTTTCACTGAAAACAATGCACGCTCAAGGTCCGTTCCAGTTTGGCGATTTAACTTGCCTGAACCGGTATCTACATCTGCATAGAAAATACGGTAGTGTCGCCCCGCTGAATCGGTGCGTTCGGTAAATCCCGTTGCAGCCAGAATGCCTGTGCACACATATTCAGGCGTGACACCTGGCGGTAGTCCCTGACGATCATCAGCAGGATCCACACCCGGCAAAGCGGCTTGAGGCTTAGAGGATAAAACGGCATCCTCCTGATTAGCTAAAGCCACATTACTGGGTTTCTTGACTGCATCCGATTGAGAACTCTGCTTACGACTGCGTTTGCCACCCTTTGAAGAGGCAGCATCGATCGTCTCAACAGGTTTAGGATCACCCACAGGTAGGCTTTCATGATGACCAGAAACAAGATCCATGCCGCCCGCCTCAATCAGCTGATTGACGGCATCGAGGGTATCCAACATAAAACGTCTGGCTTTACCCTCACGAGAAGATCCAATCTCTAGCCATGCATCCGGTAACTCCAGTCGCCCCCAAGGATGTGCGGGACCACTCACCGAAAAACGCATTTGTGCCTGCCCTAAACGTGCCCGCATCGCCCACGCTGCATCTCGCCCCATGCGGGTAACAAGACGATTAAAATCCAGCCAGACCACACGACGCACGCGGTGTTTTTTCACTTGAAAGTGGAAAACGATTTTAAAACCCTCCCCCTCTCTCGTGTGAAAACTAGCCAGCGTGTAATCACGGTGACCAAAGGCTTCATCGTAAGGAGTATCCGACGCAGCACGTCTTTCCATCTCCTCTTTTTCTGAAGCAGAATCTTGATTTACCGTGTCAGTCATCGCCTTATCCCCTTCTGCATTGATCGGCCCATTGACTGCCGCCAATCGCTGCTCAGGAAAAGCCATGACTGCCATCGAACGCCATTTAGGCGCGCTTTGCGTACACTTTGCTGTCATCCACCACATTGCTCTCATCATCATACGAACTAAAAAAAATACAATTTCAAAAGGTAACAAAAACATGTTCCAGCTCCTTATAAAAAAAGCCAGATACACCTCTCCCGCCAAATAGCGGTAAGGTGCCATCTGGCGAGACTGTGTTGCGCTTCAGAAAATCTGTCGCACGTCACAAGAGGTCAGTGCAAAAAACACTGTGGGTTATTTCTTTCCGAAAAGGAAAGCTGCCTTTAAAGACAAAAATGATGCGCCGCTAGTGTCTCGCTCTCATCCCTTTTTGGCGCGCACAAGAAGCGTGAAAAATTTGCATATCAGGCTATGATCAGCAGTTCAACTCCTCACGATGGCGCTTCTCCTAAGCCCTATGCTCAATCCCGCCGACATTGAATTCACGCCTCAAGGGCCGCGTTCGATCCGTTATGAAGATCGCTACTTTGGTGAAGTCGGGGCCTTGCAACAGGCGCGACGCGTATTCATCCAAGGCTGCACGCTCCCCTCTGCGTGGCGAGGAAAAAGACACTTCAGTATTTTAGAAACCGGGTTTGGCTTGGGCTTTAACTTTCTTGCCACATGGGATGCATGGCAACACGATCCCTGCCGTCCGGATCGCTTACATTTTTTAAGCATTGAGTGTCACCCCGTTTCACTCTTACAACTCACCCAAGCGCATGCCTGTGAACCCCATCTCGCGCCGCTGGCTCGACAACTCAGACACAACCTACCCCCTGCGATAGCAGGCTTACATCGCTTGGAATTTGAGCAAGGTAAAGTCTGCCTCACTTTGGTTTACGAACAAGACGAACGGGCGCTAAAGATGCTGTCTATGCCTGTGGATGCTATTTTCCTGGATGGCTTTGCTCCAGAACACAATCCTGCTTTATGGTCACAGAAATTCTTGGATGGCCTCTATCAGCAAAGCAAGCCGGGTACCCAGCTTTCCACCTGGTGTGCGGCGGGAGAAATTCGCAAACGGCTTACACAATCAGGGTTTGAGGTAGAACGCGGCCCAGGAATAGGCAATAAACGAGAAACCACGCGTGCAAGGCGATGCGCTGCAAGGACTGATCAAGCACTGATCCTCCCCCCTCCAGGGCGCACAATGACCAACAGCGAAGTCATGGTGCTCGGCGCAGGATTGGCAGGCACTGCGATCACTGAACGGCTCATTCAACAAGGCTGGCAGGTCACCCTCATCGATGCCGCTCAAGGCCCAGGACAGGGTGCATCAGGCAATCTCGCGGGCATTGTTCGCCCCCTTGTTTCGCGTGACGACAACCGCAGCAGCCAGTTCACGCGCGCAGCGCTGCTGTATGCCATCCAGCGGTGGGAAAGACTTCAAGGGCAAGGCCATCCCGCCTGGCATCCAACAGGAGTCTTGCAAGTAGCGCGTGATGAAGCCCAACTTCAACAGTGGATAGAGATGATGTTAGCCAATCCCATGCCGGGTGAATGGGTTCAATTACTCTCAAAAAAAGAAGCAGAACAGCGCTGTGGTTTTCCATTAAAACAGGGAGGTTTGCTATTCCCTCAAGCGGGATGGGCTGAACCCAAAGTACTCTGCGAGCAGGCGCTATTAGATACAGCTCATGCTCTGCGCACCCATTGGGGTCAAAGGGTTCATTCACTCAAGCAAACCAAAAACGGATCAAAAGAATGGATCGCGCTAGACATCTTTGAAAAAGAAATTGCCCGCGCAGCGCATGTCATTATTGCTTCAGGCGCAGGACCACACATTGAAGGTACGCTCTTCGATGACTTTTTACCTGCTTCACTCAGGCCCCTTCAAAGACTCAGAGGAGAGGTCACGCACTTCAATCTTCAAAGTAAGCCAAAGCTGGATTTAGTGATGTGTGGCGAAGGCTATGTCTGTCCCTCCCCTGATCAAACGTGGAGTGTTGGCGCCACCTACGATGAAAAAACCACCCTCGACATCTCATCCAGCGGTATCCAGGAAAATACCGATAAGCTAAAAACACTCATTGGAATTTCAGTGCGCCCTGAAGAAATACAAGGCGGCCGCGCCAGCTTTCGCAGCGTGGCATGGGACCGGCTTCCCATTGTGGGCAAGGACCCAGAGTATCAAGGCCTGTGGCACTGTCGCGCACTGGCCTCAAGAGGTTTGGCATGGCACGCAATCGCGGCAGAACTCCTCGTCGCCCAAATGGAACACGCACCCCCCCCACTAGAAAAAACACTCTGTGAAACCGTATCCCCTCAACGCAAAAGCATTCAAATCCCCCAATGACCCCTGCCTAACCGCGATCAGGGCCCAGCCATTTCGGACAAGGCCACCCTACGGGATTTATAATGCCTGACTGGTTTCAAATATTTTTATCATTCACGCCCTATGCTGATCACCCACGCCGAAGCGATTTTGTTGCAAGTTCCTTTTGATCACAAAAGCCCCCAACCCGCACTCTACGGCCGCAGCTGGAAAACCTTCGATACCCTATTGCTGCGCCTAGAAACAGATGGGGGCATAGTAGGTTGGGGCGAGGCCTTTGTGTTCCATGCAGGCGCCGTGACTAAAAGCGCATTAGAACATTTAGTCATCCCTAATATGCTCGGCCGGGACCCCAGCCAAATCGTTCCACTCATGAATGACCTGCAGCGACGACTGCATCTATACGGCCGCTCAGGCCCGGTAGCGTGCGCGCTCTCCGCCGTGGACATTGCGCTATGGGACATCAACGGAAAAATGGCAGGCATGCCCCTATTCAGAATGCTAGGAGGCTCTACCCGCACTCACCTGCCCGCCTATGCCAGCATTCTGCGCACTGCCGAGGCAAGTCAAGCCACTAAAAGCGTGGAATTAGCCCTCAAACGGGGATTTAGATCCATCAAACTGCACGAAATCGATCTTGACCCCATCAATGCGGCACGCGAGGCCGCAGGATATGAAATTCCGCTCATGCTCGATCTTGATGCCCCAATGAGTGCGAATGAATCAATCGAGTTTTGCCGACACTTGGCAGAGCTGGAATTATTCTGGCTAGAAGAACCCGTATGGCCACCCGAGAATTACGACGGCATTGCAGATGTCCGCACCAACGGCGGGATCCCCATTGCTGCGGGCGAAAACGCCGGTTCTGCGATGGACTTTAAGCACCTCATCGCTGCCGAAGCCATCGATTTTGCCCAACCCTCGGTAGGCAAAGTAGGCGGGATCACCGAGATGCGAAAAGTGATGGCATTAGCCAGTGCATATAACGTAACGGTTCACCCCCATTCACCCTACCTAGGCCCAGCCTTGCTTGCCACACTGCATGTCAACGCAGCTGCTGGAGAGGATATGCTCGTAGAGCACTTATTGATTGAGCCAGAAGCCACGCTGTATGGCGCGGCAGTCAGGCCCTTCAATGGTTCTGTTGCCGTGCCTCAAGGCCCGGGATTGGGGCTTGAACCAGACATGGCCGTGATCGAGCGCTTCGCTGTTTAGAAGTGTGCGCTACAGTTATCAATCAACTCACGTGCATGTTGAAGCGTGGTGGTGGTAATTTCAATCCCGCCCAGCATCCGCGCCACCTCATCCACGCGCCCATCTTCATCCAGCACAGTAATGCGGCTGATCGGGGCGGAATCTGTGGATTCCTTCGAAACAGTTAAATGGTGATTGGCCCACGCGGCCACTTGTGGAAGGTGGGTAACACACATCACTTGGCACCGCTGCCCCACCTGATGCAGCAGCTTGCCAACAATCTCAGCCACACGCCCACCAATACCCGTATCCACTTCATCAAAAATCAATGTTGGCGTGCGAGACACCTGAGCCAAGGCAGTTTGAATCGCTAAACTGATTCGTGAAAGCTCGCCGCCAGAGGCTGTCTTTGATATGGGCGAGGGGGTTTGGCCCTTAAAAGCCGACAAACAAAATTCAATCTGCTCATTCCCAAAAGCGCTTCCCTCAGTGATCGCCTGCATCTGCACGACAAACTGCCCATCGCCCATCGCTAATTCATGAATGGTTTGCGTGACCACCTGAGCCAAACGCTCGCCTGCCTGACGGCGCTGCAAGGACAATTCTTGCGCAAGGGTTTGATATTGATCTTGTGCTTGATCGCGTAACTTGATCAATTTTTCTCGTGATCCGCTCATCTCCAGGCTTTCCAGCTTGGCCCGCACGGCGATGAGCCGTTCATGCATTTGATCAGGGTTCATCCGATAACGCCGGCAACAGGCCATCACCCGCTGCATCTGATCTTCCACCTCGGCAAGCCGCTCAGGATCTAGGTCTATCCCATGCGCATAACGCCGCAAATCCGAAGTGGCTTCTTCTATTGAAATTACTGCAGATTGAATCAGCTCGCGTGCGCCCTTCAGTGCTGGATCAATGTGCTCCAGTTCTACGAATCGCTGGGTCACGGAATGCAACTGCGAGAGCACATCATCCTCGCCCTCAGAGAGGCGATCCACGCCCCATCGGCTAGACTCCAGCAAACTGCTCGCATGCGCCAAACGCGATTGTTCCGCTTGCAGTTCCTGCCATCCTGCCGGGGTCAGGCTAACCGGTTCAAGGTCATCTCTTTCTCGCTGAAGATCTTCTCTTTCCTGGGCCAACGTCTGTTCACGCCTGGCCCATTCGCTTAAGGCAAGTTCATGCTCTTGCCAAGCCTTCCAGGCCAATGAAACCTGTAACACAAGGGCAGTTGTGTCGCCGTAGCCATCAATTAAATTGCGTTGGGTAGCATGACGCAGCAAGGTTTGATGCGCATGTTGTCCATGAATATCTAACAATCCCGCGCCCAAAGCTTTCAACTGTTGCACGGTAGCAGATCGGCCCTGAATCCAAGCCCTTGAGCGTCCCTGCCTATCCACACTGCGCCGCAACAGCACCGTATCGTCCTCACCAGAAAAGCCCTGCGCCGCCAACCAGGCTCTGGGCCCCAACAAGGCGGCATCCTCGTTGTCTTCTTGCGCTTCGCCCTCATCCCCAACAGCAGTCTGTTTTTCATCCACTGAACGAGTGGCGGGTTCCTGCGGGGGCAGGCTGAAGAGCGCTGAAACCTCAGCGCGCTCAGCACCCGCTCGCACTATCCCCGCTTCAGAACGCGCACCCAGCACTAAACTCAGGGCATCAATCAGAATAGATTTTCCGGCGCCCGTTTCCCCTGTGAGCACGGTCATGCCAGATTGAAACTCTATGGCAGCCAACTCCACAATGACAAAGTCACGGACCTCCAGCGAGAGCAACATAGCTAAAGCGTCCTAGAGATGCGCGCCCCAGTGGAGCTTTTCGCGAAGCATGGCGAAATGACTATGCCCATGCGGATGAAGAAGTCGAGCAGGCGAGGCAGAACGGGTGATCACAATGCGGTCTTCCTCTTCCAAATCGAAGGTGTTTTGAACATCAAAATTAACGTTAGCAGAAGCTCCGCGCACTAAGATCAGTTCCACCCTCGCACGATCGCTTAATACAATCGGGCGGTTACTTAGGGTATGCGGACAAATCGGCGCCAATACCAAGGCATCAAGCGAGGGATGAACGATTGGGCCACCGCTCGATAAGGCATAGGCGGTCGATCCGGTAGGCGTGCAAACAATCAGACCATCGGCGCGCAATCCATACACAAACTGCCCGTCTACATAGGCTTCAATTTCTACCATACTTCCGCGCGCACCCTTGCTCACCACCACATCATTCATGGCCAGGGTTTCTTGAACAGGCAAACCATTCCTCAACACCACGGTTGAAAGTAAAGCGCGTTGTTCTTCTTTGAAGTGCCCTTCTAAAATTTGGCCCAGCATGGTTTCCATAGAGTCAGCGGGGATATCCGTTAAAAACCCCAGCCGCCCCAAATTGATCCCCACCAAGGGAACATCATGCTGAACAAGCATGCGCGCAGCAGATAACAAGGTACCGTCACCGCCTAACACAACGGCAAGTTGCACCCGGGCAGCGAGCTCAGAAATAGGCAGCATTTCGATTTGGCTAGAGGTGTGATCAGCAATGGATCGATTATCCACGATGACTTTCTTGCCCTTCGACACGAGAAAGGCAATTAATTTTTCCATGGAGCGGGTGAGATGCGCACTATCGTACTTACCAATCACCCCAACAATGTCGAATGTGGGTTGCATGAATGAGATTAAACCACACCCTCCAGAGATGCAGTAAACCTATATGATGTAAAATAATCATTATGCTAAATGACCGTGCACGTTCGCTACTCAAAGCTCTCGTCGAGCGCTATATCGTCGAGGGGCAGCCTGTCGGCTCACGCACACTGTCACGCCACTCTGGGCTGGAGCTTTCGCCTGCCTCGATTCGCAACGTGATGTCTGATCTTGAGGAAATGGGTCTTGTCACCAGCCCACACACCTCCGCAGGACGTATCCCCACTCCACGCGGGTATCGTTTGTTTGTAGATACCCTGCTCACCATCAAACCCATTGACTCTCAAGCGCTCAACCAGATTGAAGACCATCTGCATCCCGATGACCCGCAAAAGCTCATGGCCCAAGCTTCAATCTTACTCTCTGAGCTCACCCAATTTGCCGGTTTGGTTCGCATGCCCCTGCGCCAGTCTCCCAGTTTTCGGCATGTTGAGTTTTTGCGCCTCAACGAAAAGCGGCTACTGTTAATCATTGTGGGGCAAGACGGAGACGTTCAAAACCGTATTATCATCACGGACCGGCCTTACAGTCCCTCGCAATTAAGCGAAGCTGCCAATTTTCTCAATACACACTATGCCGGCCAGAGCTTTGACTCCGTGCGGGACCGCGTTCGCGGAGAACTGCAATCTTTACATCACGATATTTCTGCTCTGATGACCACGGCCATCAATCTAGGCAGAGAAGCCCTCAACGAAACCAGAAATGAATACGTACTATCCGGTGAAGGCAACTTGATTGTTCGTCACGAACCCTCAGCAGATATGTTGAAGTTAAGGCAGTTATTTGGAATGTTTGAAGAAAAGACCTCCCTGCTTCAGTTGCTGGATGCCAGCCAATGTGCAGATGGCGTCAGTATCTTTATTGGAGGAGACTCAGGCCTTCTCCCTGTAGATGAATTTAGTATGGTCTCTGCCCCGTATGAGGTAGATGGAAAGGTAGTCGGTACAGTGGGAGTAGTCGGGCCCACGCGGATGGCGTACGAACGCATTATCCCCATCGTAGACATCACCGCCAAACTGCTTTCTAGCGCGCTTTCTGCTTAAATAGCGCAAGCCATCACGCTTACATAAACTTTTTTTCACCGGTGTTGTATTCCGGTTTAATGCATGGCCTTCGGAGATTTCATGCCTCAGTACATCCCAGAACCCGCTTACCAACACGGTTCTCTGCGTCGCATCGGGATCATTGTGACCAACCTCGGCACACCCGACGCCCCCACGGCCCCCGCGCTGAGGCGATATCTCAAACAATTTTTGGGTGATCCCCGCGTGGTAGAAATCCCTCGCCCTATTTGGTGGTTGATTCTCAATGGCATCATCCTCAATACGCGTCCAGCCAAATCAGCGGCCAAGTACGCCAAAGTATGGATGGAAGAAGGCGGTTCTCCCCTCCGTTACTGGACAGAACAACAAGCCAAGCTTCTGGCACAGACGCTTTCCAAAGATGGGCATGAACCTGTTGAAGTGGCGTGGGGAATGCGCTACGGCAAACCTTCCATCGAATCCGCCATCTTGGAGTTACGCGCCAAAGGGTGTGATCGTTTGCTATTTTTCCCCATGTATCCCCAGTACGCAGCCAGCACCACGGCCTCCTCTACAGATGCCATCGCAGATACCTTCCGCCGTTTACGCAATGTCCCGGGGCTACGGACCGTTCGCAACTTTCACGATCACCCCGCCTTTATATCCGCTTTGACTTCCAATGTTCGCAAACATTGGTCGCAACATGGGCGCCCCGACAAACTCGTCATGAGCTTTCACGGCGTACCGCGCTACACCCTGGATAAAGGCGACCCATATCATTGTGAGTGCCTAAAAACTGGGCGCTTGCTGGCTGACGCCTTAGGCTTACAGCCGGAAGAATGGATCGTGACTTTCCAATCCTTGTTTGGCCGCGCTGAATGGATCAAACCCTACACCGAACCCACAGTGCGTGAGTTGGCTAAAACAGGCACCCGAAAAATTGATGTGATCTGCCCAGGTTTTCCCGCTGATTGCTTGGAAACCATTGAAGAAATTGGAATGGAAGTGCGCGATGCGTTTTTAGAGGAAGGGGGAGAAACCTACCACTACATTCCTGCATTGAATGGCGGCGAGGAATGGATTGCCGCTATGGCTACCATTGCAAGCGAACAACTACTCGGCTGGCGCAGCCTGAATTGGAATCCTGAAGAGCCTTCACAAGAAGCCGAAATTCAACGTCGTGCAGCGCTTGCATTGGGCAGCCCTCGCTAAACGTTTTTTTAACACACACCCTTGAAGTCGGGCCTAATGGCCCCATCTGAATGCCAGCCAAGAGATGATCTATGTATTCAAGGAGAGCCCCTCATGCAAGACGAGCACGCCAATCAATCCGAGCAAACCCAAACAGGCCCAGCAGATGCATCTGCTACGGATCCCAACGCCAATCAAGCTGCGACGCCCTATGAAGAACTCAGCGTGGAAGAGCGCTTAGCCAAGGCAGAAAACTTAGCGCAAGAAAATCACGACCATTTCTTACGCGCCAAAGCAGAAACCGACAATGTGCGTAAGCGCGCCTCCGCCGACCTACAACAAGCCCGCAAATTTGCACTAGAAAGTTTTGCCGCTGAATTGGTCACGGTGAAAGATAGCTTGGAAGCCGCATTAACCGTGCAACAAAGCGAAGTAGAAGCCTATCGCAATGGCGTAGAACTCACCTTACGGCAACTTGCCAGCATTTTCGAAAAGTTCAATGTGCTTGAAATCTCTCCCGTAGGAGAAAAGTTTGATCCTAATCGACACCAAGCAATATCCGCTTTAGAAAGCGATCAAGCACCCAACACCGTGCTTTCAGTCATGCAAAAAGGCTATGCCCTGCATGAGCGTATTCTTCGCCCCGCGTTTGTGACGGTTGCAAAAGCCAAATCTGAACCTCCAGCAGCATAATAAAAAGAAAAAACTGCAATTTTTATTGTTTTTCAATTATTCACCGCTTGAAATCCGCGATGACTCCCCCAGTTATAAGTCATCTGTTATTTCCGATTTAAAGGAACAAAATCATGGGCAAAATTATTGGAATCGACTTAGGTACCACCAACTCTTGCGTTTCTGTGATGGAAAACGGGGTCCCTAAGGTCATTGAAAACGCTGAAGGCGCTCGCACCACACCTTCTATCGTGGCCTATATGGAAGACGGTGAAGTCTTAGTGGGCGCACCCGCCAAACGCCAAGCCATTACTAACCCCACCAATACCTTGTTTGCCGTAAAGCGCTTGATCGGCCGTCGTTTTGATGAAGACATGGTGCAAAAAGACAAAGGCATGGTGCCCTACAGCATCGTCAAAGCCTCTAACGGCGACGCATGGGTAGAAGCGCGCGGCAAACAAATGGCACCGCCTCAAGTGTCCGCCGAAGTTTTACGCAAAATGAAGAAAACGGCCGAGGATTATCTGGGCGAAGAAGTCACCGAAGCCGTGATTACTGTTCCTGCTTATTTTAATGACTCTCAGCGTCAAGCCACCAAAGACGCTGGCCGTATTGCCGGTCTAGACGTCAAGCGCATCATCAATGAACCTACCGCTGCTGCACTAGCCTTTGGTATGGATAAGAAAGAAGGCGATCGTAAGGTTGCAGTGTACGACTTGGGTGGCGGCACCTTTGACGTTTCGATTATTGATATTTCCGAAATCGATGGTGAACACGCCTTCGAAGTGCTCTCCACCAATGGCGATACCTTCTTGGGCGGTGAGGATTTTGACTTACGCATCATTGATTTCTTGGCAGAAGAGTTCCGCAAAGAAAACAGTATTGATCTGCGCAAAGATATGTTGGCCTTACAGCGTCTGAAAGACGCAGCAGAAAAAGCCAAGATTGAGTTATCTTCCTCAGCTCAAACCGAAGTCAACCTGCCCTACATCACCGCAGACGCAACCGGCCCCAAACATTTGGTCGTTAAACTCACGCGCTCAAAACTAGAAAGCTTGGTAGACGACTTAATTGCCCGCACCATCGGACCTTGCGAGATAGCAATGAAAGATGCGGGTGTCAAAATCTCTGATATCGCTGATGTGATTTTGGTTGGCGGTCAGACACGTATGCCCAAAGTGCAGGAGAAAGTAAAAGAGTTCTTCCTGCGCGACCCCCGTCGCGATGTAAACCCCGATGAAGCCGTCGCAGTGGGAGCCGCCATTCAGGGCGGAGTGCTGCAAGGCGATGTAAAAGATGTTGTGTTACTAGACGTCAGTCCTCTGTCTCTTGGCATTGAAACCATGGGTGGCGTGATGACGAAGTTGATCGCCAAAAACACCACCATTCCTACCCGTGCTTCACAAGTATTCTCAACCGCTGATGACAATCAATCTGCAGTGACCATCCACGTGCTGCAAGGTGAGCGCGATGTGGCCTCAGGCAACAAGAGTTTGGGGCAATTCAACTTATCAGACATTCCGCCCGCACCACGCGGCACCCCACAAATCGAGGTGACGTTTGATATCGATGCCAACGGCAATGTGCATGTCAGCGCTAAAGACAAAGCCACAGGCAAAGAAAACAAAATCACCATTAAAGCCAACTCTGGCCTCACAGAGGAAGAAATTCAACGTATGGTGAACGATGCCGAAACCCATGCCGAAGAAGACAAGAAAATTTTGGCATTGGTCACGGCTCGCAATAGCCTCGAGGGCTTGGTCCATTCAGTTGAAAAAATGCTGAAAGATCATGGCGAGGGCATGGAAGCAGATGAAAAAACCAAGATTGAAAACGCGCTCAAAGATGCCAAAGAAGCACAAAAATCCGAAAGCGTTGAAGAGATCGAAGCCAAATCCAATGCGCTTGCTGAAGCTTCGCATAAGCTCACCGAAAAAATGTATGCTGCGCAAGCAGGTACGGCTGGCGGCGGTGATGGCCATGCTGGATCAAGCTCTACCTCAGGTGGGGCCGGTGCAGGACACGCAGAGGGCAAAGACAATGTAGTCGATGCTGAATTTGAAGAAGTAAAGGACCCCGGTAAGGCCTAATGAATGAGTAAAAAAGACCTGTATGAAGTCCTTGGTGTCAATCGTGACGCCTCGGACGAAGAAATTAAGAAGGCCTACAAAAAGCTAGCAATGAAACATCATCCGGATCGTAATCCGGATAATCCCAAAGCGGAAACGATGTTCAAAGAAGCCAAAGAGGCCTATGAAATTCTTTCCGAACCAGAAAAACGCAGCGCCTATGATCGCTATGGTCATGCCGGTGTGGATGCCTCGATGGGAGGCGGTGCGGGCGGAGCAGGTCCTAATTTTGCGGATGCCTTCGGTGATATTTTTGGAGACATCTTTGGAGGGGGCGGAGGACGAAGCCGCCCAAACGGTCCCTATCGCGGGGCCGATCTCCGTTACAACTTAGAAATTGGCCTAGAAGAAGCCGCCCGTGGCACGGAAACGCGCATTCAAGTTCCAGCCATGGAGGCGTGCGATACCTGTAAAGGCTCCGGCGCCAAGCCCGGCACGCAACCCATTACCTGTACCACGTGTAATGGGCAGGGCCAGGTACGCATGCAGCAAGGCTTTTTCTCGATCCAACAAACCTGTGCGCGCTGTCATGGCTCAGGCAAGATGATTACCAGCCCATGTAGCCCCTGCTCGGGCTCCGGACGTATTCGTCGCAATAAAACCCTGTCGGTCAAAATCCCTGCAGGGATTGACGAGGGTGATCGCATTCGCCTCAATGGTGAGGGCGAAGCCGGTTCTCCCGGCGCACCGCGTGGTGACTTATATGTTGTTATCCAAATCCGCAACCATCCCGTATTTCAGCGCGAAAACAACGACCTGCATTGCGAAATGCCAATCAGCTTTAGCACCGCAGCATTAGGGGGTGAAATAGATATCCCCACACTAGATGGGCACGCAAAACTCAAGATTCCAGCCGAAACCCAATCAGGTCAGGTATTCCGCCTTCGCGGCAAAGGCATTAAGGCACTGCGCAGCTCAGGCCATGGCGACCTGATGTGCCATGTCGTGCTTGAAACCCCAGTCAAACTGACCGATCGGCAAAAAGAATTGCTCCGTGAATTTGACTCCATCAACATGAAAGATGGCAGTCAAAACCCCCGTGCAAAATCTTGGATGGACAAAGTCAAGACCTTCTTCGCTGCAGAATGAATGATCTGCTGTTTGCATAAAAAAGAGGGTGCGATACCAGCACCCTCTTTTTTGTATGGAACGCAAAGCAGATTGTTGGGGAGACCGAGGTTTCTTAACGGCCCAAAATATCTAGCCCATTTTAAACATCTGTTCCACCGTCAAAGCCCCCGCTATCACCACTGTCGTAATCATTGACCGGCGTGTAATCCGTATCCACTGCAGATGCATGATGGTGATGCTCAGGGGCAACATCTGATTCATCGCGAAAATCCGAGTGATGGCTGAATGAATTCACCACCATTTCGCCTACCGCTACCCCTGCTGCGGTTGCAGCAACATTCGCCAAGAAACTAGTGCCTCCGCCGCCCATTAAGCCCCCTCCCCCCATAAAACCAGGGTTAGCCCCATAGGCCGGGGGCGGCGCCATATAAGCAGGGCTTCCGGCAGCAGGAGCGGGGCCGGCACCCAAGCGTGATGCAGGCATCGCAACACGACCATTATCGGCCCCCGTTCCCCATGAATTGGATAACCAAGGATTACCGCTTGGGGCAGGAACACCCGCCTGTTGTTTTTCTGCCTCTAGTACTTTGATGCGTTCTTCAGCGTGTTTGAGTGCCTGCTCTAACCATACAGCGCGTTGAACGGTGAGATACAGCGCTGAAGACTGTTGATCCGCCGTTTTTGCAATCAGCATGGCCGCTTCGGCATCAGCCTGAACAGCGCCCGTTTGGCTGAGCCGTGTCAAAAAATCAGTTAAAAGATTCTTTTCATCTGGGGTCATATCAAACTCCTTATTCGTTTTAGAGCGGATGACAAGAAAAAAGTTTACGCCTAAAAGCGAATCTCTTCGATAATACTTGGCGTGACGCGCAGGTAGCCACCCGGGCCGTACCAATCGGGCAATACCCAACGATCCCGCATCACCCCGTTCACCGAGTGTTGGTGATGCCCTGGGCGATGGGTATGGCCGTGAATCAAGCGATTCACCCCAAATTGCTTAAACACCTCGGCAACGGCTGTTTCGGTCACATCCATAATCTCTTCAGATTTAGCTTGCTTGGCTTTACCGCTCTCGGCAGTGGCGCCTTGCGCAATGTGATGCCTCACAGCCAAGTCCTGAGCTAAAAACTGCTGCTGCCAAAGCGGATTGCGTACTTGCTCGCGAAAAGCAAGGTAGGCCGTATCCTCTGTGCACAATAAATCCCCGTGCATCAAAACAGTAGGCACACCTTGTATCTCAACCTTGCAAGGATCATCCAAAAGTTTAAAACCGGCGGCATCTGCAAAGGTTTGTCCGATCAAAAAGTCACGATTACCGGAAATAAAATAAATTTTACAAGCTGAATCCGCTAACGCTTTTAAAGCGGCGATCACCCGTTGAGCAAGCGATGAAGAACAATCGTCATCACCCACCCAGTATTCAAACAAATCACCCAAAATAAACAGCGATTCAGCTTGTCTGGCAGGCCCATTTAAAAGCCCCATAAAGGCATCCACCTGTGCAGGGCGTTCCTCGCACAGATGGACGTCTGAAACCAGTAATGAGGCGTGATGAAAACTCAGCACACTTCAGCAGAAAGAATCACGATATCTTCTTTGGGCCAATCCGCCATCCCCATGCGAGAAGCTGTGGGCATTGCTTTGATCTTGTCCACAATATCCATGCCCTCTACCACTTTACCAAACACGGCATAACCAAAACCTCGCGGGTTAGGCGCAGTAAAGTTTAAGAAATCATTATTCGAGACATTGATAAAAAACTGAGCCGTCGCCGAATGAGGGTCGCCTGTTCGTGCCATCGCAACGGTATACATATCGTTTTTCAGGCCATTGGCCGCTTCATTTTCGATGGGTGCTTCGGTCTTCTTTTGCTGGCCTTTCACATCAAACCCGCCACCTTGCACCATAAACCCATTAATCACACGGTGAAAGATCGTGCCGGCATAAAAACCAGACTCAACATAATGCAGAAAGTTAGCAACGGTTTTAGGTGCTTTTTCCTGATCAAGTTCAAGAACGATATCACCGGCACTGGTTTTAAGACGGACCATAGTTTTTCCTTTAGGGACGGGGGAGCAACGGGAAGATGCCAGAGCATCCAAATGAAGGGTAGACAAAGCAGAAACTGTAATCAGGCCCAAACTAATGCGTTTTAGCCAATGACGTCGAGAATGCATGAAGAAGCCTTAAATTTAAGAACGAATAGGTTAGGATAATATCAGTGATCAAGCGCAAGTCGTGTGCTGCCATCAGCTGACCAAAAATGCTCTTTAACTTGATCTGTTCCTTCATTAGAGCGAATTAACAGTACATCTTGCTCGGCAGGGTACAGATAAATACTGGCATCTTCGCTTCCGCGGTAAATGATCGGGTCGCCACTTAAACGCTTGAGCAATTGGTTGCGCTGCTGTGCTAGTACCTGCGGGTTCACCCATTGCAGATGCTCAGCAATCAGAAGAATCGTACTGGGATGCGATAGCAAAGGTGCCAGTTCATCTAGGTCTTCATTTGATAAGGCCAAGCAACCATTTGTTGAGTGCGGCAAACCATCATATTGCCCTGGTAAGGTGCCATGCAGCCAGATCCCCGAGCCTAGACGTTTCTGTGATTTATCCCAATGATTAGGAAAATTCAAAGGCCAAGCCCCATGCCCGGCAAGCGCGGGTAACTCACTCGATTTCAGTCTGGATTTGAGCGAATAAATACCCACAGGTGTGCGCTGATCCCCTTCAATATGCTTGTGCGCTCCAGCCGTTCCAGTACTTAAATAATAGTCCTTTGCAAGATTAAACTGCTCTCCATTACGCTTTAAAACATATAAGCGTGCTTCTTGAATATCGGCAGCAAGTACAGTTTGAATATTGGGCGCAAGCAAAACCAGATTATCAGGAACCTCCTGCGCCCGCTGGTGGCGCAAGCGTTGCGCCGCAAGACGCACACTGGCTTCATCAATCAAGGCCTGAGAAGGGCTCAGCGATGACCCACTCGTTTTTGCCCACTCAGCAGCCAATTGTCCACGCAAGGTTAAAGCGGGTCTAAATGCCGGCTCCAGGCTAAGAATTTCATCCAACAAAGCCATGGCTTCAATCGCGTGTCCCTCATACGCTGCTTGATAAGCCATGAGCATTTTTTGCTCTAAGGGATGCGATCCCAATATCGCATTAACGGGGTGCATGTCTGGAGTCGCTTTGGCTTCAGACACAGGTATAGAAGAAAGCCAAGTCCCTCCCCCAACACTTTCAGTTCGGGTATCAGGCTGAACGATGGGCAGCAAAGGCGCATTCGGCGCACCACCCAGTGCCCAAACTAACCAAGCCAAGGCAAGCGTAATGACGATGCCAGAGCGTAAAGATCGAGTCATAAAAATATTTAGCAAAAAAGTTCGCATCATGACGAGATGTTAGCAATCTTCAATTAATTTCTTGCGCGTTCCTCAACAATCACCCAGCGGCTAGCCTCTCGTTTGAGAATCAACACTTTATGATGGGAAGACTTGATTTGACCAGAGTGATATTTTTGCTTAAAGGTCACAGAAGCGGTATCGCTATCCAGCATATTCACAGAAATATCTTGCACCTCAACACGAATGGAGGTGGCATTCGTTAAGCGATCTCGCCGACTCTTTTCCCATTCGGAAGTGCTCTCACCCTTGGGAGTTTTAAAGTCTTTCCCATAAAAACTTAAGTATTGATCGGCATCTTTAGCACTCCACGCAGCCGCCCAAGATTTCACGCTTTCAGAAATGGCCTTATCTTCTTTTGATGTGTCAGGCGTCTTGGGGGTAACAGCTGATACAACAGGCGCCGGAGCAACCGCAGCCGGTGCGGGCGCTGTAGCAGGCGCAGGCGCAGGTGTAGGCGAAGGCGAAGAAGCATTTGCTGTCGCGGTCTCAGGGGCCGCAATACCTGATTTAGTGAGCGCAGGCGAATTCGCAGCCAATAATGACCGGGGAGCGCTCAAAGATCGCAACATAATGAGCTTAGGTTTAGGTGAAGTCAGTTTGTCGTTCTGCAACGCTTTTTCGTAAGATTTAGTTGCAATCTTTGCATATACATCGGCTAGGTTCTCATGGGCAGTTCCATAACTAGGATGGGTATGTAAGGCAAGTTCTAACAAAGTCCGCGCCTTCTCGTAATCGCCTTGAGAAGCGTAAATCACTGCTAAATTGTTATACGGCTCGGGCAACTCAGGCATTTCCTCAGTCATCGCTGTAAAAACCTGAATGGCTTCTGCCGTCTTTCCCAATTCAACCAGCACCACCCCTTTTAGAAGTCGTGCTTGTGCGTCCTTAGGGTGAGTAGAAAGAAACTCCGATACTTTATTCAAAGCCTGATCAGGATGTCCCTGTTTTAAAGCTTCATACGATGACCGGATGTCATCCCCAGCCAAACAATACCCTGCGCTAAAGAGCAAAACCAAGCTTGCAACACCGCTAAGCTTAAGAAGAAGGGCAGTGACTCTCATGTATAATCGATATCTTTTCTAAAATTTTGTTAGGAATCATCCGGCTCATGCCTGAAAGGGCTAAGCCGTGTTTACCGAATGCAGCGAATATACAACTCTCTGACCCGTAAGATCGAGCTATTTTCACCGATCAATCCCGGCCATGTGCGCATGTACGTCTGCGGCATCACAGTTTACGACTTTTGCCATCTCGGCCACGCCCGCATGATGGTGGTGTTCGACATGGTATATCGATGGTTTTTAGCTACCGGCCTAACAGTTACCTATGTCCGTAATATTACAGATGTTGATGACAAAATTATTCAACGTGCGGGCCAAAACAACGAACCTATCGATGCCCTGACCGAGCGCATGATCAACGCCATGCATTCTGACCTAGCGCTACTTGGCGTGCTTTACCCCAACCATGAACCGCGTGCCACTCAATATATTCCGGGCATGGTAAAGATGATTGAAACCCTCATTGAAAAAGGCTTTGCCTACCCCGGTCAAAACGGGGATGTCTTCTATGCTGTGCGAAAATTTGAGGGGTACGGCAAGTTATCTGGCAAATCACTCGATGATCTGCGCGCAGGGGAACGGGTAGAGGTGGATACGTTTAAGCGCGACCCACTAGACTTTGTTTTATGGAAAGCAGCCAAACCCGGCGAGCCTTCATGGCCCTCCCCTTGGGGCGAAGGTCGTCCTGGCTGGCACATTGAATGCTCGGTCATGAGCGAAGCCTTACTTGGCCCCCACTTTGATATTCACGGCGGTGGGCATGATCTGCAATTCCCCCATCATGAAAACGAAATCGCCCAAAGTGAAGCAGCCAACGGCTGCACCTTTGTGAACCACTGGATGCACAACGGCTTTCTGCGGGTAAACGATGAAAAAATGTCCAAGTCCCTGGGCAATTTCTTCACCATCGCCGATGTACTCAAAGTATTTGATCCCGAGGTGGTGCGCTTCTTTTTATTGCGTGGCCATTATCGTAGCCCACTCAACTATACTGATCTTCAGCTTGAAGACGCTCGGCAGGCTCTCAATACCCTCTACACCGCAGTTCGCGAACACAGCGCGCTACGAACCACTTCGCAAGCCGATGCCATAGAGTGGTCCAACAATCCCATCGCAGCCCGTTTTAAAGCCGCTATGGAAGACGACTTTGCCACCCCAGAATGCGTGGCCATTTTGTTTGAACTCGCGCGAGAAGCCAACCGTGACGGGGACAACCATGCCGTCAAACTGCTCTTCCAACTTGCCGGACTGATGGGCTTTTTAGAACGCGACCCTGAACTCTGGTTTAAAGGCGGCAGCGGCAAAGCGCTAGCAAGTAACGGGCAATCAACCGAAGGCAATCAAGCCATCGATGACCTGATCAACGCCCGTAATGCCGCCCGCAAAGCCCGCAACTTTCCTGAATCAGACCGCATTCGCGACGCCCTGCTCGCCCAAGGCATCACCCTCGAAGACGGCCCAAACGGAACCACCTGGCGCCGCTCCTAAGCCTGCACTGCACTCAACCGTGGAAAGGCTTTCAGCTCGCATCCTTCTCAGAGATGACCACGGTGGTGCTCACACCATTCACCGTCACCACTATCTGAAGTGGGAAGGCACCCGCAGGCACAGCTGAGGCCGATAGCGTTGCTGTAGTCACATCAAACTTAATCCAGCTTGGCAAAGCCGATCCATCCGAGAGCGTGACCCTTACAGAAGAAGCAGGAGCAGATTGAACTGCCCCACCCACGCTTGAAGAGGCCGCCGAAGAAGACGCAACTGGAATCGGCAAGGCCACCGAGAAGCCCGAACTTGAAGATGCCATCTCTTTAGGAACTGATATGTTGATCAGCCCGCTTGTTCCTACCGAGGGCGCCGTCACCGTAGTCACGGTAATCGTCGAGACAGGCGCTGCAGATCCTACCGAAGGAGCAGCGGGCGCAGCACTGGTTGTAGCTAAAGCGGTCGATGCCGGTACAGTCGCCCCAGTAGAACTCGCAATGGGTGCCGCCGAAATAATCAGCGATGTCCCTGACAGCCCCGTAGCACCAGAAGAAACCGTAGCATTACCCGCCGAACCCGAATCCAAAATCGTTACTTCCACTTCCACACCCGATGCAGGCGGAGTAGTGGTTGTAGCCATCGTAGTTGCAGTAGTTTGCAACCCACGAGTGATTATTCCAACATCGCTTGAACTACTACCCGAACGCGTTACCGTCGAGTCACTAAAGCTCACACCCTGTCCAGACAATCCATTCAGTTTTCCGCTTGTTGGTGTGAACACCAACTTAAGGTTACTTGTACCCGACACCAGACCAGCACCTGCGCCCACTGTTGAACCTAAGTTAAAGGTGATATTGCCCGAGTTCGTTTTAATGGTCTGCGTCTTGCCTGAACTACCGTCCCCAAATTCCACATTCTTGGTGGTATAGGTTTGATCGCCATCTGTATTAACATTTCCTTCTAAAGTGATGGTTCCCGAATAGAGAGCAGGCACAGCGAGAATATCCGATACCTGAGGTGTTCCACTGGTAGCTTGAACTCCCGTTGCAACTGTAAGGGTTTTAAGTGGGACCGTCGAACCCACATCTCCGCTAAATGACACCGAAGGGGTAGTGCCCCCACTCACTGAAACCGCCTTAACCACCAAGTAATGGGTTTTGATGACCGAATCATCGACTGTGCCATAAAACTTAATCGAAGGATCTTCAGAAATCAGTGTGCGGGTGATGCCGTTCGTTACATTATCCCCAATGATGATCTTTGCCGTATGGGCAGCGCTGCCGTAAGTCTGAGTTCCAAGAGTGGTGATATCCGCGTTAATGTTGATGGTATCAGCCTCAATACTTAAGTTATAAGCCGGATCAGAATTAACTTTACTCAGAAACTGGGCGTAGCTTAAGCCAACATAACCAACTGAACTATTAATAGTAATGCTGTTGGAT
>CAIPTD010000006.1 GCA_903867885.1 uncultured Ferrovum sp. | reverse complement strand
CTGCTCGTGCCCGGGCGTATCAGCAACAATGAATTTGCGGCGGTCGGTAGAGAAGTAACGGTAAGCGACATCAATCGTGATGCCTTGTTCGCGCTCAGCGGCTAAGCCATCCAGCAAGAGGGCATAATCCAGTTCTTCGCCGCGTGTGCCCACTTTTTTAGAGTCGCTTTCTAGCGCAGCCAGTTGATCTTCAAATAACATTTGTGATTCATACAAAAGTCTTCCGATTAAAGAACTTTTGCCGTCATCGACACTGCCGCAAGTAATAAAACGCAATAGACTTTTTTGCTCGTGCGCCTTCAGATAGGCTTCGATGTCTTCTGCGATCAAATCAGATTGGTGCGCCATTAGAAATACCCTTCCTGCTTTTTCTTTTCCATTGAAGCGGCTTGATCTTTATCGATCAAGCGGCCTTGGCGTTCAGAGCTGCGTGCCAATAACATTTCGCGAATGATGGCGGGGAGTGTGTCGGCTTCGGATTCGATGGCGCCGGTGAGCGGGTAGCAACCCAAGGTGCGAAAACGTACTTTGCGCATTTGCGGTGTTTCGCCGGGATGGAGCGGCATGCGCTCATCGTCGACCATCACTAATGTGCCCTCTCGTTCCACCACTGGGCGCTCTTTGGCTAGGTACAGCGGCACAATGGGAATATTCTCAAGGTAGATGTACTGCCAGATATCCAGTTCAGTCCAGTTCGAAAGCGGGAAGACACGCATCGATTCACCCTTGTGTTTGCGGGCGTTATAGCAGCGCCAGAGTTCAGGGCGCTGGTTCTTAGGATCCCAAGTATGTTGGGCACTGCGGAAAGAGAAGATGCGTTCTTTGGAGCGTGATTTTTCTTCGTCACGACGCGCACCACCAAAAGCGGCATCAAAACTGTATTGATCGAGGGCTTGCTTTAAGCCCTGGGTTTTCCACATATCGGTATGCACCGCACTTCCGTGGGTAAAGGGATTGATTCCCAGCGCGGCCGCTTCAGGGTTCTGGTATACCAAGAGCTCCATCCCCAGTTCATGGGCCATTCGTTCGCGCATGGCATACATCTCTTTAAACTTCCAGGTGGTATCCACATGAAGCAAAGGAAAGGGAGGTGGGGCAGGGAAGAAGGCTTTGCGGGCAAGATGCAGCATCACAGCGCTATCTTTTCCGATGGAATACAGCATCACGGGCTGATCAGCCTCGGCCACGACTTCACGCATGATATGCATGCTTTCCGCCTCTAGGCGCTGAAGGTGGGTGAGCAGCACGCGTTCATTGCCGCTCTGCGCGCCGCGAGGTGCGGAGGAGGTCGCCTGTTGGTTGGGCGAGGAGTGTTCAGACATCAATTTTTAACCAATTCGTCAGCGTAATCCTCGATTTTAGCCTGACACAGGCCCCTCAGGTATAGTTCCAATTATGACTGCCCAATTTTCTTATCCGCTCACTCCGTTGCCTGGTGAAGATGCCTGGCATCCTGGTATTGAAAATCGTGTGCCTTTACGCCTCATGCGGCGCTGCACGATTTTCCTGCCCGAACATGCAGAACGATCCTATGACCAAGCGGCCGCACTCCGAGATTTGTGTGGTTTGCCGGTTGAAGATCTGGCGGTTTTAAATGCGGAACGGCTGGCGCTGCATGAAGTGCTCGTGCAAGTGACGGCGGATTGGGTCGTGCCCGATGGCCCCAAAGTGGCCGATTTGGGAATTAGTTTTCGGGGCATGGTCGATGTCTTGCTGGAGGGTTATGTGGCCCCAGAATTGCCAAGATTGAAAGCCTTGGTCAGTGCGCTCAGGCAAAGGGTAGAGCACATACTAGAAACAGAGTGGGCTTCTTTGCATCATCAAGCGCAAGCCTCAAAGACCCCTGAACCAGAAAAGCCCTCAAGCTTATTTGGGAAGATCAGCAAGCTACTGGGCTTCAATCCCAATCCTGACCATCATGTGGCAGCCCCGTCTAGTCAGGCTTCTCGCGCCATGCTGGATGAAGTATCGGATCGTGATGTGGCGGTCTTGGCTGAACTTGAGGCGCATACCAAGCAAGAAGCCGAACCCGAGGTCATGACAGCGCGATCGGCCTTAAGGCGCGTGATGTTTGGTATTCATAATCGCCATGGTCGCTTGTGGGGCGATCAAACTGTCGTGATTTCGATTGCCCGTGAGTTGGCGATTCGAATATTGGCGCCACGAATTTTAGGGCCTGAAATCAAGACACTTTTAGAGATTGGTGGCGCCAAAGAAGGCTATCACCGCTTACCGATTCAGACGCGACCGATGGTGATGAATACCAAAGGCGCATCAGGTTCGGGTAAAAGCACCATGCGGCCTTTGCAACAGGGTTTGGCGGACCGCTTAGGCGTCCGCTGGGAGGACTTTGCGTTGATCAGCCCCGATATTTGGCGTAAGCGCTTGTTGGACTACGCCTCGATGGGCAAAGACCATAAATACGCAGGTTTTTGTACGGGCCATGAAGTACAAATCATTGATTTGAAATTAGACCGCTTCATGGCCAAAAAAGCCGAAAGCGGTGAGATGACGCATCTACTCATTGACCGTTTCAGATTCGATAGTTTCGCCCCTGATTCTTCCGAAGCGGGCACCAGTTTGCTGACCCGCTTTGGTCAGGATGTTTATATGTTCTTCATGATCACCCCGCCAGAGGCCATTGTGGCGCGCGCATGGAAGCGCGGATTGGATGTGGGACGATTCAAAGCAGTGGAAGATATTCTGGGACATAACGTAGAGGCCTACGGTGGTATTCCGCTTTTGTTCTTTCGATGGGCCAATCGCAAGGACAAACATGTTCACTACGAATTTCTAGATAATACGCAGCCTTTGGGTACGCCGCCCAAAACCGTGGCCTTTGGTCTGAATGGCTGTATGGTCATTTTAGATGCGCAAGGCCTCGTCAATATTGAACGCTTTCGCCGGATTAACGTGCATGCGGGAAGCCCTGAAGAGCTCTACCCCAATCCTGATGCGGTTTCTTTGGATAAATGCATGGGTTTATTGACGCAATGCGCCCGAGAAATTGCGCAGATTTACTTTGCCGATCAGGCGAATGGGATCACTTGGTTGCAATGGAAAGACGGCACATTAACCCTTCCTTCTGTTGCATTGGCAGAGCAGCAACTTGCATTAGAAGTGAATCGTGCAGTGGTGTATGCCATGTTTGGTGAGGCTCAGATACAAGCCGCTTTGGAAACAGCCCAGCAAAGATCCCCTCTCGCGCCCTCTGAGTCGCAACGGGTTCATGTGCGTAGCCTTCTCAACGAGTCTGATATCCAATCCCTGGGTTTATGGGACTGGGCGCACACCTAGTCCCCGTTGCCAATCCACTACGGGAAAAATACCCCGAGTAAATAATTGATAGGACTGGCCGTTTATTCAATTGCTCAGGTATTCTTATCGACATCTGTGCCTGGGTCTTCATCAAGGGCCCTTAGGCGCAACAATTCAATGCCCAAAAGGAGAAATTTATGTCGGCACTACCCGACTTCCCCGCAGACCCCGATGCGCAAGAAACCCGCGAATGGCTTGAAGCCCTAGAAGG
>CAIPTD010000005.1 GCA_903867885.1 uncultured Ferrovum sp. | reverse complement strand
TTTAGCCACCTCGACTAGTTTTAAGCGCGCCGTCTCAAGCAACTTACTATCGGTGGGATGTGAGATGGCTTTTTCTTGAACGGTCGAATCCACGATCACCGTAGCCAGTTCTTTCTTTGCAATCAATTTCAATGTCAGGGCTACGTTAATCGTTTGCGCTAACAGCTCTTCAACGCCCTCCTGGTAATCCCCCCTATAAATCGGTGGAGTCTGAAGTAGAATATTCTCACATTGAGGAGTTCTACATGAAGAGATCGAAGTTCAGCGATAGCCAGATCATGGAAGCGTTGAAACGTGTTGAAGCAGGGATTGGGGTACCAGAAATATGCCGTGAGTTAGGCATCAGCACGGCAACTTTTTACAAGTGGCGAGCAAAGTATGGCGGGATGGATGTATCGATGATGTCCCGCATGAAAGAACTGGAGGAGGAAAACCGCCGCCTTAAGAAGATGTACCTTGAGGAAAAGCTCAAAGCTGAGATTGTTTCGGAGGCCCTCGAAAAAAAGTGGTAAGGCCATCTCACCGACGAGAGATGGCCAAAGCGTTTGTTGAACAGAAAGGAATTTGCATTCGTTTGGCCTGCGAGGCCTTAAGGGTCAGTGAGACGTGCTATCGATACAATCGCAAGCTGGATACGGAGAACGAAGAAATTGCCGATTGGTTGATCCGATTAACCGACAACAATCGCAATTGGGGATTTGGTCTGTGCTTTTTGTACTTGAGAAACGTCAAAGGTTTTCCATGGAATCACAAGCGTGTGTATAGGATTTACAAAGAGTTAGAGCTGAATTTACGCATTAAACCCCATAAGAGATTAGTACGAGAGAAGCCAGAGTCGTTATCGGTGCCGCAAGGCATCAATCAAGTGTGGTCGATGGATTTCATGCATGACCAGTTAGAAGATGGCAGGAAGTTTAGGTTGTTGAATGTGATTGATGACTTTAACCGTGAAGCCTTAGGCATTGAGGTTGATTTCTCTCTTCCATCAGAACGAGTGATTCGGGAATTAAAGCAAATCATTTCATGGCGGGGTAAGCCCCAAGTGATTCGCTGCGACAATGGCCCCGAATACATTAGTTCTGCGATTCAACAGTGGGCTGAAGAAATGGGAATCAGGCTTGAGTATATTCAGCCAGGAAACCCGCAACAGAATGCTTATGTGGAACGGTTTAACAGGACAGTGAGGTACGAATGGCTCTCCCAATACTATTGGGCGGGACTAGAAGAAGTCAGAGACTTTGCGACACAATGGATGTGGTTTTATAACCATGACCGCCCAAATATGGCATTGGGTGGATTTACACCGAAACAGCGGCTGGCCATGGCTGCATAATATTTCTACTTCTCACGCCCCTGTAAAAAGGGGGGATTACCGATTACCGATACACTAAGTGCCAAATAAAATGGAAGTAGGCAGAAAAACCAAGAAATTCAGCTGAGACTGTGCAAAAATGACGATTAAAAGGTTTTTTTCGTAAAACTCGACAATAGAAAACAAAAAAAATCTACTTACAACTTCCATCAACCACATCGCTGAATCAA
>CAIPTD010000004.1 GCA_903867885.1 uncultured Ferrovum sp. | reverse complement strand
TTGGAATGCCGAAACCGCACGCAGAGGGGCTGCGGAGCGTTTACCTTCTATTCTCATGACCGCCCTTGTTACCGCTATTGGCTTGTTACCGCTGGCACTAGGAAGTGGGGAACCTGGAAGAGAGATTGAAGGTCCGATGGCAAGTATTATTGTGGGCGGCTTGCTAACCTCAACCCTGCTGAATTTATTGATTTTGCCTGCGGTACTTTTGCATTTTGGACACTTTGAAAACACTCAAGATTTAAAGAAGGAAATAATGACATGACACACGCTATACGAATGCATGCGCAAGGTGGCCCCGAGGTTTTGGTGTGGGAAGAGGTCGATGTGGCGAAGCCTGGACCAGGCGAGGCACTCCTTAAACATCATGCAGTGGGATTGAACTATATCGATGTGTATCACCGCAGCGGAACCTATCCCGTTCCATGCCCTGCTACGCCGGGTCTCGAGGCTGCGGGCGTGGTGGAAGCCTTGGGAGAGGGTGTGAGTCATCTTAAGGTGGGGGATCGTGTGGCCTATGCGGGAGGCCCTTTGGGCGCCTATTCTGAGCGTAGAGTCATTCCTGCGGATCGATTGGTGAAACTGCCTGAGGCACTCAGTTTTGAGCAAGGGGCTTCAATGATGTTGCAGGGTATGACGGCTCAGTACCTGTTAAAGCGCACTTATCCAGTGAAAGCGGGTGAGACGATTTTGGTGCATGCCGCCGCGGGGGGAGTGGGATTAATTTTATGTCAGTGGGCCAAGGCATTAGGTGTCAATGTCATTGGCACAGTGGGCAGTGATGATAAGGCAGAGTTGGCGCGCAGCCATGGCTGTACTCACCCGATTGTTTACACCCGTGAAAATTTTCAAGAGCGCGTCATGGAAATCACGCATGGGCAAAAAGTACCTGTGGTGTATGACTCGATTGGGCGCGATACGTTTATGCAATCTTTAGAGTGTTTGGCTCCACTAGGCACAATGGTGCTGTATGGCGCTGCATCCGGTCCAGTACCACCCTTTGATCTGGGTTTATTGGCCAAGATGGGATCGCTGTTCATCACCCGGCCAACTCTGTTTACTTACACGGCGCAACGCGAAGATTTAGAGCGTATTTCTTCAGACTTATTCGATGTGGTGATTTCGGGTCAGGTCAAGCTGTTTATTCATCAGCACTACCCTCTTAGCGAGGCTGCGCAGGCACACCGTGATCTTGAAGCACGTAAGACCACGGGCTCAACGGTATTCACCCTTTAATGCGAAGAGACCATCTAGAAGAGCGTTCTACTGCGGCAAAAAAAAATGTATTTGGGCTGATGCGTCTTTGGCCCTTTCTGTATCCCTACAGACTCAGAGTACTGCTTGCGGGACTCGCTCTGATTGTCGCAGCGTGTGGCGTATTGGCCATTGGACAGGGCTTACGTCGTGTCATTGACTTGGGTTTTGGATCTCATGGTGGCCCCGCCTTCCTTGATCAGGCTTTGGTTGGGTTGTTGTTGGTGGTTGCAATATTAGCAGCGGCAACATTTCTACGTTTTTATCAAGTCTCTTGGCTGGGTGAAAGAGTGGTGGCAGATTTGCGCCTTGCGGTATTTAGTCGCTTACTGGATTTTAGTCCTGGCTATTTTGAAACGGTGAGGACGGGCGAGATGATTTCGCGCCTCACCAATGATACGACGCTGATCGAATCAGTCATTGGTTCTTCGGTTTCGATTGCTTTACGGAATAGTTTGCTAGGCATTGGTGGGTTGGTCTTGCTCATGACGACCAGTCTGAAACTCACCCTTTTTGTGATGGCTATTATTCCCGTGACGATCATTCCCATCATCGTATTTGGGCGTCGCGTTCGAAAACTTTCCAGAACCAGTCAGGAAAAAATAGGGGATATTGGGAGTTATATCGATGAGACCTTACATGAAATACGCACTGTTCAAGCCTATTGCCATGAGGATATCGATAGAACGTTTTTTGGATCACGGGTTGAGGGCGCTTTTCAAGCAGCGAAGGAGCGTATTCGGCAACGCTCCTTGCT
>CAIPTD010000003.1 GCA_903867885.1 uncultured Ferrovum sp. | reverse complement strand
GGTTTACTGAAGGCGCGCTTACCAGTGCCAAACAGCGCCACCCCGAATTAGCCAATAAGGGCAGGGTGGTTTACCCCGGGGCAGAACCCCCTCAGGTTCAAGCTGAATATGTGAAAGGCGCCAAGCTGATCATTGGCCACTTTGGATCACTCTCCGCTGTGCGCAGTCTTAAGCCTTTTGTAGACTTGTTCGCAGCGCTCAAATCTGCGTTTCCCGAAATAGCGGCTGATATTGAGATTCACTGCTATGGTGGCCCGGTGGATAGCGCAGGCCTCGAAGCCATTCGCTCGCAAGGATTGGATCAGCACTTTGTACTTTATGGCAGATTAGAAAACGATCCTGTGACGGGTCTTTCGGGCCGCGAACGTATTCAGCAGAGGATGCATCAGTGTGATGCTTTGCTGCTCATTCACGGTACCACCATGGATTGCGCCGAATATATTCCCTCTAAATGGTATGACTATCTTTGGGCGAAACGCCCCGTACTCGCCTTCACACACCTTAACCCGAGTTTTACGCAAATGGCCATCAACCATGGGGGTTATGCCGTGGAGATGGACGACAAAACAGCTGCGCTGAATCTTCTGAAGTCACTTCATACAGACTGGGAAAGTAATCATTTGCGCAAGCCAACTCTTTCGCCAATAGGTACAAAACAGGCGGTAGAGATGATACTTGGGGAACTTTAACGATGGCGTTTGGCTATGGCATCAATCCTCATCATTGAAAACCGAGGGTTCAAATTAACCGAGGTAAGTAATCTAGAGAATGAATAAATATTTGCTCTATCGTATTTGTAGCAAACCAAATGCCAAGCCCCGTATGGAAGGCTTTTCTAAGCTAGCCTGCTTAGAAAATCTGATTCTGACTTTTCCTGATTACAAGATGGTGTGTATTGCTGATCATTGTGATGACGATACGGTTGCGCTATTAAAAGCGAAAAACTTTTTCTATTTTGAATCTACACAGTTAGGGCAGGTCTATTCCTTTTATCACCTGGTTCACTATGCGCTGAACAATTTCCAGGAAGAAGATATTGTGTATGTCATCGAAGATGATTACTGGCACATGCCACAAGCAAGTGAGGTACTTGAAGAGGGGATGCACGTGTTTGATTACGTCACCTTATATGATCACCCTGATAAATATGGGGGATTTGTATTTGGGACGAATCCTTATGTTTGTGATGAGGTTTTGTCGGAACCAACGAGAGTATTCAAAGGAAAATATGCGCTGTGGCGAACTACAAACTCTACCACTCACTCTTTTGCCTGCAAGGTTAGTACACTTCGAGCAGATCGCTACATATGGTTGGGAAAACTTAAACGTCGTCATATATTGCAAGATTTTTATGACTGGATTTTCCTCACTAAGCCTGGATTCAATGGAGGTCATTTAAGAAGAAAGTTAATCCTTCGCCAATTAGTTGCTTTTGGTGCTGTGTTATTGGGCTCGAAGAGACGAACATTGGGGGTCCCTATTCCCTCTGCTTCCGCACATTTAGAAATCAAGTTTTTACCCGAGGGCTTTGATGCCAACATACTCAATAAAAAAAATGATTGAAGTTAAAACTAGGGCCGAAGCTCAACAGATTGAACTTAATAAGTTCTTCATGGATGTGCATAATTTTATTTGATGAAAAAAAAATATCTGATTTTTGCCCCGAGTTATAACGATGATTTTGGTGGCGTCATGGTCATGCATAAATTATGCGCTGTCCTTAATTCTCTGGGCTATGAAGCTTATCTCTATCAATTCTTTGAAACGAGGGAGATCAATGTCTTAAATTACAAGACTGCTTTGGCTGAAACGCTTAAAGATTGGAAGCGCTATTATCTTCGTGCTTATAAAACCAAGCCAGGCGCAAATACCCCCATTTACGATGGGCCAAAATTAGGTTTTGATGAAAACTGGGTTGTGGTTTATCCAGAGTTTACGAAAGGGAATCCCCTTAAAGCAAAAAACGTAGTGAGATATTTACTGTATACGCCGGGGGGGTCTGAGAGAAGTCCATGCTATGGGCCAGGCGAACTGTATTTTGATCACAACCATTGGTCGAATGGTTTCAATTACCCTGGTTCAACCGTTTCTAAAACGCAATTGAAAATATTGGATCTGCCTCTGGATAAATACAATATGGAAGGCGCACTTCCTGATGGCCAGAGAACCGGAACGGCTTATTGCATTCGTAAAGGTCGAAACAAGCCAATACAGCATTCATTGATTGATTCTATTCTCATAGATAGGATGAACCATACTGAGATCTCTCAGATTTTTAAACGTGTAAAAACGTTTATTTCCTATGACACGCACACTTACTATGGCTATTTCGCTGCACTTTGCGGCGCTGATGCGATCGTGATTCCCGATGAAGGGGTTAGTAAAGATTTGTGGGAGCCCGATCCTGTCAATAGATATGGTGTTGCCTATGGTTTTGAGGATCTTGACTGTGCTCGAGCCACAGCGCCGCTCCTGAAAGATTTTATTGTTAGCAAAGAAAATCAAGCCATGGATCTTGTCCGTCTTTTTGTATCAGAAACTCAAGTATTCTTTGCAAAAAAGGCTTGATGCGAGATTCGATTCATCGGGACCAGGGTGGCCAGCAACAGGATAAAGGTATACCCCTCAATATGATCCCAGAGGTAAGAATTAAACATACAGCCTGAGGCAAAAACGACTAGGACTCCGCGCAGTGCAATACCTTGCCAGGCCAATACTGAATTGAGAGAGTAAAACCAAGAGGTCACAATCCAAGCGATGAAGAGTGCAATCCCTAACACGCCCACTTGGGTAGCCTGCATCAAATACTCATTATGCAAATTGACGGTGACGACCTTGGCTACAGGGGTGATGGCATCGTGAGCAAAACGCGATTGTTCCGTCATGATGGATCCCGTGCCATGACCTATCCATGGACTTTTGAGGAAAATAAGGACCCCAGTTTTAGCAAATTCTCTTCGCAGCCCTTGACTCGTGATTTCACCGGTGCTTCCAGAATGTTCTAGTTCTGTTCGAATCACGCCAAATGACAGTGCTGAGTTTTTTGCGGCTATTGCCGTGCCGCCCAGCACTAAACCTATGCAGAGCACTTGGAGGATGGACTTAGTGATGAAGCGCCAGTTTTGAGAATTCAACCATTCCCAACAGCCCCAAATAACCAGAATAACAAGCGTAACTTTTCCTGTTTTACCCCACATCACCCAACAAATATCGGCGACGGTAATCGCCGCAATGATGAGCCATGCCAGCCTAGCATATAAGTTTTTGCTTGCAATAAAGAGCGATAAGGCTAGGGCAACCAGCATTGCGAATAGGTAGCCTTGGGTGATGTGCATGACGAATACGGAGTCACCGGTAAAGTCACCATAGGCAGGATCGCTCATATGCGTGATTTGGAAAAACTCGGACCATGAGGCGAGAACGGTCAGGAAGGTGGCTAAACTAAAACAGGTAATAGCTTGATAGCGAAAGCGAGGTTCTTGAAAAAAGGGAATCAGTAAAGGAATGAGAATCAGCTTTTTGTATCGCCAGAGATAGTTAAAACTTTCAGAGTCTGGTGCACTGGAATAGAGGGTTCCGATCGCCAGAAGAATCAATAACAGCACGGCGATCATTGCAATAGGGTGACGCACTAATTGCGGTGCGGCCTGCCAAAACTCTCTAGATATCAAAGCGAATAGGACTGCTATTCCCAAAAAAACATTTAGGCCCGCGACTGAGAGTGGAAGGCTGATCAAAGCCCCATAGCAAGCCCAGC
>CAIPTD010000002.1 GCA_903867885.1 uncultured Ferrovum sp. | reverse complement strand
GTTCGCGACCACTGTGGATCGGTCTGCACAACACCCCATGGGCCCTGCACTTCATTCGGCAGCTTGCCGCCACTTTCATCTGTGCGCTCAATCACAATGGTCGAGCCAACACTAGCAACACGCTCGGTAATAATTCCTAGGTTTTTCCCATCAAATACATTGCGCTTGATATAAGACCACTCCTGACCCACTTGAGGAGCGCGCACTGCCGGCAAAGGTTTTGGCTGGGCAACTGGTGTCCCACGCTCATATGAGAGAGGAACGCCACAAGCTACTGGAGCTAGTGCGGCTGATGCAATAAAAGTACGACGCGATAAATTCATTGATTTCTCCAACGTTAATTGAGCGCTTTGTAAAATAATTGTAAGTCTAATTTATAGAGGTGGGCTAGCGATACAAGGCGTTTTGAATGAAATTTTTAGGGATAGTTGTCTTTGGTATGGCGATGCCCAAACCATCAAACCAAGACTGAGTTTTGATCTCAAATCCTACGCCGTGCATATAGTTATAAATGGCCTTTTTTAGCCCCTGACCAAGGGCTCCATGATCAACCCCAGTGGGATCAATAAAGGCAACATCATTCTTGGCAAAGGTGGTTTCTGGCAAAGGAATGAGTTCAATTCCATACTCTTGCGGATTTTGACCCACTGGAGAATGTACGGTGCAAGTAAAACGATGAAAGAAGCCGCTTTGAATGCACCCATGCTGAAAAAGCTGTCTCACATACTCCAAAGCATCTACCGTTTCCTGTACGGTTTGAGTAGAAAAGCCATACATTAAATAAGCATGAACCAAGATGCCGGCATCTGAGAATCCTTTGGTAACTTGAGCTACCTGCTCCACGGATACCCCCTTTTTCATGAGATTGAGTAGGCGATCAGAGGCCACTTCGAGACCTCCAGACATCGCAATACATCCACTTTTAGCTAACAGCTCCGCCAATTCAGGGGTGAAGGTTTTCTCAAAGCGAATATTGCCCCACCACGAGATCAGCACCTGACGGCGAATGAGTTCCTCAGCAAGAGCCTTTAATATTTTTGGTGGGGCTGCTTCATCGACAAAGTGAAACCCCGTTTGCCCAGTCTCAGCAATAATTTGCTCGATACGATCCACTAGCAAGCTCGCTGAAGCAGTTTCATAACGAGAAATATAATCAAGGGACACATCACAAAAACTGCATTTTTTCCAATAACAGCCATGCGCGACAGTGAGCTTATTCCAACGCCCATCACTCCATAGTCGATGCATAGGATTGAGCATGTCTAAAAGGGATAGATAAGAATCGAGTGGCAACCCATCCCAAGTAGCGGTACCAACCTCCTCGAAAGGAATATCAGGCTCCTGCCAATTGAGATATTGCACCCGATGACTTGAGTTGCGGATAAAGGTACGCACTAATCTTTCTGCAGAGCGCTTTCCCTCGAGATGTTCAAGCAGCGCAAGCAAAGGTCGCTCTCCAGAATCGAGCGTAATAAAGTCGACATAATCAAAAATACGGATATCAGAGAGCTCTCTCAGCTCTGTATTGACATAGCCACCACCAAGAGCAATCTTGATTTGTGGATTGATCTTTTTAATTACCTGAGCGATCCGTAACGCCGCATACATTGCTCCCGGAAAAGGGACTGATAAGAGCACCAAACTAGGATCGTGTTTTTTAATCGTATGTTTTGCAAGATCCTGCAGATGTAAATCCATCAGTGTTGGCTTAGCGTTCAACGCACTCTCTAAAGGCGTAAATGTGGGTTGACTCCCTGCTAGAGATTCTGCATAGCGAACGAATTCAAAACGATCGTCAACGGCATCACGCAAGACATCTGAAAGATCGTTGAGATAGAGGGTTGCAAAATGACGCGCCCGATCTTGAGAGCCCAAAGCGCCAAATGCCCAAGCCAAAGAATCGCCCGCCTCCTCATCGTCAAATGCATCCAAAGAAGCAAAGCGTGGCCCCTCAGGCAAGAAACCTCGAGCATTGATGCGATGACTCAGAGTGCTATCGCGCCCCTGCAGGAAAGCAATCACAGGCGCAATACTAGACTGATAAGCCGTAAAGTGGTCCAAGAAAAAATTGACACTAGCACTACGATTTTCTTCAGGGATATTGATTGCTTCAGCACGAATCTCTGCAATACCCTCAGGCGTAAAAAAACTGAGCACTAGAGCCAAAGCCAGATCTTCTTGAACAGCATCAATGTCACGAGATCTCAAAAACCCTGTTAGATATGCCGTAGAAGGATACGGCGTATTGAGCTGAGTCATTGGAGGAATGAGGCTTAATACCTTCATATGTATTGACTATGACCCAAGAAGGCTTAACTCTTCAGATGTAAAACCAGCCTGTTGACGAGCCTCCATATTGAATGGTGCTTTTAAAATAGGCGCTCGATATTGAATCGCCAACTCTCGATACGTGGCAATCGGAGAAAGACGATCTTTATCGCATAAGAAATTAAACCAGCGGTTACCTATAAGTACGTGTCCAATTTCATCATTGAGGATGATTTCTAAAATCT
>CAIPTD010000001.1 GCA_903867885.1 uncultured Ferrovum sp. | reverse complement strand
TAGAAGGCATAAGAAAGATAAGATTATTTAAAATACCAGTGTTTACAAAACGGACTCGTTCTCATTAAGTGGGGTATTGATCGGTGCGCTAATGCCATGTATCACCCTTTAAAAATTCAGGTATGCAATTTCAGGACATATCTGATAAACTGTTCGTAATGATTAAAAAATCCAAGCCCAAGATCGAATCCCAGTTGGAGAGGGAGACGTTTAAGTTAAAGGCAAATAAGGGCGGCGGAATTTTAAGCTTCGAAGTTTGGGGGTATGTTCAAGATGGTAAGACGATAGTAACAAGATACAACCTGGCTTATATCAATCCACTGATTTGTCAGAAAGATAACGGGCGTGTGTTGGGATTTGATAATGCACATGATTATCACCACAGGCACTATATGGGCAAAGTAGCCCCTGTTGAATTTGAAAGTTATGAGCAAACTCTAGAACAGTTTCAAGAAGAGTGGCAGCACATCGTTAAAGGATTAAAAAAGGTGAAAAAATGACTAAGGTAATTATTCGCACTGATAAGGTTGAGGGCTTTTTCGATCGCGCGCGCAAAGCTGCGCAAAAAGCAGATCGTGGTGAATCATTTAAGAAGTCAGCCACTTTCTCATTTGAAGATCCTCAAGAGATGTTCATGGTCCTCTCAGAAGCGCGTAGGCGCCTGATGTTAGAGGTGATGGATGAGCCTAAAACGATTACCCAACTAACGGTCAAGTTGCATCGTGAACGCTCTGCCATTACTAAGGACATTGGACTCTTGGAGAAATTGGGATTGCTTGTTTCGCAAAAGAGATCGAATCCCGGGCATGGAGTTGAGAAACTGGTAAGAACAGTTGCGCCAAAAATTGAGATGATTGCGACTTTAGGCTAATTTCTACTGAAATGGCTTAGTAATTTGCACTCATGTTTTTATTGATAACTTTGAAAGAAAATTATGGATGGGTTGCAATTTATAGAGGGTCTAAAGTTAGCGTTAGATTTAGCTGATTTTATCCTGATTCTGAACAGGCTTTAAGGGCCTGGTATGACGAGGCGGTCGGAGCCAATTGGCGAACGCCCAATGAGATTAAGGCCCAGTATAAGAGCGCGAGTGTGGTGGGAAAAAATAGAGTGGTTTTTAATATTGCGGGTAATAAGTACCGTTTAATCGTGGCGATTGCGTATCAGTTTGGAGCCATTTACATCAAGTTTGTTGGAACCTATCAAGAATATGACAAGGTAGATGCCTTAACGGTAGGATAGGAAAACTGATGAAAGAATTGAAACCAATACATAACGAAGCAGAGTATGCATTAGCTCTTGAAGAGGCGGCTCTTTATTTTGACAAAGAGCCGGTTCTGGGGACCAAGAAAGCAGATCGTTTTGAGATGCTGTTGCTATTGATTGAGTCGTATGAGGCCAAGCATTATGTAGTGTCCTCAAACGATCCGATTGAGGCAATTAAATTTCGGATGGAGCAGGCCAATCTCAAGCCCAAAGATTTAAAACCCATGATTGGCCAACTCAATCGGGTTTATGAAGTGCTCTCTAGAAAAAGAAGTTTGACATTACCGATGATCCGTCGCTTGCATACTGGTTTGGGAATACCCGCTCAGAGCTTAATTCTTTAGTCAGGTCTGATTTATTCATTACACTCTGATATTAAGGGAACAATCAAACGCCAGCGGACTATTGTGGGTCGCTTGCATCGGGAGTTGGCGCGTAAGACAAGCGCGCTGAGTGCAGCGGTTCACGAGATCGTAAACCCAGCCATAGCCAAGTCGAAACAGATCATCGTGCAGTCCGCACAACGTAAGAGCGATGGGCCGAAGTTATATGCGTGCCTGAAAGCAGGCGTAAAAAAGGCTTCACGCCTTTCTTCAGGATCATCCTCAGCAGCCATTTGATATTGAATCCCGCTGCACACAGCACTGCATGAATTCGATCCCCTGTTTCACCTTTCAGATGGCATCGATCCATCCTGTGATCTTGTTTGAGATGACCAATGATCGGCTCAATGGCTTGCCGGCGCTTCAGGTTTTTACGTTCAGTCTTGCTTAAGGTCTTAAACTTTCCTCGATGCTTAATGGAAAGCCCCGGGTTATCCCGGTCTACTCCCCGGTAGCCCAAGTCAACATAGGCGGTATCAGGAATAATAGTGTTGTCCTGCATCAGGATCGTGCTCTGTTCGATTTGTTGCTGCAAGGTATGCCCATCATAGGGATTACCGTGGAATGCGCGCGCGCCCACAATCAGATTGCGCTTTAAGGTGACTGCAATCCCTACCTTGCATCCAAACTCATAGGGTTGACGGCTTTTGCCCTTGTTAATGCACGCTACCTCCGGCGCATGCCACGCATACAACTTCGGCCCACCACTCTTACGTTGTGCGGACT